>DAIQOT010000009.1:0-37079 GCA_036787695.1 Solirubrobacterales bacterium | reverse complement strand
ACTCCTTCTCTCACGAACTGCGGGGAGGTTCGTTCAGGAGTCACCCGACCCCCGCTCGCGCCGCCGCAGTGCTCCTCGCCGTGCTCGGGCTCGTCCTGCTCGGGGCGGGGCCGGCGGCCGCGAAGCCTTGGATTGGCGTTCGGGGCGCGAACCTGGTCGATAAGGCGGGGCGGACGGTGCGGCTGCTCGGCGTCAATCGTTCGGGGACCGAGTACTCGTGTCAGCAGGGGTACGGGTTCTTTGACGGGCCTAGTGACGCGGCGTCGATCCAGGCGATGAAGGCTTGGCGGATCAACGCGGTTCGCGTGCCACTCAACGAGACCTGTTGGCTCGGCATCAATGGGATCGATCCCAAGCTTGGCGGCGAGGCCTACCGGCGGACGATCCGGGGGTGGGTCACGCGGCTCGAGGACGCCGGGTTCTACGTGATCCTCGACCTCCACTGGGCCGCCCCTGGATCCCAACAGGCGACCGGGATCATCCCGATGCCCGACGCCGACCATGCCCCCGACTTCTGGCGCTCGGTCGCCGCCGAATACCGCGGCGACCACGCGGTCCTCTTCGACCTCTACAACGAGCCGCACGACGTGGGGTGGAGGTGCTGGGAGCACGGCTGCGTCATCCACGACCCGCGCGTCGGCACCTACCGCGCCGCCGGGATGGCCGAACTGGTCGAAGCGGTGCGCTCGACCGGCGCTCGCCAGCCGGTGATGCTCGGCGGCACCGAGTGGGCGCGTGACGACGGCGGCTGGCTCGCCCACCTGCCGCCCGACCCGGCCGACGCCGAGGTCGCCTCCAACCACACCTACAACTTCGCCTCCTGCTTCGGGTCCTGCCGCGCCGCGCTCGCGAGGATCGCCGCGACCCACCCGGTGGTGACCGGCGAGCTGGGGGAGGGCGACTGCCGCGACACCTACATCGACCCCTATATGGACTGGGCCGACGCGCACGGGATCTCCTACCTCGCCTGGGCCTGGGACACCCACGGCGGCTGGACCTGCCAGGCCGGCCCGTCCCTGATCACCGCCTACGACGGCACCCCGACCGCCTTCGGCCGCGGTTTCCGCGAACACCTGAGGGACCTCGCGGCGGCGGCGGGATAACCTACGGCGCATGGACGACCAGCAAGTACTCGACCGCATCGACAAGCTCGTCAAGGAAGAGGAGGAGCTGCTCCACCGCCACGAGGGCGAGGGCCTCGGTGACGACGAGCACGCCCGCCTCGAAGAGCTCAAAATCCAGCTCGACAAGACCTGGGACTACCTGCGCCAGCGCCGCTCGCTGCGCGAGGCCGGGGACGACCCGGACCAGGCGTCAGAACGCGACGGCGGCACGGTCGAGGACTACGGCACGGTCACGCCGTACGACGACACCGACGGCGACGCGCCCGAATAGCCGGCGCGGCGGGGCGGCGCTCCGGCGCCGCGCCCCGCTCGCTCAGAGGTCCCAGCCGAAGTAGACCTCGGCGCGCGTCTGCTGCTCGCCGTCGAAGGTGAGCACCTCGGTGTTGCGGAAGCGGCTGCCGTCGGCGCGGGTCGCCTCGTAGGTGACGACGACCTCGTCGCCGTTCTCGACCAGCCGCACGAACTCGAACTCCTCGACGTTCCCGGCCCCGGGCCAGCAGCGCTCGAAGTAGCCGGCGCGGTCCAGCCCTTGCGGGTCGGCGGGGCTGGTGAAGGAGAACTCGGGGGCGATCAGCGCCTCGATCGCGTCGCGGTCGGCGGCGGCGAAGGCGCGGTAGACGGCCTTGGCCATCTCGGTCCTGTCTTTCGGCATCGGATTCGTCCTTTTCTCGTACTCGATAGTCAGTAGTTATGCGGTTTTATGGGGTAGGAATAGGGGATGTCGATTCATCGTCCGGCAGTGAAACGGTCCCCTGATCTCCGGTCCCCACGCCTACTTAGACGGCGCCCGGGCCGAATCCTCATCGGTGTGTTGGCGATGACCGGCGGGGCGGCGGCGCTGACCCCGGCGATCTCGAGCGCGGGCGCGACGCACGGCACCCACAAGCTCGTCTTCAAGATCGACGGCCAGGCGCGCCAGAACGTGGTCGGTGCCGGCGGCATCGTCGTCACGGCGGAGTGTCCGGCCGAGGCCTGCACGGTGATCGCCTCGGCGAAGAGCACGAGCCCGCGGGTCAGCACGGGCAAGGTGCGGGCGCGGGTCACGGGCGGCGGGTCGGCGCGGATGATGCTCCCGCTCAGCGCCAACGACGGCGAAAAGCTGCGGTCGGCGCTCGCGGCGGGCAAGAAGCCGGCCCTGATCGTGACCGCGATGGCGCGCGACGGCTACGGCGCCAAGGTGCCGCTCGAACTGACGGTCACCGCGCTGCGAGGCTGATCCGGTCCGGCGCCTAGGTCGCCGGCTGGTGGAGCGCGCCGACCTTCGTCGCCGTCAGGTGCGCGGCTTCGGCGGGGATCAGGAACGAGGTTCCCGCGCCGGCGGCTTCGCAGAAGACGTCCACGCCCGATTCTTCGGTGGCCATAGCGGTGGTCGTGCCGACCAGGGAGGCGATCGCCCCGGCACGGACGCTCGCGCTGAAGTTGTTCGACTGACCCAGCGTGATCCCCGGCGCCCCGGCCATGAACTTGCATTCGGCCGTCGCCCCTGCTTTGCCTTCGCCTTCGACCGTCAGGACGGCCTGGATGACGTATTCGCCTTCCGGGAGCGCGAGCTCGAGAGGCACGCCCGGGAGTCCGTGGACGACTTCGAGCCGTTCGTCGTCGCTGATGGCGACGTAGGCGTCGCTCGGACCGGTCGGGCCGGGTTCGCCTTTTTCCCCAGGTTTGCCGGGTGCCCCGGGTTCGCCTTGAACGCCCGGCACTCCCTGCACGCCTTGAATGCCTTGTTCGCCTTCCGCGCCTTTTGGGCCGCGAGGACCTTCATCGCCTTGTTCGCCTTTTGCCCCGGGCGCCCCGGTTTCCCCCTTGTCGCCTGGCGCCCCGGGTGCGCCGGTCTGGCCGGTCAGGCCGCGTTCGCCGCGCAGGCCGATTTCGCCCGGTTCGCCGCGAGAGCCGGTCGCCCCGGTAGCCCCGGTCGCGCCGCGGATGCCCTGCGGCCCGGTGGCGCCCACCGCGCCGTTTTCGCCGCGCTGCCCTTCGTTTCCTCGCGGCCCGAGCGCGCCCTGCGGCCCCGCTTCGCCGCGCGCCCCGGTGAAGCCCTTTTTCGTCTGAGCGCTCAGCTTCGCCGGCGTCACCGCGCCCTTCGCCAGCTGCGTCGAGCCGACGCTTTCCTTCGGCAGCTGCGTCGCCGCCCAGGCCCCGCCCGCGAGGGCAAAGAACAACGCCAAAGTGGCGACGACGTTCGAGTAGGTCGGGCGGAAACGAAAGCGCTTCAAGACTTCTCCGTTCGGGACATGGTTTGAATCTCCTCGGTAATCGGCCGCAGCCCTCCAGGACTGAAGCAACATCGACCGACCGTCCACGCCCCACGACCCGCCCCGACCACCCCCGACGCTCTAAGCTGTCCCGCGCCCATCCGGCCGCCCTCGTCCTCGAGCCGCGACCGCGATGAGCCTTTTGGCGCCCTGGCGGAGTGGTTACGCAGCGGCCTGCAAAGCCGTTTACACCGGTTCGATTCCGGTGGGCGCCTTTCGCCCGCGCAACCTCGAGACGCTCGTCGGGTTCAAGGGGTCGATGAAGTGGATCGTCCCGTTGCTCGCTGTCGCCCTGCTCGCCGGGATCCTCCTCTCGGGTTGTGGCGGCGATGCTTCCGGCTCGGCCGCCCTGTCGACGACGCGCTCGGGCGCCTCGGCGCAGACGGCCAGGGCGCCGCGACCGATGGCGAAGCCGCCGCGACCCGCACCGGGTGCGCGAGCCGATGGCTCCGGATGTCCGGTAGACGAGTACGGACCATGCGGAGTCGAATCGTTCGTCATCGTGCCGAAGCGGTCAGGGCACTAAGCAGGACAGCGGGAGCCGCGTTCTTCGCGAGCGGCGCTCAGCGGTCGTCGGGCCGGCGGGGCGGCGCCGACGGGTTCCGGCCGGCGGCTCGGATCTCATCCGCCCGCTGCTCGGCGCGCTCGGCGGAGAGGCCGGGGACTTTGTCGAGGAAGTGCTCGGCGGCGCCCTCGACCCGGATCGCCACCTCGATGAGCTGGGCGACCAGGCCCTCGAGCTCGGCCACCTTGCGGTCGGTGGTGGCGATCTGGCGCTCGGTCGCCGCCAGCTGTCCCTCCAGCGTCGCCGCCGCCTTGCGCAGCGCTTCGAGTTCCGTCTCGATCGGGCGGACGCTGTCGAGTAGCTGATCGAGGGCGCCCTGGGCGCGCTCCACCGCGGCGACGGCCGCCTGCTCGATGTCAGGCAGGCGCTCGAGGAAGTCGCCCGCCGCCTGCAGCGCCCGCGGCGCCATCAACGGCAGTCCGAGGAGGTCGCGGGGGCTCGGGCTCACGAGCGCTCCGCCAGGCCGATCCGCACCGGACCGCGAGCCTCGGAGATCGTCACCGGCCGCCCTTTCTGGGTGACCTCGACCCGACCGTCCGCGGCCAAGGCGCCAGCGGCTTCGCGGACCTGTTCCATGAAGGGGCGGAAGTCCCCGTCCCCGGCGAGCGCGCGGGCCGCTTCGGAGGGGCAGATCGTCTTGTCCGTCCCCCGTTCCTCGACCAGTTCGAGGATCACCCGGCGGGCGCGATCTTCGGTGTCGGCGGCGCTCGGCATGGGAAGTCGTTACCCGGTTCGGCGCGGCTTCAACGGATCGTCCCCGGCCCGGAGAGGACGCTCGCCTTCGCCGTCACCACCACGTGGAGCTGAAGCGCGCCGGCGGGGCAGGTCAGCGAGCGGTGACGGCCCAGGTGCCGTAGTCGTTGTAGGGCCCTTCAACGGTGGCGCCTGGGATGAATACGGCGAAGCCATCCTTGCCCGAGCCGGTCGGTTCGGCTTTGAGTGCGGGCTCGTCACCGTAGGCGGCCTGTTCATACAGGCAGAGGTATCCGGGCGCGGCGGCCGGGTCATTCACGGTCCCGGGGCATTCCGTGGTCGGGGCCCCGCCGATGACGACGCTTTCGACCGGCGGTTCGGACAAGGGAATCTGGAAGCTGATCGCGTCTTCGGCGCCGGTGTCTCCTGGGTTCTGGATATGGCCGCTGATGCCGTACACGCCGGTCAGCGTCCTACCGCTCGGCAGGGCGCTCAAGAAGGTGCCCGGTTCGCCCTTTTCTCCCGTGGTTCCCGCATCGCCCTTCGGGCCCTGTGGCCCCACGGCCCCGGTCGCGCCCCTCGGCCCGGTGAGGGCCGCTTTCGCGGCGGGGGCCAGTTTCGCCGGCGTCACCGCGCCCTTCTTCAGCTGCTTGGCGCCGACCGAGTTCTTCGGCAGGACCACGGTCGCCGCGAGGGCGGTGCCGCCGCCGAGGACGAGGAGCACCGCGATCGTCGACATCACGTTCGCGTAGGTGAGATTGGCGCGGATCTTCTTCATGGGTCCCTTCGGGCGATTTGGGGAAACGGGGAGGCCTGGTTTTCGGCCGGTCGGCAATCTGCCATGAGACGACGGAGTTCGCAACTCAGGGAACACTCCAGCGGGCCGCCTCCGGATCGTCGGTCGACGCGACGACCCCGCACTCGCCCCTCAATAGGGTGAGCGCCGATGCCTACTCCCTCGATCGACCGCCACATCGTCGCGATCGGCGCGGTGGCTTCTCCGAAAGCGGTGAGCTGACCGGGATCGAACGCGAGGTGGCCGAACTCGCCCGGCGCGCCGACGGCCGGCTGCGGGTGTGTTACCTGCCGAACGCCAGCGGCGATCAGGTCCACTCGATCGAGCGCTTCCACCAGACCTGGGCCGAGCTCGACGCCGAGCTCTCGGTGCTCACCCTCTTCCGCCGCGAGGTCGACGACATCACCGCCCACCTGCGCGGCCAGGACCTGATCTTCGTCGGCGGCGGCTCGGCCGCCAACCTGATGGCGCTCTGGCACCTGCACGGCGTGCCGGGCGCGATCCGCGCCGCCTACCGCGATGGCGTCTTCCTCGCCGGCGTCTCGGCGGGCGGCATCTGCTGGCACGCCCACGGAGTCACCACCACGTTCTCCCGGCGCACCCCGACGATCGTCGACGGCCTCGGACTGATCGACGCGACCTTCTGCCCCCACTGGCAGCGCCCCGAGCGCCGCCAGGCCCTCGAGGAGCACCTCCTGCGCGGGGGCGGGGTGGGCTTCGGCTGCGCCGATCACGGCGCGATCCACTACGTGAACGGGCAGCCTTACCGTGAGATGCAGGACTCGGGCGGGGTGCGGGTCGCCTACCTGCGGGTCGATCCCGGCGACGGCGTGATCGAGGAAGAGCTCCAGCCCGGCCCCCTCGACCGCGACCTGATCGCCTAGGTCGCGGCGACGCCGAACCAGGTCGCGAGCGCGTCGGCGAGGCCGTCGGTGTCACCGTGACCGACCCAGACGACGTGGCCGTCGGGGCGGATCAGGACGGACGTGGGAGCGGGAACCTCGCCGATCACGGGGAGGATCCAGGGGCTCTCGGTGGTCGCGTCGATCGACTTGACGCGGTCCGACCAGGGGGTGATGTCGAAGGTGCCAGACCCGCCGAGGTTGAGGAACACCGGGCGAGCGTCGTGCATCTGGTCGAAGACGCGGGTCGGCCCGTCCGCGGTCGTGAGGTCGAGGTCGGGCATTCGGCGGCCGAGGAGAGGGTGGCCCTCGCCGAGGTCGTAGTGGATGTCGAGGCCCGACTGCAGCGCCCCGAGGTGCACCCGCGGCTCGT
Organism: Solirubrobacterales bacterium; assembly: GCA_036787695.1. Lineage (GTDB taxonomy): Bacteria > Actinomycetota > Thermoleophilia > Solirubrobacterales > 70-9 > VAYN01. The sequence goes on along the minus strand of DAIQOT010000009.1, from coordinate 30,374 downwards.
CCAACACCGTCACCTCGGCGACGGTGTCGCGGAGGGCTTCGCTGCGCGGGTCGACCCGGGAGATAGCGTTCAGCGCCATCGTGTAACGGAGGGAGCGGGCGGTGGCCGGGTGACGCTCCGACTGGTAGGTGTCGAGGAGGTCATCTGACGAGGTGCCCTTGACGACCTGGGCGAGCTTCCAGCCGAGATTCACCGCGTCGCCCATCCCGAGCGGGATGCCCTGGCCGCCCATCGGCGTGTGGATATGGGCGGCGTCGCCGGCGAGCAGGACGCGGCCCTCACGGTAGGAATCGGCCTGCCTGGTCGCGTCGGTGAAGCGCGAGATCCAGGTCGGACTGTGGACCTTGAAGTCGGTCCCGTAGACGGTGAAGAGGGCGTCGCGGAGTTCGTCGAGCGTCGGCTCGTCGCCACTTTCCAGCCGTGCCTCGGGGACGACGATCCGCAGGGCGTCGCCACCCTCCATCGGGCCGATGCCGCCCACGCCGAGCGGCCCGCGATGTAGTCCGAAGCCGCTCTTGTCCTCCATCCGCGCCTCGGCGACGAGGGTGCTCTTGGTCGCCTCGGCGCCGGGGAACCCGATTCCCGCGCCTTTGCGGACCGCGCTGCGCCCACCGTCGCAGCCGACCAGGTACCGGGCCCGCATCGAGCTGCCGTCGGCGAGGGCGACGTCGACGCCGGCCTCGTCCTGGGAGAAGCCGGTGACCTCCTGGCCGTAACGGATCTCCACGCCGAGCTCCCGCACCCACTCGGCCATGATCCGCTCGATGTGTTTCTGCCACAGCGCCAGCCCGTAGGGGTGACGAGTGGGGAAGTCGCTGATGTCGAGTTTCGTCTCCCCGAAGGAGGCGATCTGGACCGTGTAGCCCTCGCTCAGGAAGCGCTCGGCGGCGCCGCGCTGGTCGAGCAGCTCGATCGCGCGCGAGTGCAGGCCGCCCGCCCGCGAGCCGTCGAGCTCCTGGTCCGGCCGCCGCTCCAGGACCGGCGCCTCCACTCCGGCAAGCGCCAACTCGGCCGCCAGCATCATCCCCGTCGGCCCGCCGCCGACGATCACCACATCGTGGTCGAAAGTCTCACTCATACACACACTCCTCCCGTCGAAAAAAACACACCCTGATAGTCACCCCAAACGTGACCCACACCATTGAGGCGGGCGAGTATGAGCGATGACATGGGCTTGTTACAAGGCCCCTGTGTGGTATAAATTGGTACTGGCAAGGGGGACGGGGCAGGAGCGACTTTGCCCGCCGGCGTCATCTAGGATGCGCGCCATGCCTAAGTCGCCTATCGCAGACCCGAACGAGGACTACCCGCGCTGGTACCAGGACGTGATCGCCCGGGCGGGCCTCGCCGAGAACGGCCCGGTCCGCGGGACGATGGTCATCCGCCCCTACGGCTTCGCGATCTGGGAGCGGATCCAGGCCGACCTCGACCGCCGGATCAAGGCGGCGGGCGCGCAGAACGTCTACTTCCCACTGCTGATCCCGGAGAGCTACCTGCAGCGCGAGGCCGAGCACGTCGAGGGCTTCAGCCCGGAGCTCGCGGTGGTGACGCACGCGGGCGGCAAAGAGCTGACCGAGCCGGTCGTCATCCGGCCGACCTCGGAGACGGTGTTCGGCGAGCAGATGGCGAAATGGGTCAACTCCTACCGCGACCTGCCGCTGCTGCTGAACCAGTGGGCGAACGTGATCCGCTGGGAGCTGCGCCCGCGCCTCTTCCTGCGCACCAGCGAGTTCCTCTGGCAGGAGGGCCACACCGTCCACGCGAGCGAGGCCGACGCCGCCGCCTACGCGCTGCGGATCCACCTCGACGTATACCGCGACTTCCTCGTCGAGATGCTGGCGCTGCCGGTGTTGCTCGGCCGCAAGACCGCCGAGGAGCGCTTCGCCGGCGCCACCAACACGATGACCTGCGAGGGGATCACCCGCGACCGCAAAGCGCTGCAGCTGGCGACCAGCCATGAGCTCGGCCAGAACTTCGCCCGCGTCTTCGACATCACCTACACCGCCGAATCGGGTGAGGTGGAGACCGCCTGGACGACCTCATGGGGCGCGTCGACCCGCCTCGTCGGCGGCCTGATCATGGGCCACGGCGACGAGCGCGGCCTGCGACTGCCGCCGCGGATCGCGCCGATCCAGGTGGCGATCGTCGTCGTCCGCGACGAGGACGGGGCGGTCGACAAGGCACGGGAGCTCGGCGACGCGATCGCCGCCGCCGGCGCCCGCGTGGAGGTCGACGCCGACACCCACACCGGCTTCGGCCGCCGCGCCGTCGACTGGGAGCTGAAAGGGGTGCCGGTGCGGATCGACCTCGGCCCGCGCGACCTCTCCTCCGGCGAGGCGACCCTGATCCGCCGCGACACGGGGGAGAAGCGCCAGGTCCCGCTCGGCGACCTGCCCGGCCTCGTCACCGAGCTCCTCGACACGATCCAGTCCGACATGCTCGCCGAGGCGACCGCCTTCCGCGACGACGCGACCACCGATGTCGACAGCCTCGAGTCGGCCCTCGAGGTCGGCAAGGAGGGCGTCGGCCGGATCGAGTGGGCGAAGCTCGGCCCCGAGGGCGAGCGTCGCCTCCTCGACGACGGCATCAGCGTCCGCTGCATCACCCGCCCCGACGGCACCGTCCCCGAGTCCGAGGACGAGCCCGACCTCCTCGCCATCGTCGCCCGCGCTTATTGAGGCGTGCCCGCAGGGCTTCCCGATCAGGGAAGATGTTGCCGTGAACGCTTCGATTACTCGACAAGTGCTACGGCGGCGCGCCTCGACCATCGGCGTCTTCATGCTCCTCTGCGCGGTGATGGTCGGTGCCGCGACGGCCGCGCCGGCCTCGGGGGGTCGGCACCTGCCGGGCTTCAGCCTGCTGAACGAACGGGTTGCGATCAAGAAGCTGCCGCCCAGCATGCGTTTCTCGTTTCAGGGCGTCCACGGATTCGGTAGCGGCGACCCGAAGGTGCGCGGGCCGGTCTGGTTCGGCGAAGTGAAGCGGCCCGGTTCGACCATCGTCGCCGCGGGGGTCAAGGGTTGGGTCTGCGACGACGTCGAACGGCAGGCAGCGAATGGCACCGGCTCGGGATCCGGCAGCTGCATGCCACTGGCGGAGGCGCGGAAACTCCAGATGCTGACGCTCTCGGAATCCTGCTTCGGCAGTCATGGCGGCGCCCGCATCTCGGGGCTCGTCCCCAATGGCGTCACCGGGGTCGAAGTGGTCGAGAAAGGCGGCACCGTCGCCCGCATCGTGCCGGTCGTCAACAACGCCGTTTCCTTCCCGGTCGGCGACGGAACCATCCTCCTCCGCGGGGCCGGTGGCGCTGCCGCCGAAGGACTCGAATGGCGCGTTCCCTCGTTTGGGTCAGGTGCTCCGGGCAAGATGAAGGACCGCCGCACCAGCAGTTGCATCGGCTCCACGTTCGGCGTCGTCGGCGCCGCTGCGGGCCCCCCTTCCGCCGGTCGTTAGCCGCGCTCGGCTTCGCGGCTCGGGTGGGTTCCGGCGGCGAGGAAGATCGCGATGCCGATCGCGGCGGAGATGACGGAGCCGCCGAGGATGCCGAGCTTGGCGGCGCCGACCAGGAGGGGGTCGTCGTAGGCGAGTGGGGTGATGAAGAGGGAGACGGTGAAGCCGATGCCGCCGAGGGCGGCGGCGCCGAGGAGGCCGCGGGTGTCGACTCCGGAGGGGAGGGCGCCGAGGCGGAGTTTCAAGGCGCCCATCGTCGCGCCGACGATGCCGATGAACTTGCCGACGACGAGGCCGAGGGCGACCGCCAGCGCGATCCGCCGGCCGTCGGGGTCCGAGAGCTCGCCGCCGCCCAGCTTCACCCCGGCGTTGGCGAGCGCGAAGAGCGGCAGGATCGCGAAGTTGACCCAGGGGTGGAGGGTGTGTTCGATCTCGCCGAGGACGTCGCGGCCGTCGACCGGGACCGCGGGCGTGATCAGCGCCAGGGCTACGCCGGAGAGGGTCGCGTGGATCCCCGACTCGAACGTCGCCACCCAGACGAACAGCCCCAGCGGTATGTAGACGAGGATCCGTCGCACGCCGAGGAGGCGGACCGCGACGACCGCCGCCAGCCCGGCGACCGCGAGGGCGAGCCAGCCGAGGCTGAGGTGGTCGGTGTAGGCGACGGCGATGACGAGGATCGCGGCGACGTCGTCGACCACGGCGATCGTCACCAGGAAGAGCTTCACGCCGACGCCGACCCGGTCGCCGAGCAGCGCCAGGACGCCGATCGCGAAGGCCGCGTCGGTCGCCATCGGGATGCCCCAGCCGGCCGCATCGTGGCCGCCGGTGATCGCGAGGAAGATCGCGATCGGCGTCACCACGCCACCGAGCGCGGCGATGATCGGCAGGGCGGCGCGCTTCGGGTGGCGCAGCTCGCCGGTGACCAGCTCGCGCTTGATCTCCAGCGAGATCAGAAAGAAGAAGAGCGTCATCAGGCCGTCGTTGACCCAGTGGCCGAGGCTCTCGTCGATCGACGCGCTCCCGATCCCGATGTTGATGTGGGTCGCCCAGAAAGAGGCGTAGCCGCCCGCGTCGATGACGTTGACCCAGAGCAGCGCCGCGACGCTGCCGAGCACCAGCGCCAGCCCGCCGCCGGCTTCAGCTCGGAGGAAGTCCCGCATCAGCTGGCGGGAAAGGCCGAATCGACCCAGAGCGGGCACAGATAGGACTTCTCGAAGCCCGCGAGGAGGAGCCCGGAGGCGGCGTCGTTGGAGCCCTTGCCCTCGATGTCGATGCGGGCGCAGATCAGGCGCGCGCCATCCTCGATCGCGTCCTCGATCATTCGATAAAGGAGCGCCGCCCGCGAGGGGCTGCGCCGGCCCACCTCGGCGGTCGCGTCGACGGCGAGGAGGACGATGGGCCCGTCGGTGAAAGTCGCGGCGGCCGCCGGGGCGCGTCCCGCCTGGGTCACGTAGCAACGCCAGCCGGGCTTGCCGGAGAGCGCGGCGAAGGTGGCCTCGGTCTTGGCGGGAAGCCCGAGCCCGAACGCGGCGGTCGCCCCGAAGGACGCCGAGTCCCCAGGCTCGACCGCGGTGACGTCGATGCCGTCCTGCACCCGGAAGCGTGGGGGATGGGCGTCGCGGAGGAAGCGGCGCCAGTGGCCGGAGGGATCGAAGCCGAGCAGCCCCCACTTGGCGCCGTCCGCGCCCTCCAGCGAGTCCGGGACCGGGGCGCCGAGCTCACGCTGGACGCTCCACTCGACCCGCTCGACCGCGACCGGGTCATACGAGGCCCCACCCTTGGTAACGCTCGCCATCGCGTCCCACAATAGGCCGACTGATGGCTCCTTGTAGCCTGCGCAACATGAGTGTCACGACCGAGAGTGCCCAGCAGGACCGCGCCGCGCAGCCGGTGAAGACCGACCAGGTGATCGTCCTCTTCGGGGCGACCGGCGACCTGGCCAAGCGCAAGCTGCTGCCGGGGATGTTCCATCTCTCGCAGGTCGGCCTGATGCCGGAGGGCTTCCGCATCATCGGCGCCGCCCGCCACCCGATCTCGAGTGACGAGTTCCGCGACCTTGCGCGCGAATCCGTCGACGGCTCGGGACGGAAGTCCGACAGCGACGGCGCCCTGGAGAAGTTCACGAAGTCGCTCAGCTTCGTCGGCGTCGGCGATGGCTTCGGACCTCTCGGCGAGGCGATCGAGGGCGCCAAGAAGGAACTAGGCGGCGAGACCGAGCTCCTCATCTACCTCTCGCTGCCGCCCAAAGCGGCGGCCGGGACGGTCGAAGAGATCGGCAAGCTCGGGCTCGACGAAGACGCCCGCGTGATCACCGAGAAGCCCTTCGGCACCGACCTCGCCTCGGCCCACGAACTGAACGAACGCCTCCACTCGGTCTTCCAGGAGGACCACATCTACCGGATCGACCACTACCTCGGCCGCGAGGCGGTGCAGAACCTGTTGGCCCTGCGCTTCGCCAACGGCATGTTCGAGCCGGTCTGGAACCGCAACCACATCGACCACGTCCAGATCGACATTCCCGAGACGCTCTCGATCGAAATGCGCGGCTCCTTCTACGAGGGGACGGGCGCCTTCCGCGACATGCTCGTCACTCACCTGTTCCAGTTGCTCGGCTTCGTCGCGATGGAGCCGCCGACCTCGCTGGAGCCGAAACCGCTCGGCCTCGAGCGCGAGAAGGTCTTCGACTCGATGCTGCCGCTGCGCCGCGAGGACGTCGTCCGCGGCCAGTACGTCGGCTACCGCGAAGAGGACGGGGTGGACCCGAACTCCGACACCGAGACGCTGATCGCGGTCAAGGCCTTCGTCGACAACTGGCGCTGGGAGGGCGTGCCGTTCTACCTGCGCTCGGGCAAGCGGATGGCCGAGAGCCACCACGTGCTGACGATCGCCTTCAAGCAGCCGCCGCGCCGTCTGTTCCCGGTCGACTCGGCGCTGATCCCGGAGGGATTTGGCCGTGACCACCTCACCTTCGAGCTCGGCGATCCCGGCAGCATCTCGGCCTCGTTCCTGGCCAAGGTCCCGGGGGCGACGATGCAGCTCGGCGAGGCCCACATGAAATTCACCTACGCCGACGCCTTCGGCGACGACCAGGCGGCGCTCGATCCCTACGAGCGGCTGATCCACGACGTGATGAACGGCGACCGCACGCTCTTCACCAGCTCCGACGCGATCGAGCGGCTCTGGGAAATCTCCGAGCCGGTCCTCGAGGACCCGCCGCCCGCGATCCCCTACTGGCGCGGCAGCTGGGGCCCGAAGGAGATCGACGACCTGATCGCGCCGCGCCGCTGGCACCTGCCCAGCGACCACATCTAGACCGCTCTGAGCCGACCGCGCCCACAAAAAAACCCCGCTTCCGCAGGGTTTTCCCGAGTGGGCGTTACTGGGCTCGAACCAGTGACCTCCAGCTTGTCGAGCTGGCGCTCTCCCAACTGAGCTAAACGCCCGGGGCGGAGGAATCTAGCAGCGGGCCGAGGCCGGTGGCGGCCCGGCCCCGGATACCCGATTCAGGGGATCTTCCCTGGAGAGTGCAACTTTTCCCCGGGGAAGGGGTTCCTACCCACGTCGTCGAAAACACGGCGGCCGAAGACTTCAGAAGCTTGAGGACCGACGAGCCAGTGACGCCTTAGTCGCTGGTGGTACGTCCTTCGGAAACAGGGGGCCCCGTCAGGGGCCCTTTTCCGTGGTCGACCCTGGATCGGATCCGCGCCCGAAATGCGGCGATTTCTTGATCTTGGTCATCGAGATGCAAAAGAGATGTAACGAGCTTTCACAACTTCGACCGCGGGTCCAGTAATAATCGGCGCTGTGAACTCGACCGAGACGCCGGGCGGGTCGGGGATCCCGGCCGGCTGGTACGACGACCCAAGCGGGACGGGTCTGCGCTGGTGGGATGGCGTGCAATGGACCGAGCACGTCCACACCGCCGAGAGCGCCGCGGCCGCCGCCGGGACGACCGAAGGCTCCGGCTCGGGCTCGCGCGAAGGCAAACCGCCGCGCGACCTGGTGAAGCTGCGCGAACGGATCCGCGCTCGCGGCGTCAAAGGCGTCGGCATCGTGCTCGGCGCGATCGTCGTCGTGATCGTCGTGATCGCGCTGCTCGTCTCGGGCGGCTCCGACAACAGCTCGACCGCGGCCCCCCCCCAGGGTGGCCCTAAGAGCGGCAAGGCGGCCAAGGGCGCCGGTGTCACCCAGGCCCAGATCAAGGCGATCAACAAACAGCTGAAGAACAAGAAGCTGTCGAAGGCCAAGAAGAAGCAGCTCGAAGCGCAGAAGAAAAAACTTCAGAAGGGCGCCAAGTCGGGCGCGAAGGGCAAGTCCGCCGCCGGCGCCAAGAAGCAGGGCGAAGCGAAGAAAGAAGTCACGCCCGGCGAAGAAGGCAACTGAGCCCGACCGCGTTCGCAGTTTCCCGCGCATAGCACGGGAAACTGCGAACTCACCGCCGGCCGCGAGCGTCTAGCCCCGAGCGTCCAGGCGCCCAGGTCGAGGCGCTCGGCTCAGGCGTTGTTCAGCGACATCGTCACCTGGGTGAGCCGGATCGCGTTGCCGGACGGATCGCGGAAGCCCGCGTCGATCCCGTAGGGCCGCTCCTCCGGCGTTTCGGAGAACTCGACCCCGCGGTCGACCAGCCGCTGGTAGTCGGCGCGACAGTCGTCGGTGGTCAGGAAGACCGTCCCGGCAAACCCCTTGGCGGCGAGGTCGCTGATCTGCGCCTGCGTCGCCTTGTCGACCATCGGCTCGCCCGGCACCGCCATCAGCACGACCGAGACGTCCTCCTGCCCGGGTGGTCCCACGGTCAGCCAGCGGAAGTCGCCCATCTCCGGCATCGTCACGTCGGCGCGCACCTCGAAGCCGACCTTCTCCGTCCAGAAGGCGAGCGCCTCCTCCTGGTCCTGCACCCACAACTGCGCGTTGGCGATCTTCATTTCCCGTCCTCCTGTGTCGTCGAATCAGCGTTGAGCCGACTCTAGGAGGCGGCCGGCGGGCTGTCTTCTCGAAACGTGCGGACCTGCGGGCGGGCGTAGGCGCGGACGATGCAGCCGGGTACGAGGGCCTGCGCCGCGGGCGGCGGGAACGACTCGCGGTACTCGGTCGGCGTCTTGCCGAAGGTCCGTTTGAAGCTCGTCGTGAAGCTGCCGACACTCGTGAGGCCGACGTCGAGGCAGACCTCGGCGACGTTCCGATCGGTGTTGCGAAGGAGGGCCGCGGCGCGCTCGAGCCGGCGCGTCAGCAGGTATCCGTGCGGGGACTCGCCGAAGGCGCGGCGGAACTCACGGCTGAAGTGGGCGCGCGAGAGGCCGGCCGCCGCGGCGAGGTCGTCGACCCCGAGCGGCTCCACGTAACGAGCGTCGGCGAGGTCCTTCGCGCGGAGCAGATGTCGGGCCGGCGGAGCGAACGCCATCATCTTCAGAGTCTAGGCTCGCCGGTCTTGATCGGCACCTACGCAGCAGCCCTCGCCGTCTGCGTCGCCTCGTTGGCGATGGGACAGGCCTTGATCGTCCTCTGCGGCCGCGCCCGCTGGTCGTGGTCGGCGGCCCCGGTCGGCCTGGCGATCCTCTGCGCGGTCTGCTGGGGGACGGTCCGTCTGCCCGGCCATGGCTCGATCTCGGCGATCGTCGTCCTCGTCCTCGTCGCCCTCTCGCTGATCTACCTGCAGGGCAAGGGAGTCTGGCGCGAGGCGCTCGGCGGCTGGCCGGTGCTGGTGGTCGCGGCGTTCGGCGCCTCGCTGCCGTTCATCGTCGAAGGCCACTTCGGGATCCTCGGCACGAGCTTCAACCCCGACATGTCCCAGCACCTGCTGGCGGCCAGCCAGCTCGCCCACGGTCACGTTGGACAGCTCCAGCACCAGGGCTATCCGCTCGGCCCCCACTCGATCGTCGTCGCCCTGAACAAGGGCCTCGACATCGGCCTGGTGAAGGGCTTCAGCGGCCTCAGCGTGGCGGTCGCCGTGCTCGCGCCGCTGACCGCGCTGGCTGCGTTCCGCGAGCGCCCTCAACTGGTCCGCACGGCGGCGGCCCTGGTGGTCGGCCTCGCCTACGTCGTCGCGAGCTACTTCGCCCAGGGCGCCTTCAAGGAGACGATGCTCGCCCTCTTCCTTCTGGGCTTCGTCCTCTGCCTGCGCGAGTCCTGGCAGGACCCGATCGAAACCCGCTGGCGCTTCGTGCCTTTGGCTCTCATCCCGGTCGGAGCGGTCTACACCTACAGCTTCCCCGGCCTCTTGTGGCTCCTCGGAACCGCGGTGGTGTGGGCCATCGTGGAACTGGGTCGGACGGCGCTCGCCTCGTCCGCGGGTGGCGCGCCGATGGGGGTCCCCCGCCGAGCGCAGGCGGAGCCGAGCACGGTGGGGGTGATCGGGGCGACAGGACCCGCGGTCGGAATCGCCCTCGCCGTCCTGGTCGTCCTCGTCGCCCCCGAGATCGGCCGCATGATCGACTTCCACAAGTTCGAAACCTTCGACCCCAACGGCCCCGGTCTCGGCAACCTCTTCGGCCAGATCTCGCCGTTTGAGGCGCTCGGCATCTGGCCCTCGGGCGACTTCCGGCTCGCCCCCGGTGACGGCGCGGTCCCGGCCGCCGCCTATTACCTCGGCGCCGCTTTCGGGACGGTGCTCCTCCTCTACGGCGTCTGGGCCTGTTGGCGCAAGCGCGAGACGGTCGTCCTCTCCGGCCTCTTCGTCGCCCTCGTCGCCTACCTGGCGGCCCGCGTCGGCGGCACCGCCTACACGTCGGCGAAGGCGATCGAGATCGTCGCGCCGCTCTGCGCCCTGACGATCCTCCTGCCGCTCACCGGGCGCGCCGTGTGGAGAATTCCTCCCGCTATGCGGGAGCAAGGTTCCACGGCAGCCGCCGAGGACCGCGGTGGGTTGCTCGCCGCCGCCGCTTGCGTCGTGTTCTTGGGCCTCGCCGGCCTCTGCTCGGCGCTCGCGCTCGCCAACGCGCCGGTCGGTCCCTCGACCTACACCCCGGCGCTGGCGAGCATGCGGCCGCTGGTCGAGAACGGCTCGACCCTGATCCTCGCCTCGCCCGAACTGCTCGAAGACGACCACGGCACCAACTACCTCGCCTGGGAGTTGCGCGGTGGACGGGTCTGCATCGCGACGCGCGCCGAAGTCGGCGGGAAGATACGTGATCGTCCAGGGCTCCCGCCACAAGGCGCCGTTCGACGGTTTGCGGCTCCGCAAGGCGATCTCTCCCTACGTCCTCTGGGAAGTGAAAGGCCCGGTCGCGAAGCAGAGCGTCTGCCCGCTGATCGCGGTCCGCCAGGCCCGCCAAGGCCCCGCTCGCTGACGCCCCGTATCCTCCGTTCCATGGAGGCCGCAACCGACAAGATCGTCGTCACCCTGCCCGACGGGACGCCGCTCGAGCTGCCCGCCGGCGCGACCGGCGCCGACGCCGCGATGGCGATCGGCCCGGGGCTCGCCAAGGCCGCGCTGGGGATCAAGGTCGACGGTGAGCTCAAGGACCTCGACGCGAAGCTGCCCGAGGCCGGGGCGGAGGTGGCGATCGTCACCGAGCGCGACCCCGAGGGCCTCGAGCTGATCCGCCACGACGCCGCCCACGTGATGGCCGAGGCGGTGACCGAGCTCTACCCCGGCACCAAGGTGACGATCGGCCCGGCGATCGAGAACGGCTTCTACTACGACTTCGAGTTCCCCGACGGCGTCACGATCAACGCCGACGATCTGCCGAAGATCGAAAAGGAGATGCGCAAGCACATCGACGCCGACGAGCACTTCAGCCGGCGCGACATCCCGGTCGGCGAGGCGCTCGAGCACTTCCGCGCCGAAGATCAGGGCTTCAAGGTCGAGCTGATCGAAGACCTCGTCGCCAACGAAGGCGTCGAGACCGTCTCGCTCTACCGCAACGGCGACTTCGAGGACCTCTGCCGCGGCCCGCACACGCCGTCGACCAAGCGGATCAAGGCGATCAAGCTGAGCTCGGTCGCGGGCGCCTACTGGCGCGGCGACGAGCACCGCGAGCAGCTGACCCGGATCTACGGCACCGCCTTCTTCTCGAAGAAGGACCTTGAGGCGCACCTCAAACGGATCGAGGAAGCCGAAGCGCGCGACCACCGCCGGCTCGGCCCCGAGCTCGACCTCTTCATGCTCCGTCCCGAGGCGCCCGGCATGCCCTTCTGGCTGCCCAACGGCACCACGCTGCTGCACTCGATCGAAGACCAGGTGCGCGAGCAGCTACGCAAGCGCGGCTACGTCGAGATTGCCACGCCGCAGGTGCTCGACGAGGCGCTCTGGCACCGCAGCGGCCATTGGGACAACTACAAAGACGAGATGTACTTCATGCAGGACGAGGACCGCAATTACGCGCTGCGACCGATGAACTGCCCCGGCGCCTGCCTCGTCTATGGCTCCGACCGCCACAGCTACCGCGAGCTGCCGCTGCGCCTCGCCGAGTTCGGCCGGGTCAGCCGCAACGAGCGCGAGGGCGTCCTCCACGGCCTGCTGCGCGTCCGCGCCTTCACCCAGGACGACGCCCACGTCTACTGCACCGAGGACCAGATCACCGACGAGGTGGCCTCGATCTGCGAGGCGATCGACGAGCTCTACGCGCGCTTCGGCTTCGATGACGTGAAAGTCGAGCTCTCGACCCGTCCCGACAAGTCGATGGGCACCGAAGAGCAGTGGCACAAGGCCGAAGCGGCGCTGCAGGAGGCGCTCGACAGCCAGGGGCGCGAGTACGAGCTGAACCCCGGCGACGGCGCCTTCTACGGGCCGAAGATCGACTTCCACGTCACCGACGCCCTCGGCCGCTCCTGGCAGTGCGGCACCTGTCAGCTCGACTTCCAGATGCCGGAGAACTTCGACCTCTCATACACGGGCGCCGACGACGACGCGCACCGGCCGGTGATGATCCACCGGGCGCTGCTCGGCTCGATGGAGCGCTTCGCCGGGATCCTGATCGAGCACTACGCCGGCCGCTTCCCGACCTGGCTGGCGCCGGTCCAGGCGATCGTCCTGCCGATCGCCGATCGGCACAACGACTACGCGCGGCGCGCCCACGACGAACTGTCGGCGCTCGGCGTGCGGGTCGCGATCGACGACCGCTCGGAGTCGATCGGCCGCAAGATCCGCGACGCCGAGATGGGCCGCTACCCGTACATGCTGGTGGTCGGCGACCGCGAGCAGGAGGGCGGCGCGGTGGCGGTGCGCTCGCATAAAGACGGCGACGTCGGGGCCGAGTCGGTCGCCGAGTTCGCCGCCCGGATCGAGACCGAGACGGCCGTGGCGTGAGGGTCGGGCCTTGCCACGCGGCGGAACCTGTCTATACTTCTCTTTACTTGACTGTGGGTAACGCAAATAACCGCCGTGGCCGCTGAGCGACCCGTGCCCACTGATCCGATTCTCGTCCTCTTGAAGCAACTTCACTCTCACTAGTGCCGGTCCCGCGTAGGTTCGATCGGCGCCCACCAGAGCGCGACACGACGAGGATCAATGAACGGATCCGCGTTCCCCAGGTGCGCCTGATCGGCGCCGACGGTGAGCAGCTCGGAATCGTCGACACGCCCGAGGCGCTGCGCCGCGCCCAGGCCGCCGACCTCGACCTGGTCGAGGTGGCCCCGAACTCGAAGCCGCCGGTCACCCGGATGCTCGACTACTCGAAGTACAAATACGAGCAGGAGCAGAAGTCGAAGGCGGCGCGCAAGCACCAGCAGCAGGTCAACATCCGCGAAATCAAGCTTCGGCCGAAGATCGCGGCGAACGACTACAACACCAAGAAAGGCCACGTCGAGCGTTTCCTCAAACACGGCGACAAGGTCAAAGTCACGATCATGTTCCGCGGCCGCGAGCAGGCCCATCCGGAGCGCGGTCGCGACCTGCTGGGCAAACTCTTGGAGGACCTTGGCGGGCTCGGCGTGATGGAGTCGGCGCCGCTGCAGGAAGGCCGCAACATGAGCATGCTGCTCGCGCCGGGCAAAGAGGCCCGCGCCGAGAGCACGCCCGAGGTCGACGCGGCCACGGCCGCCGACGGCACGACGCCCGAGGGCACTAAGCCTCCCGCCGAGGCACCGCCCGCCGCTGACGCCACGCCTGCGGCCGACGCCAAACCTGCCGCCGAGGCCGCACCCGCGGCCGACGCCACGCCTGCCGCGGACGCCGCGCCCGCGGCCGACGCCCCGGCCGCCGACGGCGCCAAAACCCAGAGCTAGCCCTTCGACGAGCCTTGCGACGGCTCGCGATCATCGCCGCCGTCCTCGCCGCGATCTGCGTGGCCGCCGCTCCCGCTGTCCCCACCGCATCCGCGGCGGGCGGCCACACGGTCTTCATGATCAACAACACCCAGGAGCCGATCTGGCCCGCGGCGTGGCCTGGCTCGAGCTCGGGTCAGACCGGCTGGAGCCTGCCGCCGGGCGCGGGGACCTCGTTCAAGGTCCCGACCGGCTGGAACGCTCGGGTCTGGGGTCGGACCGGCTGCCACTTCGGCGGCGGCGAAGGGGGCTGCGCGACCGGCGACTGCGACGGCCGCTACCAGTGCAAAGGGTGGGGAGAAATTCCGGCGACGCTCGCCGAGTGGAACCTCGACTCCTTCGCCGGCCTCGACTTCTATGACGTCTCGATGGTCGACGGCTCGAACCTGCCGATGTACATCCGCGTCATCCACGGCCAAGCCGACAAATCGGTCGACGCGAACGGCTGCCTGGAATCCGGGGTGTGCACCTCGGAAGTCCACTGCCCGAAGGCGCTGCGGGTCCCGCGCGGCAGCCCCGATCCGGTCGGCTGCATCTCGCCCTGCGCCCGCTTCCAGACCAACCGCTACTGCTGCCGCGGCAAGTTCGCCGCCCACTGCTCGCCCGCCCGCACCTGGCCGATCGACTACGCCAAGGTCTTCAAGCGCGCCGAGCCCTTCGCCTACTCCTGGTCCGGCGACGACCGCACCAGCGTCTTTACCTGCAAAGGCGACTGCGACTACGAGATCGTCTTCGGCGTCAGCCCCCGAGCGACCGTCGCCCCACCCCTCTGACCCAAGCGCCCGGCCGGTGTCGTTCGCGGCAGTCCACGCTTCCGTCTCGGATCGGCCCGGTTCGTCACGGGTCTGCGAGGAACGTGACGGACCTTCATGCGTCTCGGCACCCTTCGCGGAGGGTCTACCTGTGCCGTTCGTCGTTTGTACCCCTATACGGCTACAAGCGACGAACGGGCAGATTCCGAAGCCTGAAGAAAACGGTCGGAACCGTGACGTTTCATGGGTCTTTGTGACCGCCCTGCGCCTTCGGGACGTTCGCCCCGATGAGTTCGCAGAAACCCACGCTATGCGTAGGAAAGTGCGAACTCACCACGGTGGACGCGCCCGAAGCTGTGTCGTCTCCCGCACCATGGGCCGTCTCGGCCACGGCCACAGCCTGCACTGGCCGTGGAAGAGACGGCCTCGTCCCTTGCTGCTTCGAGCGGCGGTCCTGGCCGGCTAGGCGGTGAGGAGTTCGGGGTCGGGCGGGGAGAGGATGTCGGCGATTCGCTCGGCGGCGTGGCCGTCCCAGAGGGGCGGGGGCTCGTGGGGCTCGCGGGAGCGGTTTGCCAGTGTGGCGGGGATTTCGGCGATCGCGGCGGGGTCGAGGCCGAGGAGGGTGTTGGTGCCCAGCTCCACGGTCACCGGGCGCTCGGTGTTGGCGCGGAGGGTGAAGCAGGGGACGCCGAGGTAGGTCGTCTCCTCCTGGATGCCGCCGGAGTCGGTCAGCACCGCCTTGGCGTCGGTGAGCAGGGAGAGGAAGTCGAGGTAGCCGAACGGCTCGGTGAGGGTCAGGCCCTCGGGCGCCTCGATGCCGAGCGTCGCCATCATCTTGCGGGTCCGCGGGTGGACCGGGAAGACGACCGGCATCTGCTGGGCGAGGTGGGAGAGCTGGGCGATCGTCTCGGCGAGCAGCGGGCCGTCGACCAGCGCCGGGCGGTGGAGGGTGACCAGGAGGTAGGAGCCGGGGGAGAGGTCGAGATTCGCCGCCGTCCCCGCCGCCGCGATCCGGTCCTCGAGCGCGACCAGCGTGTCGATCATCGTGTTGCCGACGAAGTGCATCCGTTCGTGGGCGATCCCTTCGGCGCGCAGGTTGCCGATCGCCTCCTCGGAGTGGAGGAAGAGGTGGGAGCCGAAGCGGTCGGCGACGATCCGGTTGACCTCCTCGGGCATCGAGAGGTCGAAACTGCGCAGGCCCGACTCGACGTGGGCGACCGGGAGGCCCATCTTCACCGCGGTCAGAACCGCCGCCAGGGTCGAGTTGACGTCGCCGGGGACGACGAGCAGGTCGGGCTTCTCGTTCTCGATCACCGGCTCCAGCCGTTCCATCGTGCGGGCGGTCTGCTGGGCGTGGGTGCCGGACCCGACCTCGAGCATATGATCGGGCGCGGGCACGCCGAGCTCCTCGAAGAAGACCTCCGACATCGCCCGGTCGTAATGCTGGCCGGTGTGGACGATCACGTGGTGTCCGTCCGGCAGGCGGCTCCGCATCGCGGCGATCACCGGGGCGGTCTTGACAAAGTTGGGTCGGGTGCCGACGACGTAGAGGACTCTCATTGCGGCGTGAGACTACCCAGCGATGAGGCAATACCACGCAGGTCTCCGACCAAGACGAGGTCGGGTCGCCGGTTCTGATTCAATGTCGGACCCGTATGCCGAAGATGAAAACTCACTCGGGCGCCAAGAAGCGCTTCAAGAAGTCAGCCACGGGCAAGATCCGTGGCCGTCACGCGTTCTCTAGCCACATTCTCGAGAAAAAGTCGCCGAAGAAAAAGCGCGCGATGGGTCGGCCCGCGGCGATCGCCAAGAGCGACGTGCCGAACGTTCGTAAGTTGCTCGGAGGCGGCAAGTGAGCCGCGTCAAGCGCAGCGTCCACGCGCGCAAGAAGCGCCGCAAGGTCCTGAAGGAAGCCAAGGGCTACTTCGGCCGCAAGCATTCTTCTTACCGGTTCGCCAAAGAGCAGGTCCAGCGGTCGGGCATGTACGCCTACCGCGACCGTCGCAACAAGAAGCGGACCTTCCGCCGTCTCTGGATCACGCGGATCAACGCCGCGGCGCGGCTCGACGGCATGAGCTACTCCGAACTTATCCACGGCTTGAACAAAGCCGAAGTCGAGGTGAACCGCAAGATGCTGGCCGAGATCGCCGTCTCGGACCCAGAGGGGTTCCGCCGATTCGTGGAGATAGCCCGGGAGGGTGCGGCCGCCTGAGCGCAGGCTGACACTTTCACTCTT
Organism: Solirubrobacterales bacterium; assembly: GCA_036787695.1. Taxonomy (GTDB): domain Bacteria; phylum Actinomycetota; class Thermoleophilia; order Solirubrobacterales; family 70-9; genus VAYN01. The sequence goes on along the minus strand of DAIQOT010000009.1, from coordinate 13,733 downwards.
CCGGGCGGGCCGCAGAGATGCGGCCCGTTCTGCGTTCTGGGGGCGGGCGCCTCGGTTCCCAGGAGGGGTTTGGTGCGGTCGGGAGAACTCCCGCGACGAGCAAGAAGACGAATCAGATGATCGAGAGCAAAGACAACGAGAAGCTGAAGCTGGTGCGGAAACTGCACGTGCGCAAGCACCGCGAACGGCAGGGCCTGTTCGCGACCGAGGGCGAGGACCTTTTGTCGGCGGGCCTGGCGGCCGGGGCGACGCCCCGCTTCGTCCTGGTCGCGGGCGGCACCGGCCTGCACGGCACGGACGCGGGAACCGGCGCTTCGTATCCCGTCGACGCCGTGCACTCGGACCTGCTCGACTCGGTTTCCGCGCTCGGCTCCGGCACCCGCGCGATCGCCGTCTGGGAGAAGAAGCCCCGGGGGACCGCTCCGGTCGCTCCTTGCGTCTACCTCGACGGCGTCGGCGATCCCGGCAACGTCGGCGCGATCATCCGCACCGCCCACGCCCTGCTCGACGCGACCGTCGCCCTCGGCCCCGGCTGCACTGATCCCTTCTCTCCCAAGGCGACCCGGGCGAGCATGGGCTCGCTCTTCGCCCGCCCGCCGCTGACCGTCGCCGGGGTGGAGGAGACGCCCGAGCCGCGGGTCGCCCTCGTCGCCCACGGCGGTGAGGGGCTCGACGCGCTCGCCGGCGCCGCGACCCTCTGCCTCGGCGCCGAGCGCGAGGGCCTGCGGCCCGAGGTGATCGCCGCCTGCGCCACGACCGTGACGATCCCCCTGCGTGGAGGCACCGAGTCATTGAACGTCGCCGCCGCCGCGGCTGTAGCGTGCGCGCGGATGAGTGAGGTGCGGGCGGATGCTTGATCAGATCGAGAAGATTCGGCTCGAGGCGACGGAGGCGATCGTCGACGCCTCGACCAGCGCCGCGCTCGAGGAGCTGCGGGTCCGGTACCTCGGCCGCAAAGCCGAGCTGACCCAGATCCTGCGGGGCATCTCGCAGCTGGCGCCGGAGGAACGCGGCCCGGTCGGCGGCGCCGCCAACAAGGCGCGCAAGGAGCTCGAAGCGCTGATCGAGCAGTCGTCGGACCGGCTCGGCGCGGCCGAGCTCGACGCCAAACTCGTCGCCGACCGGATCGACGTGACGATGCCCGGCGCGCCGCCGCGGCCGCTCGGCCACCAGCACCTGATCACCCGCACCACGCGGCTGATCGAGGACATCATGGTCGGGCTCGGCTACGAAGTCGCCGAAGGCCCGGAGATCGAGCACGACTACTACAACTTCACCGCCCTGAACCACCCCGTCGGCCACCCGGCGCGGCAGCTCCAGGACACCTTCTACATCCAGTCGCACCCCGACGTGCTGCTGCGGACCCACACCTCGCCGATGCAGATCCGGGCGATGGAGACGCAGGGCCCGCCGATCTTCATCGTCATCCCCGGCAAGGTCTACCGGCGCGACTCCGACGCGACCCACAGCCCGATGTTCCACCAGATGGAGGGCCTGGCGATCGCCGAGGGGCTGACCCTCGCCGACCTGCAGGGGACGCTGCTGGCGATGAGCCGGGCGCTCTTCGGCGACACCCGCGAGGTGCGGCTGCGGCCCCACTATTTCCCCTTCACCGAGCCGAGCGTCGAGGTCGACGTCTCCTGCTTCCAGTGCGAGGGCACCGGCGTGCTGCCGAACGGCGAGCGCTGCAACCTCTGCAAGGGCCAGGGCTGGATCGAGATCCTCGGCGCCGGGATGGTCGACCCGAACGTGCTCGGCTTCGTCAAGGAGATGGGCTACGACCCCGAGAAGGTCCAGGGCTTCGCCTACGGCCTCGGGATCGAGCGGGTGGCGATGCTGCGCCACGGCATCCCCGACCTGCGGCGCTTCTTCGACAACGACGTGCGGATGCTGGAGCAGTTCTCATGAGGAGCGAAGACTGATGCGGGTCCCTTACTCCTGGCTGCGCGAATACTGCGACCCGGGCGTCACGCCCGCGGAGCTCGCCGACCGGCTGGTGATGACCGGCACCGAGGTCGAGCGGATCGACGTCGTCGGCCCGCCGTCCCCGGACAACTTTGTCATCGGCAAGGTCACCGAGGCGGTCCAGCACCCCGACGCCGACCGCCTGCGTGTCTGCACCGTCGACGTCGGCGAGGACGGCCCGCGGACGATCGTCTGCGGCGCCCCCAACGTCGGCGCCGGCCAGACCGTCGCCGTCGCCCTGCCGGGCGCCCGGATGCCGGGGGGCGACAAGCTGCGCAAGGCGAAGCTCCGGGGGGTCGCTTCGGAAGGGATGATCCTCGCTGCCGACGAGCTCGAGATCAACGAAGACCACGACGGCATCATGGTGCTCGACGACGCGCTCGCCGCCGGCACGCCGCTGGCCGAGGTCCTGCCGCTGGCCGAGCCGGTGCTGGAGATCGAGGTCACCCCGAACCGCAGCGACTGCTTCGGCGTCTACGGCGTCGCCCGCGAGGTCCACGCGGTGACCGGCGCCGACCTGGCGACCGCGCCGTGGGCGACCGAGCCGCCAGCCGAGGGCGCCGGCACCGCCGACGACTTCGCCTCGGTGACGGTCGAGGTCCCCGACCTCTGCCCGCGCTTCACCGCCCGCGTCTTCACCGACGTCAAGGTCGGCCCCTCTCCGCTGTGGTTGCAGGAGCGGCTCTCGGCGGCGGGCCAGCGGCCGATCTCCAACATCGTCGACATCACCAACTACGTGATGCTGATGACGGCGCAGCCGCTGCACGCCTACGACCTCGACAAGGTCCCCGGCGGCGAGCTGATCGTCCGCACCGCGCGGCCGGGGGAGAAGATGACGACCCTCGACGGGGTGGAGCGGGAGCTCGACGCCGACACCGTGCTCGTCTGCGACCGCGACCAGCCGACCGGGATCGCCGCGGTGATGGGCGGCCAGGTCTCCGAGGTCTCCGACACGACGACGAGCGTCCTGCTCGAGGTGGCCAACTGGAACGGCACCAACGTGCTCGAGACGAGCCGCCGGCTCAGCCTCCGCTCCGAGGCCTCGGCGCGGTTCGAGAAGCAGCTTCACCCAGACCTCTGCCTGCGCGCCCAGGCGGTCGCCTCGCGGCTGATCGTCGAGCTCTGCGGCGCCAAGCTGGTGCCGGGGACGATCGATGTCGCCGCGCCCGAGCCTCCGGAGCGGAAACTGCGCCTGCGGGGCGCCCGGGTGACCGGGATCCTCGGCATGGAGATCCCGCAGTCCGACCAGCGCGCCTACTTGGAGCGGATGGACTTCGAGGTGCTCTCCGACGGCGATGACCTCGAGGTCACGGTGCCGCCCGACCGCTACTACGACGTGACCCGGGAGATCGACCTGATCGAGGAGGTCGGCCGCCTCCACGGCTTCACCGAGAACCTGCCGACGACGCTGCCGAAGGTCGGCGAGGGCAAGGTCGGCCGGCTGAACCGGACCCAGAAGCTGCGGCGGCGCGCCGAGGACGAGCTACGCGACCTCGGCTTCGACCAGATCGTCGGCTGGAGCTTCACCGACCCCGGCGAGGCGTCGCGGCTGCGGATCGAGGAGCCCGACCCGCGCGCCGACCCGATCCTGGTCGCCAACCCGCTCTCCGACGAGGGGGCGGCGATGCGGACGACCCTGCTCGGCTCGCTGCTCGACGTCGCCGCGCGCAACCTGGCGCGGGGGCGCGAGGCGGTGGCGCTGTTCGAGGCCGGCGCCGTCTACCTGCGCGGCACGCCGCCCACCGAGGGCGGCCCGCTGGCGGGCAACTTCCCCGGCAACACGCCTGCTCCGGTCGCCGAGCCGCACCGCTACGGCGCGCTCGCGGTCGGTCCGCTGGTGCCGAAATCGTGGCGCGGCGGCGGCGAGCCGGTCGACTTCTTCGCGCTGAAGGGCGTGCTCGAGGCGCTCGCCTCCGGGCTCGGCTGCCCGCCGCTCACCTTCGCGCCGGCGAGCGAGCCGTTCCTCCATCCCGGGCGGAGCGCCAAGGTCGCGATCGGCGACGCGACGCTCGGCTGGCTCGGCGAGGTCCACCCGTTGGTCTGCCGGACCTGGGACATCGCCGCCGCGGTCGGCTTCGAAATCGACGCGGCGCCGCTGCTCGCCGCCGCGACCCTCGGCGACGAGGAGTTCGAGGACGTCACCACCTTCCCGGCGGCGCGGCGCGACCTCGCCGTCGTCGTCCCCGCCGACACGCCCGCGGCCGACGTGGTCGCCGCGGTGCGGGCGGGCGGCGGGGCGCTGCTGCGCGAGGTCGAGGTATTCGACCTGTATGCGGGCGAGCAGCTCGGCGAGGGCAAGAAGAGCCTGGCGCTGTCGCTCGAGTTCCGCGCCGCCGACCGGACGCTGACCGACGAGGAGGTCGAGGCCGCCCGCGGCTCGATCCTCGGCGAGCTGGAGAAGATCGGCGGGACGCTCCGTGAATAGCGATCCCACCCAGCCGCTCGACGGCACGCCCGCGGCGCGGGTGCTGGTCGCCGGGGCTAACGGCTTCACCGGCGCGTTGGCGGCGAAGATCGTCTGGGACCACCCGAACCTCGAGCTGGTCGCCGCGACCTCGCGCTCCGACGCCGGCAAGCGGCTCGACGCGCTCTACCCGCGCTACCGGGTGCCGGTGACGCTGACCGAGCTCGACCTGAACGACGCCGACTTCCTCGACGGGATCGACGCGGCGCTCGTCGCCTACCCGCACGGCGCCGCCGCGCCGACCGACGAGGCGCTCCGCGCCGCCGGGATCAAGGTCGTCGACCTCTCGGCCGACTTTCGGCTGAGGGACCGCGACGTGTACGAGCTCTGGTACGGCGAGCACGGGGCGCCCGACCTCTTCGGCAAGGGCGTCTACGGGCTGACCGAGATGTACCGGGATGAGCTGCGCGGCGCCGACCTCGTCGCGACGCCCGGCTGCTACCCGACCGCGACCGTGCTCGGCCTCGCGCCGCTCGCCGAACAGGGGCTGCTCGACGAGGTCTTCGTCGCCGCGATGCAGGGGACCTCGGGGTACGGCCGCTCGTCCGACGACCTCGTCCACTACTCGTCGATGACCGAGAACGCGTTCCCGTACAAGACCGAGGGGCATCGGCACCGGCCGGAGATCGAGCAGGAGCTGGCGGCGCTCGGCAGCCCGGCGAACGTCACCTTCGTGCCGCACCTGATCCCGCTCGACCAGGGCGAGCTGGCGACCTGCTTCGCGACGCTGAGCGAGAAGACCTCGCGCGACGCGGTCCTCGACCTCTACCGCAAGCGCTACGCCGACGAGCCCTTCGTCCGCGTCCTCGACGGGCCGCCCAACCTGCGCGCCCTGCGGGACACGAACGAATGTCACGTCTACGTGACGGTCGAGGAGCGGGGGAGGGTGATGGCCTTCTCGGCGATCGACAACATCTGGAAGGGCGCCTCCGGCCAGGGCGTCCAGAACCTGAACCTGATGCTAGGCCTCGACGAGACGGCGGGCCTCAAGTGAGCGGCGGCGCGCCCGAGAGCGGCGAGAGCTTCTTCAGGTCGCGGTGGGTCGATCCGCCCGCGGGCATCACCGAGCTCGACCCCGCCCGGCTTGCGCCCGGCTTCCGCGCCGCGGGGATCGCCTGCGGGATCAAAGGCGGGGGGGTGACCGACGTCGGCCTGCTGGTCTGCGACGCCGAGCGGGTCGACTCGGCGCTCGTCCTCACCCGCAACGCCTCCGCCGCCGCGCCGATCCGCGTCTGCCGGGAGGTCATCGACCAAGACCACGTCCGCGCCGCGGTGATCAACTCCGGCAACGCCAACGCCGAGACCGGCGAGAAGGGTTTCGCCGACGCGCTCGCGATGTCCGAACGGGCGGCCGATGCGCTCGGCCTGGAGACCGAGCAGGTCGCGGTCGCCGAGACTGGAGTGATCGGCGTGCCGATGCCGATGAGCGCGGTGCTCCCCGGGATCGAGCAGGCGGCCAAGCACCTCTCCGCCGACGGCGGAGCCGCCTTCGCCGACGCGATCATGACCACCGACCGCTGGCCGAAGCGGGTCTCGCTCGAGGTCGACGGCGTCACGCTCTCGGCGCAGGCGAAGGGCGGCGGGATGATCCAGCCGAACATGGCGACGCTGCTCTGCTTCGTCCAGACCGACGCGGTGATCGAGAACCCGGGCGGGGCGCTGACCCACGCGGTCGACGCCTCCTTCAACCGGATCACCGTCGACGGCCAGATGAGCACCAACGACACCGTCCTCCTGCAGGCGACGGGGGCCTCCGGCAAGCCGCTCCCGGCCGGGCTGCTCGACGCCGTGCTCCTGCAGCTGGCGATCGAGGTCATCCGCGACGGCGAGGGCGCCCACCGGGTCGGGCTGGTCCGGGTCGAGGGCGCCGCCGACCGGGCCGAGGCCGAGTGGGTCGCACGGGCGATCGCCAACTCGAACCTGGTCAAGACCGCCCTCTACGGACGGGACCCCAACTGGGGCCGGATCGCCCAGTCGGCGGGCGCCGCGCTGGCCGGCGCCGAGATGGACGAAATCGGCTCCGAGCACATCGACGCCGCCGAGCTCGGCGACGATTCAACCGAGGCCGAGATCGGCCTCCGACTCAGCCGGGGCGACGCCCGGGCGCACGTCTATTTCTCCGACCTCGGCCACGAGTACGTGACCCTGAACGCGGAATACACGACGTGACCGAGCGCGCCCCGCAGTCCCGAGCGGCGGCCACGAGCGTGGAGACGCTGCTCGAGGCCCTGCCCTACATCCGCGAGTTCCACGGTCGCACCGTCGTGATCAAGTACGGCGGCGCGGCGATGCTCGACGAGACCCTGCGCGACGCCTTCGCCGCCGACGTCGTGCTGCTCAAGTACGTCGGCCTGAACCCGATCGTCGTCCACGGCGGCGGTCCCGAGATCACCCGCTACATGGACAAACTCGGGCTCGAGGTGCAGTTCCACGAGGGCCTGCGGGTCTCCGACGGCGACACGGTCGAGATCGCGAAGATGGTCCTGGTCGGCAAGCTGAACTCGGAAATCGTCCAGCGGCTGAACCGGCACGGGTCGCCCGCGGTCGGCCTCTCGGGCGAGGACGGGACGCTGTTCGAGGTGGCGCCGGCGGCGAACGCCGACCGGGTCGGCTTCGTCGGCACGATCGACCGGGTCGACGTCGACGTCCTGAACCACATCGCCGTCGACTACATCCCGGTGATCGCCTCCTCGGCGTCGGACCGCTCCGGCCAGTCCTACAACGTCAACGCCGACGAGGCGGCGGGCAAGGTGGCGGCGGCGCTCGGCGCGACCAAGGCGATCTTCCTCACCGACGTCGAGGGCTGGCTCGCCGACGCCGACGACGAGGAGTCGCTGATCTCGCGCGCCCGGGTCGACGAGGTCGAGGCGGCGCTGCCCGGCCTGGCCGGTGGCATGCGGCCGAAGCTGCAGGCCTGCGTCGACGCGGTCAACGGCGGCGCCCAGTCGGCCCACATCATCGACGGGCGCATCCCTCACAGCCTTCTTCTCGAGCTTTTCACCGACGCCGGTATCGGCACGATGGTGGTGCCGTGAGCACCGCGGAAGGGACGACGATGATGGGGCTGGCCGAGACGCAGACGCTGGAGGAGCGCTACCTGATGCGCACCTACAAACGCGGCCCCGTCGACTTCGTCCGAGGCGAGGGCGTCTACCTCTACGACGTCGACGGCAAGGAGTACCTCGACTTCCTCGCGGGCATCTCGGTCTGCTCGATCGGCCACTGCAACCCGGCGGTCGTCGCCGCGGTGACCGAGCAGACCGAACGGCTGATGCACGTCTCGAACCTCTTCTACACCGAGCCGATGACCAAGCTGGCGCAGCGGCTGTCGGACTCGAGCCTCGGCGGGCGCGTCTTCTTCTGCAACTCGGGGACGGAGGCCAACGAGGCCGCGATCAAGGTCGCCCGCAAGCACGCTCACGGGCGCGGGATCACGGCGCCGGAGATCGTCAGCTTCGAAGGCGAGTTCCACGGGCGCAGCTACGGGGCGCTGGCGGCGACGCCGAAGCTGGCCCGCAACGAGGCGCTCGGGCCGATGCTGCCCGGGTTCCGCTCGGTCCCCGACAACGACGTCGAGGCCTTGCGGGCGGCGGTCGGGCCGAACACGGCGGCGGTGCTGATCGAGCCGATCCAGGGCGAGTCGGGCGTCTGGCCGACCTCCGACGAGGCGCTGGTCGCCGCGCGCCAGGCGTGCGACGAGGTCGGTGCGCTGCTCATCTTCGACGAGATCCAGACCGGGATCGGGCGGACCGGCTCGCTCTGGGCCTACCAGCAGACGCCGGTGCGTCCCGACGTGATCACCTCGGCCAAGGCGCTCGGCAACGGGATGCCGATCGGCGCCTGCATCACCGGGCCGGAGGCGGCCGACGCGCTGCAGCCCGGCGACCACGGCTCGACCTTCGCCGCCGGGCCGATCGGCACCAGCGCCGCCCTGGCGGTCCTCGACACGGTCGACGACCCGACCCTGCTGCGCTCGGTGCGGGAGCTGGGCGCGCGGCTGCGGACCGGGCTGGAGGCGCTGCCGGGCGTCGTCGGGACGCGCGGTCGCGGGCTGATGATCGGCGTCGCCCTCGAGGAGGGAATCGACGCCGCCGCGGTCGGCGCCGACCTGCTCCAGCGCGGCCTGATCGTCAACGTCCCGGCGCCGTCGACGCTGCGGCTGCTGCCGCCGCTGATCGTCGACGCCGATCAGATCGACCGTGGCGTCGCGCTGATCGGCGAGTCGCTCGCGGCGGCCTGATGAAGTTCGTCCACGCACGTGCCTGATCGACGCCCAGCCTCTAGGCTTGGAGGCCTCGTGACCCCTGACGGCCCCGCCTCGCGGCGGCAGATCGAAGACACCACCGCGGCGCGCCTCGCGGAGATCGTCGCCGCGGCCGAGCAGGCCGCGAAGGGCGTGATCGACGAGGCCGAAGCCGAAGCGCGCGAGCGGCTCGCCGACGCCAGCGAGGAGGCGGACCGGATCGTCGCCGAACGGCTCGACCGCCTGGCCGGCCTGACCGAGCAGCTCGACCTCCAGGCCGAGGCACTGAAGCGCGGCGCCGAGGCGCTGCGGGCGGCGCTCGCCGAGGCGCGAGCCGAGTTCGGTGCCGCCGAATCCCTCGGCGGCTCGCGGGCGATGCGCGACCCCGCGCCTCCGCCCGAGCCCGAGCCGGAGCGCCCGGCGGGCCCCGCGCTATCGATCGTCGGGGCGCCGGAGGCGGAGAGCCCCGCACCGTTCAACGGCTCGCGTGACCTGGAGCCGGAGCCGGAACCGGAACCCGATTTCGAGCCCACCGCCAACGGGACGCCCGCCGGCGCCCGCCTGTTGGCGACCCAGATGGCCGTGTCCGGATCGAGTCGCGAGGAGATCGAGCAGAGGCTGCGCAGCGGCTTCCAGATCCCCGACCCGACCTCGATCCTCGATGCCATCCTCGGCCCCGAACGCTAGGCCGGGTCCCAAAATTGGGGAGGTACTGCGGTCTCGACGGCGTAAACAACCTTTATGAACGAGGATCCGACCAGACTTATGGGCTACGACGACGAGCCACCGCGGCGGCGTCGGCCACCGCAGCAGAAACCGCACGGCAACCTGCGACTCGTGATCGCGATCATGGGCGCGGTGATCTTCGGCCTCTTCATCGCCCTGCTGGTCTCGGGCGGGGGCGGCGAAACGAAGACCGTCACCGTCACCAAAGAAGTCACGACCGAAGTCGAAGCGCAGCCCGAAAAAGGCAAATCGGCGGAAGAAAAAGCTGAAGAAGAAGCCGAAGGCGAAGGCGAAGGCGAAGAAGCGGAAAGCTCCGAAGGCGAATCCGAACTTGAAGCCGAAACGGGCGGGCTCGGGGAAGAAATCGAAGAACCCAGCATCGAAGAAGGGGTAGAAGAAGTGCCAGAAGGCGTGATCGAAGAAGAAGCACCGCTGGAAGAAGAAATTCCCGGCGGCGGGGTCGAACCTGAATGAGCGGGGCTGACCCGACGCGGCAGCGTCCCACCGCAAGCTATGAGGCCGATCCGTCCCAGGTGGACCGGGTGCTGCTGCTCTACTCGGGCGGCCTCGACACCAGCGTGATGCTGAAGTGGATCCAGGATTCCTACGACGCCGAAGTCGTGACCCTGACCGTGAACCTCGGCCAGCCGGGCGAGGACTACGGGGTGATCGAAGACAAGGCCAAGCGCCTCGGCGCGGTCGAGTGTCACGTCGTCGACGCGCGTGAGCAGTTCGCCGCCGACTTCCTCGCGCCCGCGATCCGCGCCAACGCCAACTACGGCAGCGGCTACCCGCTGTTCACCGCGCTGGGGCGGCCGTTGATCGCGCAGCTGGCGGTCGAGTACGCGCGCAAATCCAACTGCGACACGATCGCCCACGGCTGCACCGGCAAAGGCAACGACCAGGTGCGGATCGAGGCGACGGTGGCGACGCTGGCGCCGGAGCTGAAGACGATCGCGCCGGTGCGCTCGTGGGCGATGGGCCGCGACGAGGAGATCGCCTACGCGCGGGAGAACGGCATCCCGGTCAAGGGCGGCACCGAGGTGGCGCCGTACTCGATCGACGACAACCTCTGGGGGCGCTCCTCGGAGGGCCGCTGGATCGAGGAGCTCGAGCACGCGCCGGACGACGACGTCTTCCAGCTGGTCGGACGGCCCGAGGACGCTCCGGATGAGGCGCAGGTCGTGACGATCGGCTTCGAGGCGGGGCTGCCGGTGTCGATCGACGGCGAGCGGCTCGGGCTGGTCGACCTGATCGAAAAGGCCGCCGACCTTGGGATGAAGCACGGCTGCGGCATCCTCGACCACATCGAGGACCGGATCGTCGGCCTCAAGGTGCGCGACATCTACGAGGTGCCGGCGGCGGCGCTGATCCTGCCCGCGCACGATGAGCTCGAGCGGCTGGTCGGGACGATCCACCAGAATCAGTTCAAGCCGGCGATGGACCAGAAGTGGGGCTACCTGGTGTACGCGGGCCTGTGGTGGGAGCCGCTGCGCGAAGACCTCGACGCCTACATGAGCGCGGTCAACGCGCGGGTGACGGGGGAGATCGGCCTGCGCCTCTACAAAGGCAGCGTGCGGGTCGTGACGCGCTCCTCGCCGAACGCGGTCTACGACGCCCAGCTGGCGAGCTTCAACGCCTCCGGCGAAGAGCTGTTCTCGCAGACCGCCTCGCCCGGCTTCATCGAGCTCTGGTCCCTGCAGTCAAAGTTGGCGCACCAACTGCGCGAACGCGACGACGACTGACGCCCCAGCCCGGTGCGTTCGCACTTTCCCGCGGATCGCACGGGAAACTGCGAACGCCGGCGGTGGCTTGCAACATCTCTGTCTCTTTATCGTCAACTAGCAGGGGAAAAGCCGGGTCGCAGCTAGCCTCGGTGGCTCTTGGCGGCGGTCCCGGTCAGATCGAATCTCCTCGCCCTGGCCTGCGCCGGGGCGCTGTTGGGCGCGCTCGTCGCGCTGGTGCTGGCCCTCGCGCCGGGGGCGAGCGCGGCCGATCGGGGCGCGCTGGAAGCGAAATTGACCGCCGGGCGCGAAGAAGCGAGTGCGCTCTCCGGGCAGCTGCAGGCGAGCCAGGCCGAACTGTCGAGCGCCGAAGCGGCGGCGGCGCAGGCCGAACGCCACGAGGAACGGCTGACGGGACTGCTCGCCGAAGGCGAAGCCCGCGAGGCGCAGCTGAGCGAAGAAGTCGCGGCCGAGCGGCGGCGGCTGGCGATCGAGAAAGGGCGACTGCGGCGCTCGCACCAGGCATTGGCGGAACGGCTCGTGTCGATCTACGAGAACGGCGTGCCGGACACGGCGAGCGTCATCTTCGGCGCCGGGAACTACGAAGAAATCATCACCCGCGACACCTACCTGCGCGAGATCAACGAAGCCGACTCGGCGTTGGCCCAGCACGTCGGCGAAACGCGTGACCAGGTCCATCGCCAGGTGCTCGCGGTCGCCGCGGCGCGGGGTGAAGCGGTCGCCTACGACGAACGGGTCGCGGCCGCGCAGCAGGAAATCGCCGCGGTGCGCGAAGCGGCAGCGGCCTCGGCGGCGAACCTGGCGGCGATCAGCGGCGCCCGCGAAGCGTCGCTGGCGCAGTTGAAAGGTGACATCGTCACCTGGGTCGAAGACGTCAAGCAGATCCGCAAGGCCGAAGCGAAGGCGCGCCGCGAAGCCGAAGAAAGCGAAGAGGAAGCGAACGCCTCGGCCGAAGAAGAAGTGGGTCGCTGGCTGGGCGGGCCGTACACGATCCCGACCTACATCGTGATGTGCGAGTCGGGCGGCAACTACAGCGCCCTCAACCCCTCGAGCGGCGCGGGCGGCGCCTACCAGATCCTCCCCTCGACCTGGGAAGGCTACGGAGGCCAAGGCGAACCCCAGAACGCCCCCAAAGCCGAACAAGACCGCATCGCCTCCGAAATCTGGGCCGACTCCGGCTCCGGCGCCTGGGTCTGCAGCTCCCTGTAGCCGCCGCGGCCGTCCGAGTCGGTCCCGGGCGTCTCGACGGCGACCCGGGCAGGCTGTGGCCGCCACGAGACGCCCGGGACGTGAGGCTTTCGCCGAGACCGTCACAGGTCCACATCAGGCGAGAGCACGACTGATCACTTGTGCCGCCTATAGGGGGTCCAAGTGATCAGTCGTCGCGGGGGCGTTGTGGAACCGTGACGTTTCATGGGCCTTCGTGACCTCTCCGCACCCTCGGCCGTCTCGACCACGGCCACAGCCTGCCCGGGCCGTGGACGAGACGGCCGCGTCGCATGCAGCATCGGGCGCCAGTTCCCCGCCGATGTGCGTCAAATTTCCCAGTCTGGTGCGGGAAATGTAACTTTTCGCGCACCACCGTTGCGTATTTCGGCCCTACGGTCTATCTATGGAGACGATGACCGAGACGGGCACCGAAAAACGCGTCGACGAGCTCTCGAAGCGAGTCGACTTTGGCTTCGAAGAGATGTCGAAACGGGTCGAGTTTGGCTTCGAGCAGACGTCGAAACGGATGGACTTTGGGTTCGCGTTGCTCGCGAAAGGTTCCGATGATCTGCGATCTGAGATGCACGAAAACCTCGCGCGGGTCGATGACGATGTCCGCGAACTGCGATCGGAACTGAAAACTGGGTTCGACTCGCTCCACCAGTTGATCATCAGGGTCTGCGCGGGGACCATCGGAAGCATCGTTGCCGGGGTCGTCGTGCTCCTTCTGTCGCATTCCTGAGCGAAAGCGCCCGGTAATAGCGGGGAAGGGGTCCCGACTTACTGTCGGAGGCCGGTGGTTCCGTCGCCTCTGGTTGACATGATCGGCGGAGTCGTGAGTTCGCCTGCCGCAGTCCACCTCCACGCCCACAGCGAGTACTCGCTGCTCGATGGGCATTGCAAGATCGACGCGATGGCGGAGCGGGCGGCGGCGCTCGGGCAGCCGGCGCTCGGGCTGACCGACCACGGCGTGATGAACGGCGCGATCGATCTTTACAAGGCCTGCAACAAGCACGGGATCAAACCGATCGTCGGGCTCGAGGCCTACCTGGTCGACGACCGCAAGACGATCAAGGAACAGACCCGGTACGAGCGCAACCACATCACGCTGCTGGCCGAAAACGACACCGGCTTCTCGAACCTGGTGAAGCTGACCTCGGCCGGCTTCCTCGAGGGCTTCTCGCGCGGCAAGGCGAACGTCGACATGGAGCTGCTGGAGCGTCACTCCGAGGGCGTCATCGTGCTCAGCGGATGCCTCGCCTCGCGGCTCTGCCGGCGCCTGGTCGAAGAGCGCGAGGATGACGCCCGCGCCCACCTCGACGACCTGATCCAGACCTTCGGACCCGACCAGGTCTACATGGAGGTGCAGAAGAACGGCATC
>DAIQOT010000075.1:0-15700 GCA_036787695.1 Solirubrobacterales bacterium | reverse complement strand
GCCCGGGCCGCCACGAGACGCCCGGGACGCAACTCGGACGGCCGCTGCGGCCGCGAACCACGGGCGTCAGGCGGGCAGTTCGGCCTCGAGTCGCGTCAGGGCGGCGCGGGCGAGGTCGAACACCTTCCGGTTTCCGCTGAGGCGGAAGCGGGAGTTGGCGCCCATCACGACCGCGTAGAGCTCGAAGGCGAAGCGGTCGGGGTCGTTGATCCCGGCGACGGTCGCTTGGCGGACCAGCTCGGCCATCCAGAGGTCCATCGTCGCGGCGATCGCGTCGCGGACCGGGCCGGGCCGGTCGTCGTACTCGCTCGCGGTGGCGCCCCAGAAGCAGCCGCCGGGGAAGGTCTCCAGATAGTCGAAGTAGTGCTCGGCCATCGCCCGCAGCCGCGGGCCGCCGTCGGTCGCCTCGAGCGAGGGCTCGATCACCTGGGCGCGAAAGCGGTCTCCCGCCGCGGCGACGGTCGCCAGCTGCAGTTCCTGCTTCGAGCCGAAGTGGGCGAAGAGGCCGCTCTTGCTCATCCCGAGGTCGGTCGCGAGCCGGCCGATCGTCAGCCCCTCGAGCCCCTCGACGGTGGCGAGGTCGACGGCCCGATCGAGGATCGCGGCGCGAGTTCGTTCGCCCTTGGTTGCGCTGGCCACGCCGGCAGGATAGAAAAGCACGAACGTTCGTACCAGGAAAGGGAGACGTATGGGGGATTACGCGGTGAAACGGATCGACGAGATGGACGCGGCGCTCTACGGCAGCTTCAAGCGAGCGCGGGCCGAACTTGGCGTCCAGTCGTTCGGCATGCAGGTGATCGACCTGCCGCCCTCCTTCGGCGGCTACCCCAGTCACGACCACACCCACGACGACCAGGAGGAGGTCTTCCTGGCCCTCCGCGGCAGCGGCGAGCTCGAGGTCGACGGTGAGCGGATGCCGCTCGACGCCGATCACATCGCCCGGGTCGGCCCGGCGGCGAAGCGCAAGGTCTGGTCGGGCCCCGACGGGATCCGGCTGCTCGTCCTCGGGGGTATCCCGGGACGCGCGTACGCCCCGCCCGCGCCGAGCGAGATCGGCGGCCCGGAGCCGAAACTCTCCTAGAGGGTCGACCCCACGGCAGCGTGCGACCGGGGGCGCGCCCGGCCAAGCGGATCAAGGACGCAGGGCGCCGCCTTTGCTGGTTGCAAAGGCAAGCCCGAGGACGCCGAGCCGCGCAGGGTGCCGGGCGTGTCATCCGGGCGTGCGATGTCGTGGGGTCGACCCTCTAACCACCCCTCCCCGCGTCCCGGTCCTCCGTCGGCTCGAAGCCGGGGCAGCGGAGGACTGGCAGCCGCGGGTAGCGCGGGAAGTCGGGGTCCTCGCGGGAGCGCTCGCAGAGCGAGAAGACCGAGCCGCGGGTGTTGGGGACGAGCCGCTGGTGGCGGCAGGCGTCGCAGAGGCCGTGGGGCGGCGGCGGGTCGCTCATCGCGGCGCCCGCTCCGCCCGGTGCGCCACCCCGCGCATCACCCGTCGCACGACGAGGACGTGCATCCGCGTGCCGATCACCGCCGCCCGGTAGGCGCGGCCCATGACCCCCGGGAACTCGGCGCGGGTCTCGGCGACTAGCCGGGTCCGTCGACCGCCCAGCGGTTCGAGCCGGAAGACGAGCGCGTAGTTCGAGAAGCGGTGCGAGCCGGCGAGGCTGAGCGATCGCTCCGGCGCCAGCTCGGCGACGTGGAAGCCGGGGACGGTCGAGCCGACCTCCAGAGGCCGTGGCCCGCCCGCCTCCGTGTCGGCGCAGCCGACCGCCCGCGCGTAGCGCGGCGCCGCCCCGCCCGCGGTCATCCGCTCGACCGTCCGCAGCAGCGCCGGCCAGACGACCGAGGCGGGGGCGTCGATTTCGCTTGCGTGCTCGTCGACCCAGGGCAGGTCGTCCGGCATCCGCTCGCCCGCGCCGCCGCCGCTCTCCGCCCCGCCCGTCATTTGCGGGTGATCGAGCGCACGCCGGCCGACTCGTTCCAGAAGTCGATCGTCAGTTCGTCGCCGGCCTCGGTCAGCCGCGTCACCGCGACCTCGCGCACGTCGGCGCGGAAGAGCAGCGAGTCGACCGCCACGTCCGCCGCCCCCATCGCGCGGAAGATCTCCTCCTTGCGGCCCGGGTCGACGATCTCCTCCGCGATCCCGGAGAGCTTCGCGTCGCCCTGCCAGCCGGGCGGGTCGATCGAGCCGCTGTGGAGGGCGAAGCGCGGATCGCGGGCGAGGTCGTCGCCCTTGCGCGAGCCCGGCATCGAGCCGAACCAGAGCTCCCCCTCGATGAACTTCGCCTCGAGGCCGCTGATCCGCGGCGAGCCGTCGGCCCGCAGCGTCGCCAGCGTCTTGTGGACATGGGCCTCGAGCAGACCACGCGCGAGGCGCGCCAGATCGGGCGCCACGTTCTCTATTTCTCCCCAACTTGCCATCGCTCCGACGCTACACCGCACCGGTCCGCCTCGCCGCCGCGTAGCTTTGATGGCGATGCGCACCGCCAGTTTGTTCGACGCCGACGCCGCTTCCTACACCGGCACGATCGAGGTGCTCGGCGTGATCTTCCGCGCCGAGGACGATGGCTACGCCGTGCTCGAGGTCCAGGAGACGGGCGGCGGCGACGGTTTCGCGCTGGTCGGGCCGGTCGCCCACCTCGGCCCCGGCGAGCGCGCCGAAGTCAGCGGCGAGTGGCAGACCCACTCGCGCTACGGCCGCCAGCTGCGCGCCCAGGGCGCCCTGCCTCTAGACCCGACCGACCGCGAGGGCCAGGTCGCCTACCTCTCGAGCCTGCGCCACATCGGCAAGCGGCGCGCCGAGAAGCTGGTCGAGGCGCACGGCGTCGAGGTCCTCCAGGTGATCGCCGCCAACCCGCAGCAGACCTTCCAGGCGCTGAAGGGCGTCAGCGTCGACCAGGCGGCGGCGGCGACCGCCTCCTGGCACGAGAGCCGCGCCGTGCGCGAGCTCCACGTCCAGCTCGCCCCCCACGGTCTCGCCCACCTGGCGGCGCCGATCCACGCCCGCTACGGCGAGCGCTCGACCACGATCCTGCACGAGGACCCCTACCGGCTGACCGAGGTCGAGGGCGTCGGCTTCGCCCGCGCCGACAAGATCGCGCTCGCCGCCGACATGCCGCCGGAGTCCGACAAACGCGCCCAGGCGGCGGCCGTCTACATCCTGCGCGAGGCCGAACAGGGCGGCAACAGCTTCCTGCCGATGGAGGAGCTCTCCGAACGGACGGCGCGGCTGATCGGCCTCGTCGCCGACCCGGCGGTGCTGGCGGACGCGCGCGGGCTGGTCGACGAGGACGGGCGCGTCTACCGCGAGCTGACCCTGGAGAGCGAGCGTGCGGTGGCGGCGACGCTGGCGCGTCGGCTGGCGGCGCCGGCGTTCCTCGACCACGACCCGGGCGAGAGCGACCCCGAGGACGAACTCACCGAAGAGCAGTGGGCCGCCGTGCGCGGCGCCTTCGGGTCGCGGATCTCGGTCCTCACCGGCGGGCCCGGCGTCGGCAAGACCCGCTGCACCAAGGAGATCGTCATCGCCGCCGAAAACGCCGGCGCCAAGATCGCCCTCTGCGCGCCGACCGGCCGCGCCGCCCGACGGCTGCAGGAAACGACCGGCCACGAGGCGCAGACGATCCACCGGATGCTCGAATGGGTCCCCGGCGGCGAACCGGGCTTCGGCCCCGGCCGGCCGCTGCCGGTCGAACTGGTGGTCGTCGACGAGTCCTCGATGCTGAACCTGCGGCTCGCCGAGGTGCTGCTCGAAGGGCTCGCCGAGACGACCCACATCGTCTTCGTCGGCGACGCCGACCAGCTGCCGCCGATCGGCGCGGGTAAACCGTTCGAGGACCTGATCGACTCGGGCGCGGCGCCGGTCGTCCGCCTCACCCAGATCTTCCGCCAGGCGGCGAAGTCGATGATCACGACGGCGGCGCACGAGATCAACCAGGGGCGTCCCCCCCACCTCGAGCCCGGCCCCGAACAGGAACGCGATTTCTTCTTCATCGAGCGGCCACTGGCCGAGCGGGCGCTGGAGACGGTGGTCGAGGTGGTCGCCGAGCGCGCCGCCGAGAGCTTCAAGGTCGACCCGATCCGCGAGGTGCAGACGCTGGCGCCGATGTACAAAGGGCCGGTCGGGATCGACGCGCTGAACGAGCGGCTCCAGGCGCGGCTGAATCCCGACGGGAAGAAAGCGCTCGGGGAGCGCTTCCGGATCGGCGACCGCCTGATCCAGACGCGCAACTCGCACGAGCTCGGCCTGATGAACGGCTCGATCGTCTTCCTTCGCAGCGACTCCCCCGACGATGAACAGATCGTCGTCGACACCGACGAGGGTGGCACGCTGGTGATGCCCTACTCGGAGACGGCGACGCTGAAGCTCGCCTACGCGATCTCGGTCCACAAGGCGCAAGGCTGCGAGGTCCCGGTGATCGTCGCCGTCTGCCACCGGTCCCACACCCGGATGCTGACCCGGCCGCTCCTCTACACGGCGATCACCCGGGCGCGGCGCGACTGCGTGCTGGTCGGCGACTCGGCGGCGTTGGCGGCGGCGGTCGGCCGGGGCGAGTCGGGCGGCCGCCACTCGGGCCTGGCGCCGCGCCTGCGCGCCGGCGAGCCGGCCTGAAAACCCCCGTACAGCGGGACTTTCACTCGCCGCCGCCAGTCGTGTGCCAGATTGGCGGCTCGTGACGGACGAGACGAAAGCGGTGGACGAGGCGCCCGCGGCGCCGGCCGGCCCCGCCCCCAAGGCGAGCGGCGAGCACGGCGGCGTCCCCTGGCTGGAGATCGGACTGACCCTGGTCGGGATCTCGCTGCTGGCCGGGCTGGTCCTCGCCGTCCCCGCCCTGCGCCACGCCGCGCTCGCCGCCGTCCACGGAGAAACCTCGGAAGTGCGCGAACAGATCAAGTCGCTCGGCGCCGCCGGCCCGCTGATCATCATCGGCCTCGCCGTCGTCCACTCGGTGATCCCCTACCCGGCGGAGATCGTCAACGCCGCCGCGGGCTTCGCCTACGGTTTCTTCGGCGGCCTCGCGATCGTCGCCGTCGGCTGGATGATCTCGGGGCTGATCTGTTACTGGTTCGGCACCGGGGTCGCCCGCCCGCTGCTCGAGCGCTGGTTCGGCGCCGATCGCTTCGGCAAGATCGAACGCCAGGTGGGCCGCGGCGGCGTCACCCTGCTGATCGCCCTACGCCTCCTGCCGATCGTCCCCTTCAGCCTGATCTCGGCCGCCGAGGGCGCTGCCGGGGTCCCCTTCCGCCGCTTCTGCTGGACGACCGCGGTCGGCTTCCTGCCGATCACCGCGCTGGCCGTCTACCTGGGGACGCGGCTGGAAGGCCTCCACTTCACCGATCCGGCGGTGATCGGGACGCTCGTCGCGGTCATCGTGCTGCTGCTCGCCGCCCACTTCATTATCAAGCGGTCCGGCGCTACCGAGCAGAGCGCGGAGGAGTCTTCTTGACCCGGAAGCGGTAGGTCGAGGGGCTGACCGAGGTGTTGCCCAGCTCGTCCCTCGCCCGCACTTTGAGCACGTGGCTGCCGGCTTTGACCTTCATCGTCGTCGAGGCCCCGCAGATCCGCAGCGGTTCGCGATCCATCTGGCAGTAATAGGTGACCGGGGACTGGTCGGCGGTCAGCTTGAAGCGGGCGGCGTAGGTCGCCTTGGCCGTCTTCACCAGCTTCGCCGGGTGGCCGACGATCCGCGCCCGCGGCGCCTTGGTGTCGACGGTGAAGTAATAGGTGTTGCTCGCGCCGCTGCGCCCTTCGGCGTCGGTGCCGACGACGGCGAAGCCGTGCTGGCCGTCGCCGAGCGCCGACGGCGCGACGTAGGGAGAGCTGCACGACTGCGGCGCCGCGCCGTCGATCTGACAGCTGAAGGTGACCTGCTGGGAGGCGCTGAATTCGAAGGTCGGCCGCGATTCGTTGTCGACCGTCGCGGGGCCCTTGGTCACCGAGACGACCGGCGCCGGCGCGGGCGTCGGGGCCGGGGTCGGCGGCGTTGGCGTCGGGAGTTCCCTTTCGGTTTCGTTCCCGGAGCCTTCTTTGCCGCCACCTTCTTCGTGGGTGGTCCCTTCTTCTTTACCGCCCGATCCGATCGCTTCGCTCGGCGGGTCGTTCAGCTCCGCGCCTTCCGGTGCGGTCAGGACGGCCAGAGCGTTGGCCGCGTTCAACAGCCCGGCCCCGACCGCGTATTTCGAATTGATCACGGAGAACGCTTTCGTCGGCGACGCCTGCATCGCTGCCCGGATTTCCGACGGGCTGGCGAGCGAGTCCGCCTGCTTCATCAGCGCCGCGACCGCCGCCGCGTGGGGCGCTGCCTCGGAGGTGCCGCAGAATTCCCAGGCGCCGTCTTCCAGCCAGGAGAAGAAGGTGGTCGAGGCGCAGTCGGTGGCGGTGATGTCCGGCTTCGTGATCACTTCCGGTGGGAGAAGCGATTCCGCGGGCGTGGTCCCGGAGACGGGTTTGAAGTAGGCGGTGAACGGGCCGCGCGAGGAGTAGGCCTCCGGCCGTTTCGGCGCGGTCCTCGGTTCGGCGTAGTTGATCGCCGCCACCGTGATCGCCGCCGAGGAACCGGCGTGGCCGAAGATCGTCGGCCCCACCGTGATGCCCGCCGCCGAGTTCGATTCGAAGTGTTTGTTCTTGACCGCTTCGACGCCGGCGCCGTTCTCGAGGATGCCGACCTTCACCCGCGGTTTCATCGCGATGTTCGCCGTCTGGTTGCAACTGCCGGCGCAGCGGTCGACGACCAGCTTCACTTCGACCGCGCTCGCCGTTTCGTTCTGCCAGCCGACGACTTCGACCGGGGACGAGAACGCTTTGCCGCCTTCGCCTTCGCCACCTTCGCGGACGTTGTTCAGTGGTAGTCCGAAGCGGGGCGCGAGGACTTCGTTGTTGGACGCCCTCACGAGGTACGCATCGAGGTCGCTTTCGACGCCGTACCAGGGTTCCGCCCACTGCAGGTCGACCAAGAGCCTCGATCCCGGTTTGACGACGACCGTGAGCGCGGGGTTGTCTTCTTCGGTCGGGAGCGCGAAGTTCAGGCACCGTGACGACGAGACGTGCGACCGTTCGGCGATCGGTTTCGGGCAGGCGGTGTCGTCGTATTCGGCCCGTTCCCAGGAGCCGATTTCGCGGCTGGTCCCTTTTTCGAAAAGGTTGTTGTTGCCCGCCGCGGACAGGTAGGTGACGCCGGCTCCGGTGACCCGCCTGATCGCGTTGGCGACCGGGCCTTCCTGGAAGAACGGCTCGTTGTAATAGGAGACGTCGTCGACGATCACGCTGGCGCCGGCGCCGCCGTCGATGACCGGTTCGGCCAGCCGTTCGATGTTGCGCGCGAATTCGAGTTCCGACCCGTAGGCGGTCGCGAAGGCGAGCTGGGCGTGCGGGGCGATGTCGTGGACGACCTGCAGCATCGCCCGTCCCTCGTCGTGCAGTTCTTCGCCTGGGCTCGGGGTCGCTTCGGCGATCACGCGGACCCCGACCTGCTGGCCGCTGCAGGTGTTTTTCGGCCCCGGCAGATCGTTGCTGATTTCGTCGTTTTCGGCTTTGGCGACGAGCGGCACGCCTTCCTCGTCGGATTTCGTCGCCGAGTTGAAGGAGTCGGAGAGGACACCGACCGTGATGCCGCGGCCCCGGGCGCCGAAGGCTTCGCGGGCGGCCGCGACGTTCAGCTGCCCCACGGCCTGGCTTTCGACCGAGCCGCCTTCGCAGGTCGTCACCGCTCCCCCTGCCGCCGTGGCCGCGCCTTCCACGTCGGAGAGCATCGGCCGCAGCGCCGCCTGGACGACGCCGATCCCGGGCACTTCGGCGACCCGTTCGAGGTCTTCGGGTTCGACCGAGAGCGCGACCGTCTGGTATTCCCGGCTGGCGACGAGGATCTTCGCCCCGGCTTCTTCCAGCGCTTCGAGCCGCTGTAACGCCCCATCTTCGAAGTGGGCTTCGACGACGACCCGTTCGCCTTCGCGGCTGAGGCTGCCCGGGCCTTCGACCGGCACGCCGATCGCTTCCGCCTGCGCTTCCGGCGACGCTTCGGCGAGCGCCGGGGTGCTCAGCTGTTCGAGTTCGGGCGTCAGCGATCCTTCCGCGCCGGAAGCTGCCGCCGCGCCGCCCGGGGCCAGCATGGCGAGGGCGAAGAGGGCCGGAGTCAAGAAAGCGGCAAGAAAAGCTGATGAAAATTGGGGTCTCGGAATACCGAGCATTCAGGCAACCGTATCGACGTTCGCCAAGGCCTACTTAAGAATTCTCAGAATTCAGTCGTAGGCGCCGCGCCGCAGCCAGATGACCAGCACGACGAGCGAGACGACCATGCTGCCGCCGCCGATCAGCCAGAACTCGGCCGCGGTGTTGATGTTCCTCACCATCCAGCCGAAGTTCTGGCCGAAGAAGCCGACGATGAAGGAGAGCGGCAGGAAGATCGTCGCCACCACGGTCAGCTGCTTGGAGATTTCGTTGAGCCGGTTGGAGGTGACCGAGAGGTAGGCGTCGCGGCTGCCGATCAGGAGGTCGCGGAAGGAGTCGATCTGGTCGGAGATGCGGATCGCGTGGTCGTAGATGTCGCGGAAGTAGTCCTTCGAATCCGGCTGCAAGCCGGGGATTTCGAGGATGTCGTCGATGTGGCGGGCGAGCAGGTCGCGCTGCGGGGTCGCCACCCGGCCGAGCATGACCAGGTCCCGCCGCAGTTCGGTCAGCGGCTGCAGGTGGTCGGGCGAGGGGTGGGAGAAGATCTCCTCGTCGAGGTGTTCGAGCCGGTCTTCGAGGTCCTCGAGCAGCGGGAAGAAGCTGTCGGTGAGGGCGTCGAGGACGCGGTAGACGACGAACTGCTCGGAGCTCGGCGCCTGCTGGTCGAGCCGTTTGCGGACTTCGTCGAGGGCCGTGCAGTCGCCGTCGTGGACGGTGACCAGGTAGCTGCCGCTGACGAAGGCGTGGACCTCTTCGAGGTTGACGCGCTCGCCGCGGGCCGGCGCCGCCGCCACCGGCGCGTCGGGCGGCGGCGGTTCGCCACCTTCGGGCGGGGCGGCCCCGTAGTAGACGAGGAACATGTACTGGTCGTAGTCCTCGAGCTTCGGCCGCTGACCTTTCTTGCGCAGGTCCTCCATCGCCAGCGGATGCCAGTGGAAGAGGTCGTCGAGCGCGGCGACGTCGGCGTCGCTAGGAGCGTCGAGATCGAGCCAGAAATACTCGTCGCGACCGAGCATCTCCTCGATCGCGCCACGGTCGATCTTGTCGAGGAAGCGCACGATCGAAAGCTAGATGCGGACGCGGACGGCCCGTCCCTTGCGACTCGGTCCCAACTCCCCGGTCCTGATTGGGGCAAAAATTCACTTCCCAAAGCCGTTGATCCTGCTACGGTCCAGCCCTGAAAGGGCCGGATGACCGGCTGAAGTTTGTGTCTAGCGCTCGCATGTCGTTGCCTTTCAGCATCGTCAGCGTTTGCAGCACACGATGTGGAGGCAATGCATGCCTACTGGAACCGTAAAGTGGTTTAGCGACGACAAGGGCTACGGGTTCATCACGCCCGATGACGGCTCGAAGGACGTCTTCGTTCATCACAGTGCCATCATGGGTGAGGGCTTCAAGTCCCTGACCGAGGGCGCCAAGGTGAGCTACGAGTCCGAGGAAGGCCCGAAGGGCCCCGCCGCGGCCAGCGTTCAGCAGACTTCGTAGAGCAGCTAGCTCATAGACGTCTGGGAAGCCCGCCTCCGTGCGGGCTTCGTCTTGTAATGACCCAGTTTCTTCCCGTTCTCCCCCGGTCGGTCCGGCGTGCGCCGTTGCCGACGATCTCCCCCAGTTAGGCTGCTCAACCCCCTTATGACGACTAAAACAAGAGACGACCTGCGCAACTGCGCGATCATCGCCCACGTCGACCACGGCAAGACGACGCTCGTCGACGCCATGCTCTGGCAGACCGGAACCTTCCGCAAAGGCCAGGACGTGGCCGAGCGGGTGATGGACTCGATGGACTTGGAGAAGGAGAAGGGGATCACGATCCTCGCCAAGAACACCGCGGTCGTCCACGACGGTCTCAAGTTCAACATCGTCGACACCCCGGGCCACGCCGACTTCGGCGGCGAGGTGGAGCGCGCGCTGACGATGGTCGACGGGGCGCTGCTGCTGGTCGACGCTTCCGAGGGGCCGCTGCCGCAGACGCGCTTCGTGCTGCGCAAGGCGCTCGACCTCCGCCTCCCGATCATCCTCGTCGTCAACAAGGTCGACCGACCCGACGCGCGGATCTCCGAGGTCGTCGACGAAGTCTATGAGCTGTTCATCGACCTCGACGCGGACTCCGAGCAGATCGACTTCCCGATCATCTACACCAACGCGAAAGACGGCTGGGCGTCGCTCGAGCAGGGGGTCGAGGGAACCGACCTGATGCCGCTGCTGAACCTGATGACCGAGCGGATCCCGGCGCCGACCTACGACGAGGGCGCGGAGCTGCAGGCGCTGGTGACCAACCTCGACGCCTCTCCTTACCTGGGGCGCCTGGCGGTCTGCCGGGTGCGGCAGGGGACGATCAAATCGGGCCAGCAGCTCGCCTGGTGTCGCGCCGACGGCGAGATCAAACGCGCCGCGGTGTCGGAGCTCTTCATCACCGAAGGCCTCGAACGGGTCAGCGCGCAAGAAGCCGGGCCGGGCGAAATCATCGCCGTCGCCGGGATCGAAGAGGTGACGATCGGCGAGACGCTGGCCGATCCCGAGAACCCGGTGGCGCTGCCGGTGATCACGGTCGACGAGCCGTCGCTGTCGCTGGTGCTGGGGATCAACACCTCGCCGCTGGCCGGGCAGGGCGGCGGCAACAAATTGACCGCGCGGCAGATCCGCTCGCGGCTCGACCAGGAGCTGATCGGCAACGTCTCGATCCGGGTCAAAGACACCGAGCGTCCCGACGCCTGGGAGGTCCAGGGCCGCGGCGAGCTGCAGCTGGTCGTGCTGCTGGAGATCATGCGGCGCGAGGGCTTCGAGATGACCGCCGGGCAGCCGCGCGTCGTCACCCGGGAGATCGACGGCAAGGTCCACGAGCCGGTCGAGCGCCTGGCGATCGACGTCCCCGAGGAGCACGTCGGCTCGGTGACGCAGATGCTGGCGGGGCGCAAAGGGCGGCTCGAGCAGATGGTCAACCACTCGACCGGCTGGGTGCGGATGGACTACCTGGTGCCGGCCCGTGGGCTGATCGGCTTCCGCACCGAGTTCCTGACCGAGACCCGCGGTTCGGGGATCCTCCACCACGTCTTCGATCGCTGGGAGCCGTGGGCGGGAGAGCTGCGGACGCGGCAGACCGGCTCGCTGGTGGCGGACCGCCGTGGACAGACCGCGGCCTATTCCCTCTTCGGCCTGCAGGACCGCGGATCGCTCTTCATCGGCTCCGGCGAGGAAGTCTATGAGGGGATGATCATCGGCGAGAACGCCCGCGCCGAAGACCTCGACGTCAACCCGACCAAAGCGAAGCAGCAGACGAACATGCGGGCCTCGAGCGCCGACGTCCTGGTGCGCCTGGCGCCGCCGACGCGCCTCACCTTGGAAGCCTCCCTCGAGTTCCTCCGCGACGATGAGTGCGTCGAAGTGACGCCCGACAACGTCCGTCTGCGCAAGCTGATCCTCGAGAAAGTCACCCGCCTCAAGGCCTCCAAGCGCCGCGACAGCGCCCCGCGCTAAGCGGCGGCGCTCGCGTCGAGCGGGCGGCGGGTTAGGAGGGTCGCGACGTTCGCCGCGATCGCGTTCGGTTCGCGGCGAAACTGGAGTTCGCTGACGCGGATCGTCTCGATTTCGGCGAGCGCGAGCGCCAGGTCGCGGGCGCGGTCGCTCTCGAACGAAGCGCGATTGCCGTGGGTCTCGAAGGTGTCGAGTTCGACCGCGAAGCGGCGCTCTGGCCAGTAGACGTCGAACTCGTATCCGACCTCGTTCCAGCCGGTCACCGGTCGCGGGAGTCCGGAGCCGATGAGGTGCTCGACGAAACGCCGCTCGAAGTCCGAGCGGGCCCAGATCGGCCGCTCGTAGGTAGCGAGCGCGTAGCGGAGTCGTTTCGCGCCGTGGTGACCCCGATTGCGCTCGATCACGGCATAGAGCTCATCGAGGTCGAGCAGCCCGAGGTCTTCGGCCTGAGCCAGAAGACGAGCGACCTGGTCCCCGCGGAGCTTCCAAGCGAGGTCGAGGGTGGTCCGGGCAACCGACGTAACCGGAATCCCGTCGACCAGCGCCCGGTCGGCCTCGACCAGATTCCGTGCCCGATGGCGGGTGATCCCCTTCGGGGCCGAGTGATGCCGCGGGACGAAAGCGGTGACGTGAATCGGCTTCGGCGACCCCCGCCAGATCCCCCACAACCATCCAGCCGAGTAGTAACTGAGCAGAGCCCCAGGTCCGACGGCCAGGACCGCCGCAAGGCATTCCCCATGCAGCGAGAGATCCGTATGCCCGACCGCGTAAACGCCCCGATACACCCGATGCAATCTTCCGGCAGCAGCGGCTCGTTCTACCGCCTGATGCGAGAACCCCAGTTGCTGTTCCAGTTGACGAATCGACACGACGCCGTGCTGACGACTCGCCAGCGCTGCCAACCCGCGGTCGCGCTCCGCCCTGTGCGGTCGTCCTTTGGCCCGGTTCTCGCTCCGCGGTCGTCGTTTGGCCCGTTGGACGGGCCTTAGGTCGACCGCACTTTCTTCGTCGGGCCTTAGGTCGA
Organism: Solirubrobacterales bacterium; assembly: GCA_036787695.1. Classification (GTDB taxonomy): domain Bacteria; phylum Actinomycetota; class Thermoleophilia; order Solirubrobacterales; family 70-9; genus VAYN01. Next base: position 3,047 of record DAIQOT010000075.1, on the reverse strand, counting down.
CCGCGGTACGTGGAGGTCCTGGAGCTCGCTCGGCGCCCATGCACGGACTAAGGTCGACCGCGGGGGGAAGTCTCCCCCCGGTTTCGTCCGTTGCGGCGCTATTTGGGGGCGAACTCGGCTTCGATGCCGTCGAGGAGGCGGGCTAGGCCGCGGGCGAAGCGGGAGTTGTCGGACATGAACTCCATCGCCTCCTCGAAGGTCGCCTCGAAGTCGTCGCCGAAGAACTCGTTGATCAAGGGGTAGTCGCCGGTGGCCAGTTCGCGTTTGAAGAAGTCGACCACTTCAGGCGACCAGCCGTGCTCCTGCTCGGCGCGCTCCTGGACCTCGCGGAGGGAGTAGCCGAAGACGTAGTCGTCGACCTGGCCGATCACCTCGAAGGTCTGCTCACGATCGAGGCCGAGGCCGGCGACCGCCCGCAGTGACTGCTCGAAGTGGCGCATCCCGTTCGGCCCCGGCGCTCCGTCGTCACCCATCTTCTGGAAGACCCAGTGATGGGCCGAGAACGCGTCGTGGCTGCGGTTGGCGATCTGGGTCAGCGCCGCGCGCCAGTCGTCGGCGAGCTCCCCGTCGGGCACGACCACCTCGGCCATCACCGCGTCGTTCATCAGCGCGATCAGCTCGCCCTTGTTGCGGACGTAGTGGTAGAGGGTCATCGTCCCGGCGCCGAGGCGCTGGGCGACCTTGCGCATCGAGACCGCGTCGAAGCCTTCCGAGTCGGCGATCTCGAGCGCCGCGCGGGCGATGTCTGCGCGGGTGTGGGCCGGGCGGCGCGAGGCGGGCTCGTCGCGGAACCAGATCGGCGGCTCGGCCTCGTCGACGGCGGCAGCGCGCTCGCCGGTCCCGTCGCCACGGGCCCGCTCGCCACCGGCCCGTTCGGCGCGCTCGATCGCGCGGGCGACCTTCTCCCCCGCCCGGTCTTCGGCGTCGGCGACGCGGTCCAGCGCCCGGGCGATCTGGTCCTGTGCCTGCTCGGAGCGCTCGCGCACCTTCGCTTCGGCCCGTTCGACCTTCTCGCGGGCCCGGGCGGCGCGCTCTTCCATCCGCTCCCGGTCGCGTTCCTCGCGCTTCTTGTCGGAGTCGCTTGACATTTCGTACATCGTACCGCTAGCTTGCTCGTACGCTGTACCACGACAACGTACGAGGTACGAAATGAACCAAGAATCAAACACTTCCCACGCCGTCGTGGCCGAAGGCCTCGGCAAGCGCTACGGCGAGCAGTGGGCTCTCCGCGAGTTCGATCTCGTGGTCCCGACCGGCTCGGTGCTCGGCCTGCTCGGGCATAACGGCGCGGGCAAGACGACCGCTATCCGGATCCTCACCACGCTCGCCGCCCCCTCCGAGGGCCGCGCCACGGTGGTCGGTCACGACGTCGTCACCGAACCGCTGCAGGTCCGCGAACAGATCGGGCTGACCAGCCAGGCGCCGACGGTCGACGGCCTGCTCAGCGGGCCCGCCAACCTGGAGATGATCGGCCGCCTCTACCACCTGCCCGCCAAGCTGGCGCGGGCAAGGGGCGCCGAGCTGCTCACCGAGCTCGGGCTCGACGACGCGGGCGACCGCCTGGTCAAGGACTACAGCGGCGGCATGCGGCGGCGCCTCGACCTCGCCGCCAGCCTCGTCGCCTCTCCCCCGGTCCTCTTCCTCGACGAGCCGACCACCGGCCTCGACCCGGAAAGCCGCAACGAGCTCTGGGACGTCCTCCGCCAGCTGGTCGGCGGGGGCACCACGGTGATCCTCACCACCCAGTACCTGGAGGAGGCCGACGTGCTCGCTGACGACATCGTCCTGCTCGACCACGGCAAGATCGTCGCCACCGGCACGCCGACCCAGCTGAAAGCCCAGCACGGCGGCGAACGCGTCGTCGTCACCGTCGATGACCCGGAGCAGCTCGCCGCCGTGGCGCGAGCGCTCGAGGGGGTCGCCGCCGGCGCCGCCGAGATCGACCGCGAGGAGCTCCTCGTCACCGCCCCGGCGAGCGAGTCGACGCGGCTGATCGAGGTCGTGCGGGCGCTCGAGGACGGCGGCATCGACGCCCACGACGTGCGCCGCCGCGAATCGACGCTCGACGACGTCTTCTTCTCCCTGACCTCGCCGCGCGCCCGCCACGGGCAGGCACCCACCCCCGTCCCCGCTGAAACCAACGAGGAGGCCGCAGCATGAACGCCAACGCGATCGCCGGCGTCGCCTTGCCCAAATCGTCCCCCGGGCCCGCCCGCATCCGCTGGCTGGCCTCCGACGCCTGGGTCCTGGCGAAGCGCCAGTTCGCCCACATCCGCCAGATCCCGGAGAAGCTGTTCGACGTAACCCTGCAGCCGATCATGTTCGTGCTGCTCTTCGCCTACGTCTTCGGCGGCGTGATCCACGTCCCCGGAGGCGGCGACTACCACGAATATCTGATCGGCGGGATCCTCGTCCAGACGCTCGTCTTCGGCCTGATGGGACCGGGGACGTCGATGGCGACCGACCTCGGCGAAGGCATCATCGATCGCTTCAGCTCGCTGCCGATGTCACGGCCGGCGTTCCTGATCGGCCACCTCACCGCGGAGTTCGCGGCGACCTGCCTGGCGATCACGATCATGGTGATCAGCGGATTGATCGTCGGCTGGGGGATCAGCTCCTCGCTGATCGAAGCGGTGGCCGGCTTCGGCCTGCTGATGCTGCTGGCGATCACGATGATCTGGGTCGGGACGCTGATCGGGGTGCTGGTCCGCTCGGCCGACGCGGTGCAGGGGATCGCCTTCGTCACGGTCTTCCCGCTGACCTTCGTCGCCAACACGTTCGTGCCGGTCGGCGGGCTGCCCGAAGGTCTCCGTCAAGTCGCCGAATACAACCCGGTGAGCGCCTGGGCGGCGGCGGTGCGGACGTTGTTCGGGAACCCGACCGCGATCCCCTCGGGCGCGGCCTGGCCGCTCGAGCACCCGGTGGTCGCGGGACTGATCTGGTGCGTCGCGATCCTCGCGGCCGTCGTCCCGTTCACCCTCCGCGCCTACCGCAAGCGCACCACCGGCTGACCCCGGCGCGCATTCCGTGCGCCCACAACGACGACG
>DAIQOT010000269.1:0-5005 GCA_036787695.1 Solirubrobacterales bacterium | reverse complement strand
CCGCCTCGCGCCCGGGCCGAGCCGCGTCGTCGAAGCGCGCTTCGCCGGGACCCGCCACCTCACCCGCGCCGCCGGCCGCTCGCTTCGGCTGCGGGTCCGCGCCGCGGTCCGGATGAAGGCGTCGACCTCACGGGTGCTCGTCGGCGGCGCGCCGGTCGTCTTCACCGGCCGCATCGTCCATCCCGAAGCGCCGATCCCGGCCCGCGGCCTGCCGGTCGAGTTCGAGTTCCGCCTGCCCGGGATGCCGTGGACCGAGTTCCGCACGGTCCAGAGCGACGCCGCCGGCCGCTTCTCCTATCCCTACTCGTTCAACGACGACGACAGCGCCGGCGTCCGCTTCCTCTTCCGCGCCTTCGTCCCGGCGACCGGCGACTGGCCCTTCGTCCCCGCCACCTCCCGCCCGGTCCCGGTCACCGGCTGAGTTCGCACTTTCCTTCGCTATCCGGCCGAATCTGCGAACTCACCTCGCGCGGCCACGAAAAAGGCCGCCCGGCAAGGGGCGGCCTTGGTACCGCGGGTGGCGTGGAGGATCTAGCGGATCGCGGAGAGCTGCTCGGAGACCTGCTTCACCCGACGCTCGACTTCGCTGCGACCGGTCTTGAAGGTCGAGGTCGCGGTCGAGGTCACCGTCTGCTGCCGTTTGCGCACGTCGCGCTCGACGGCTTTGCGGGTCTTGCGGGCTTCGGTGGTCGCCCGTTTGCGCGCGGTGGTGCCGCGACGCTCGGTCCGCTTGGCGGCTTTCTCGATCTTGCGGCGGTAGGCCTTCAGCTCTTTCTCGGCCTTGGTGCGGCTGGTCCACGGCTCGACGATCTCGCTGACCTTGTCGCTCACCGAGAGGACGGCGCCGACGGGGAGGTCGACGACGGACTCGATCAGGACCTGGGCCTGGTTCTTCTCGGCGACGGCGGTTTTGGTCGCGGCTTTTTTCGTCGCTTTCGCGGTTTTGGCGGCCGATTTCTTCGCTTCGGTCGTAGCGCGTTTGGCCTGGGTTTTGGAGGCGGTGGTGCCGTTGCTGCTGTTCTCTGCCATGAAAGACGTACCCCTTAGTTCTTGGTAGGAAGGCTCGGGCGGCGCCGAGTTTAGCGAACGTATGTTCCAACGAACAAGTGTTTGTACGCAGCGGTACGCTCGCGGTTACAGGCGAGAACGCAAGTTGTCGGCGGCGGCCAGGGCCCGGGGCCCTCAGGCGAGCTGGGCGGCGCGGACGGCGGCGAGGGCGTCCTCGTCGCGGCCCGCGACCATGTGGTACCTGGCGTCGAGGCCGAGCGGGGCGTCCTCGAGCGGCCCGTCCTCGAAGGCGACCGCGCCGCCCGCCTCGCGCACGATCAGCTGGGCGGCGGCCACGTCGACCGAGCGCAGCGGGCGCAGGCAGAGGAAGGCGTCGAAGCGGCCGGAGGCGACGTAGGCCGTCGTGATCGCGGCCGATCCCACCACCCGCAGGCGGTAGGCGTTGCCCGACAGCGACTGCAGCGCCGGGATCGTCCAGTCCGGCTCGGCCGACTCGAGGCCGACGACTTCGAGCTTGCCGTTGCCGGCGGCGACCTTGGCGGGCCTGCCGGCGGCGATCGCGCCCTCGCCGAGGGTCGCGGTGAACTCCTCGTCGGCGCCGAAGTCGTGGACGAAGCCGAAGCGGACGTCGGCCATCGAGTCGCCGGACGCGACCGCGATGCTGAGGCTGTGCGAGGGGATCGTGCGGCGGGCGTTCAGCGAGCCGTCGATCGGGTCGATCACGACCCGCGCCGGGCCGCCGTCGCCGAAGACGACCTCGCCGCGCTCCTCGGAGATGGCGACGAACGAGGCGCCTTCCGCTCCCAGCTTCTCCAGCTCGATGAAGACCTCGTCCTCGCACTGGCGGTCGATCACCAGCGTGTGATCGCCGCCCTCGCCGACGCCCTCGTAGTGGGTGCGTTCCTCGGAGGTCACGACCTCGTCGAAGATCCGTCGCTGGGCGGCGACGATGCGGCGGCAGATTGCGGGCCAGTCGGCGGCGAAGACATCCATGCCGCGGAGACTAGGTGTCCGGGCGGAAATCCGCGTGTGCGGCTGGTGAACGTCGATTTCTGGATGGGCGCGTTGGAGCGCTACGTTTGGGCGATGCGTCAGACCGATCCGACTGCGACGGGTGAGGCGGGCGGGCGGGAGCGCGCCGCCGCGCACGTCGACGGCCCGTTGCTCGTGCTCGGTGCCGCCGGGACGGGCAAGAGCGAGCTGCTGGCGCGGCGGCTCGCGGACCTCGCGGCGGCCGGGACGGCGCCGGAGCGGACGCTGGTCTTCGGCGCGCGCCGCAGCACGGCGCGGCGGCTGCGGGGCCACTGCGAGGCGCTCCTCGACGCTCCTTATGAAGAGCTCTGGGTCGGATCCTGGGACGAGCTCGGCGAGCGCCTCCTGCGCGAGCACTCCGAGGCCGCCGGCCTCGACCCCTTCTTCGACGTGCTCGGGCGGGCGGAGCGGCTCGCGATCCTGCTCGACCGTTTCGACTCGCTGCCGCTGCGCCGCCACGAGATCCGTGGCAACCCGGCCGGCCTCTTGGCGCGCCTGCTGGCGCGGATCGACACGCTGAAGGCGCAGCGGGTCGGGGCGACCAGCCTCGCCGAGCGGGCCGCGCTCCAGGCCGACGAGGCGAGAACCGAGGCCGAGCACGAGACGGCGCGGCGCGAGGCCGAGTTCGCCGAGCTCTACGCGACCCACGACCGGATCCTGGCCGAGACCGGAAGCCTCGACCGCGGCGACGTCTTCCTCGCGCTCGACGTCCTGCTGGTCGAGCGGCCCGACGTGCGGGCCGGGATCGCCGAGCGCTTCGCCCAGGTGATGGTCGACGAGCTGGAGGAGTCGACCGCCGCCCAGCGGGCGCTGATCGAGGGATTGGCCGGCGACAACCCGAACCAGATGTTCGTGCTCGAGGCGAGCGGTAGCGAGGGCCTCGAAGACTGGTACCGGTCCCTCCATCCCGACGGCGAGGTCGTCACGCTCGAGCGCCGCTTCCGCGAGCCGAAGCTGCGCTTCTGGAAGTCGGCCAACGAGCGGGCGCAGGCGCAGGCGACGGCGCGCGAGGTCGAGCACCTGCTCGCCGGCGGCACCCGCGCCGACGACATCTGCGTCCTCCTCGCCGACCCGGCCCGCGAGGGCGGCGCGGTCGCCGCGGCGATGGAGGAGCGCGGCATCCCCTTCCACCTCTCCGGCCCGACCGCGCTCTTCCAGCGCGCCGAGGTGCGCGACGCGATCGCCTGGCTGCGCGTGCTTGCCGACCCCGACGACTCCGCCGCCGCCGCCCGCGCGTTGACCCGCCCGCCGGTCGAGCTGCGCCCCGGCGATCTCGCCCGCCTCACCACGATCGCCCGCCGGCGCAAGCTCGACATGGTCGCCGGCTGCGAGGCGGCGCTCGACTCGCCCCAGTTCCAGCCCGAGGCGCGCGAGCGGGTCCAGACCTTCCTCAAGCTCTACAACACCGCCGCCGGGGCGATGGAGGAGCGCCGCGCCGACGTCTTCGTGCGGCGGCTGATCGAGGCCGTCGGCCTGCGCCGCCAGCGCCTCTTCGCCGCCCAGCCCGAGGTCGCCGAGCGCCTCCTCGGCCTCTCCCGCCTCGCCGAGCTGGCGACCGCCTGGACGCGGCGCGAACCGCACGGCTCGACCCGCGGCTTCGTCGCCTACCTCTCCGCCGTCGCCGAGGCGGGGGTCGAGCCGACCGGCGGCGAGGAGCCGCCCGCGCCGGGCGCCGTCGTCGGGCTCGACCTCGACGCGGTGAAGGGGCTCGGCTTCGACCACGTCTTCGCGCTCGGGCTCGAGGTCGAGGCCGACTGGCGGCGGATCGGCTGGCCCGCCCGCACCGAGCTGGTGCTCTCCCGGGTCGCCGGCGGCGAGGACCCGCCCCGCCCCGGCCACGCCTACGCGGAAGCGCTCGCGTCGTCCCCGGGCGCCGCGGAGGAGGAGCACGAGGAGGAGCTGTTCGGCCCCGCCGAGGGCCTCCACGCGACCTACCGGACGCTGCGCGAGCAGGTGCTCGAGGCGAGCTGGCGCGCCGGCCGCGAGCTGTCGGAGCCGCGGCTCGACACCGCGATCGACGTCAACCGGGCGATCGCCCGCTACCTCGAGTTGCTGAAGCTGGCGGCGCTCGCCCAGCGGCCCGGCGAGGAGCGGATGGCGGAGGCGATCGAGGCGGTCAACGGGCTGCTGCGCCAGGTGGCGACGCCCGAGCAGCAGGCCGAGCTCGACGCCTCCTCGCTCGACGCCTACCTGCTCGACTCGGAATCGGAGCGCGGCCGCCGGCTGCAGTTGATCGCCGACCGCGCCGAGCCCTCGCTGGAGGCCTTCCTGCCGCGCCGCGGCGACGGTCGCCTCAGCCTCTCGGCCTCCGACCTGACCCTCTACCTGACCTGCCCGCTGAAGTACAAGTTCGCCCGCGTCTTCGGCATCCCGCAGGAGCCGACGATCAACCAGCGCTTCGGGATCCTCATGCACAACGTGCTCGAACGGTTCCACAAAGAGCCGCCCGAGCCGGGCGACGAGCTGCGGACGCTGAACCGGCTCTTCGAGGGCGGCTGGCGGCGCGGTGGGTTCGGTGGATCTGACGACGAGATGCAGTACCGAGACCGCGGCCGCGAGGCGCTCCGCCTCTACTGGGAGCGCGAACGGGTCTCCGAGTCCGAGCCGGTCTGGCTCGAGCGCAAATTCGACTTCAAGGTCGCCGACCACCACGTCCGAGGGCGGGTCGACCGGGTCGACCGGCTGCCGAGCGGCGAGTACGAGCTGATCGACTACAAGACCGGCGAACGGAAGACCGAGGAGGACCTCGACTCCGACCTGCAGCTGGCGCTGTACCGGCTGGCGGCGCGCGAGGCCTGGGACATCGAGGCCGCCTTCGCCTCCTACGACTACGTCCTCGACGCCGAGAAAATTCCGGCACCGACGAGGCCCGACGACGCGGAGCGGGTCGAGCGCACGGTCGTCACCGTCGGCGAGGGCGTCCTCTCCCAGGATTTCGAGCCGCGCCCGTCGCCGAGCGTCTGCT
>DAIQOT010000268.1:0-5012 GCA_036787695.1 Solirubrobacterales bacterium | reverse complement strand
TGACCGCGGCCGAAGGCTGCGACCCCGAGTGCACCGAAGAAGGCGGCTTCGGGGCGGCGGTCGCGGCGGCGGAAGGTGCCGAAGTGACGGTGCTGGCCCTGGGCGAGTCGGCGGCGATGAGCGGCGAGGCATCCTCGCGCGCCGACATCGACGTCCCCGGCAAGCAGCAGCAGTTGCTCGAAGCGATCGCCGCGACCGGCAAGCCGTTCGTCGTCGTGCTGATGAACGGTCGCCCGCTGACCCTCGAAGGCGTCGACGCCAAATCGCCCGCGATCCTCGAGGCCTGGTTCCCCGGCATCCAGGCGGGCAACGCGATCGCCGACGTGTTGTTCGGCAAGGTCGACCCGGGCGGCAAGCTCCCGGTCACCTTCCCGCGCAGCGTCGGCCAGACCCCGCTCTACTACAACCACGAGCCGACCGGCCGTCCGTCGGACCCGGAAAACAAGTACACGTCGAAGTACCTCGACGAGCCGGTCACGCCGCTCTATCCGTTCGGCTACGGACTCAGCTACACCAAGTTCGGATTCTCGAACGTGAGCATCAGCTCCTCGTCGATGTCCTCGCACGGTGTGGTCGAAGTGAGCGCCGACGTGAAGAACGAAGGCGCGGTCGCCGGTGACGAGGTGGTCCAGCTCTACATCCACGACCCGGTCGCCTCGATCGAGCAGCCGGTCCGCCGCCTGCGCGGCTTCCAACGGGTGACGCTCGAAGCGGGCGAAACGCAGACGGTGAAGTTCCGCCTCGGCCCGAGCGACGTCGGCTTCTACGACGAAATGGGCAACCTCGTCGTCGAACCCGGCCAGATCGAAGTGTTCGTCGGCGACAGCAGCGAAGCCCCCCTCGCCGGCACCTTCGAAGTCACCGGCTGACCTTCGGCTAGGGAAGCGCGTCTCGGGGTAACCCCACCCCGAGACGCCGGGACGCCCGGATCATGGCGGCCGTCCGAGGAACGGCCCGGCCGTCTCGCGGCGACCCGGGCAGGCTGTGGCCGCCACGAGACGCCCGGGACGTGAGGGAGATTCAGGGAAGGCGCAGGGTTCGGCACGTTCGTCACCCTTCCGTGCGCCCGCCAGGTTGACGGGCCGAAAACCGGTCTATATCTCCGGTTTTCGGCCCATCAACGTCGGGGTGTCACGGGGTGCGCGCAGTTCGTGGAGGAACCGGCGTCCCTTCCGCATCCACTTACCTGGACGACCGCCGATTGGTTTGAAAGGATCGCGCCGCTTTAAGCATCTGCTCAGGAACTGGCCAACGCCTGCCGATAGGGAGATCGATGAATAGCGAGTCGCTGCGCTTCAGAGTGTTCTGGCCGTTGGTGCCCGCGGTCGCGATGGTGATGATCGACTTCACGATCGTCTCCATTTCCGCATCGACGATCCAGGCGGATCTGCATCTGTCGGAGACCGCGGTGCAGTGGCTGGTCACCGCTTACGCGCTCTCGACCGCGGCGTTCGTGGCTCTTGGTGGACGATTGGGGGACATCCTCGGCCACAAGAAAGTCGTCGTCGCGGGCGTGCTGATCTTCGCCGGCTCCTCGCTGATGTGCGGGCTGGTGCCGGACTCGAGCGGGATCACGGTGCCGTGGCTGATCCTCTTCCGCGTCCTGCAGGGAGTCGGCGGCGGGCTGATGATCCCCTCGGCGACGGTCCTGGTGCTTGATGCCTTCCCCGGCAACGAACGCGGCAAGGGCCTCTCGGTCTTCTTCATCGTCGCCGGCCTCTTCACCGCGATCGGCCCGGTCGCCGGCTCCTACCTCACCCAGTTTTGGACCTGGCGGGCGATCTTCTGGATCAACGTGCCGGTCGCGCTGCTCTCGCTCTGGGAGTTCCGCAACGCGCGGATGAACGACGTCAAACACCCGTCGAGGCTCGATGTCCGCGGGGCGGTGCTGATCGTCGTCGGCATGGCGCTCACCGTCCTCGGCATCCAGCAGTCGACCGAATGGGGCTGGGGCAGCCCGGCGACGCTCGGCTCGATCATCGTCGGCATCCTCGTCCTCGCCTACTTCTTCGTCGTCGAGCGGCGCACCGAGGACCCGCTGATCGACGTCAACGCGCTGCTCGCCAACCGCCCCTTCGCGGTCGACAACCTGCTCACCTTCCTCGTCTTCGCGCCCTGGCTCGCCGTCTTCTTCTTCGGCTCCGTCTACTTCCAGGTCGCCGTCCACCAGGAACCGACGCAGGCGGGCTACTCGATCCTCACGATGTTCTACTCCTTCTTCGTCGCCGCCCGCGTCGGCGGCGCATGGATGGACCAGGGCGGGGCGAAGAAACCGGTGTGCATCGGCTTCATCCTCGGCGGCATCGGCATGGTCGTCTGGGGCGGCAACCTCTCCGAACTGAGCCAGAGCGCGACGCTCTGGGGGATGCTGATCACCGGCGCCGGCTTCGGGCTCGTCTTCTCGCCGCTGAACGCCGACGCGCTCAACCGCCTCCCCGACAACCTGCGCGGCCAGGGCTCCGGCGTCACCCAGACCTTCCGCAATTTCGGCTCGGCGATCGGCATGGCGATCATGGGCTCGATCGTCGCCGGCGCGACCGACCTTAGCGGCGCCGCCGGCCCCGGCAACTTCGCCGCCGCGATGGAGAAGGCCTGGTACGTCGGCGCCGGCTTCCTCTTCGTCGGCTACATCGTCGCCCACCTGTTCATGCCGGGCGGTAAGCAGGAAGGGATCGAATAGGGCGGTCGACTTTTCGGCCGCTATAGGGGCCGAAAAGTCGATATCGCGATCGCCGTGGCTAGCGGACGATCGCGGCGGCGAATCGCGCCGCGGCGCCCGGGGCCTGGTCGAGGTAGAGGCACGGGTCGAGGGCCTCGAGCTCCATCACCACCGGCTCGCCACCGTGCCCGGGGACGATGTCGACGCGGGCGTAGAGCGGGATGTCGAAGCGCTCGGTGATGCGCTCGTGGACGTCGGCGGCGAGCGCGAGCTCGGCGTCGGTCGCCTCGCCGGCGAGGACCAGATCCTCGTCGCGCATCACCGCCGCCGGGCCGTCCAGGTCGTCGCCGAGGGGAGCGACGCCGGCGGCGCGCAGGATCGGCTTCTTGCGGAGGACGTGGGAGACCTCGCCGCCGAGGTAGACGATCGCCGTCTCGCCGCGCTCGTCGACGCCGGGCAGGTAGGGCTGGACGAGGGCGACGCGGCCGCTCGACCGGATCTGCTCGATCAGGGTCAGCGCCTCGTCGTGGTGCTCGGCCGGGAAGCGGCCGGTGTTGCGGGCGCCCGCGGAGACGTTCGGCTTGACCACGACCTCGCCCTCGAAGGCGGGCGGCGGGCCGTCGGGCCCGACGAAGGCGGTCGGCACGATCGGCACCCCGAGCTCCCCGAGGTAGCGCTTGTCGGCGTTGAAGGCGACCAGCTCGGGCGTGTTGCGGAGGCGCTCGGGCCCGACCCGATCGCACCAGGCGAGGAAGTCGTCGATCCGCTGGGTGTAGTCCCAGACCGAGCGCAGGACGACCCGGTCGTAGGCCTCCCAGTCGACCGCGGGGTCGTCCCAGAGCCGCCACTCGGCACCGGCCAGCGCCGCCGCCTCGTGGTCGTCGGGGTAGCCGTCAGGCCAAGCGGAGCAGGTGGCGAAGGCGATCTTCATCGGCGGGGAGGCTAGAAGCCGCGGGAGACGAAGGTCTCGGCGACGCCGATCGAGAGCGCCGCTGCGAGGCCGAGGTAGACGACCGCGACGAGCGCCCGGGTCCGTCCCGGGATCGCGTAGTACGCCTGGTTCTGGGGAAGCTTGCGGGCGTTCCAACGGCGGTAGCTCTCGTAGGCGCCGAAGAGGACGATCAGGACCAGGATCGGGCTGGGGTAGAGGATCGCCACGACTACCAGGCCGGCGAGGCCGACGATCCAGACCGCGGGGCTGAGCGCCGCCATCGCCCGGCCGCCGTCGAGCGGCACCACCGGCATCAGGTTGAAGAGGTTGAGGAAGAAGCCGAGGTAGGCGAGCGCGCGCCAGAATTCGCTGCCGCCGGCGAGCCAGATGCCGAGCGGGACGAGGGTCGCGATCGAGCCGAGGATCGGCCCGGCGAGGCCGACCCGCGCCTCCGCGGCGGCGTCCTTGCCGAGCGACTTGGAGGCGATCATCGCGCCGAGGAAGGGGATGAAGATCGGCGCGCTCGCCTTGATGCCCTCGCGGCGCAGCTGGATCACGTGGCCGAGCTCATGCAGGAGCAGCAGCAGCACGAAGCCGATCGCGAAGGTGAAGCCGAAGAGCCAGCCGTAGGCGACGATCGAGACCGCCATCGAGCCGAAGGTGGCGAGCAGCTTGAAGTTGCCGACCAGCAGGAGGAGCGCTTTGGCCTTGACCGCGAGCGCGGCCACCGGCGCCAGCAGCCCGCCCGCTTTCTTGCGCAGCGGCGTGCGCCCGGAGCCGGGATGGATCGGCCCGTCGGGGATCTCGGGCGGCTTCGACAGGTCGGGCGGAGGGCCCAATCCCATCGGCGGCAGCTGTCGGTAGCTATCGGCCATGGGGAGATTGTCCTCCCCAGACATAACGGGGCCCTTACGAGGACGCGCGGGCCGGCGCCGGTCCCCTCAGCGGTGGAAGAACAGGGGGCTGGTCCAGACCTCGTGCCCGTCGGACTGGCGGGCGTGGAGGTAGACGGCGCTGTCGCCGGTCGGGGGATCGATGGTGAGCTCACCGGCGAGGGTCAGCGGCAGGTCGGCGGGCGCGGAGACGCGCTCGACCGTGACGTGGAGGCCGGCGCCGCCGAGGTCGCGGCGGATCGGGCCGGCGTCGAGCTCCTCGCGGCGGACCGTGAAGCGCTCGACCCGATCGTCCTCGGCGACTCGCGCCTCGATCGCCAGCTCGGTGCCGTGGAGCATGATCGTCGGCCGGAGCTGATCGCGGCTCTCGGCGTACGCCCTCATCAGTACTCGCTGTTCCGCCCACCGCTCGGCGATCACCATCACCGGATCTGGCTATGGACCTCGATCGCCGGTGTCGGCGTCGGGCTGTTCGGCTACACGCTGGCCTGGCGGCACAAGCGCCGCGGCAAAACGAGGTAACTACTAC
>DAIQOT010000074.1:315-15708 GCA_036787695.1 Solirubrobacterales bacterium | reverse complement strand
CAGTTCGTGGAGGAACGCGCACGCTCCCCGGCGCTCGTCACGAAGCTTCATCACTCCCGCACACCCGGGCGCAACTCGGACGGCCGCAGCCCCCGGGCGCCAGCTTCCCCGGCCTCATCATTCCCCCGCACACACGCCCCCGCCCGGATCCATTCCGCCCGCCCGAATAGGGTTACGCCGGTGAGTTCCGCCGACCTTGCTCCGGCGGGCTCCGAGGCGGAGCCCGTACTGCACTTCGGCCATTGGTCGGCGGTGCGTCGCTGCGCGCTCGCGATCTACTTCGTCGTCCTCGTCGTCTGGAGCTACCACTACGGGATCCCGGTCCAGCGGGAGCTGGTGATCGCCTGGGTCTGCGGCGCGCTCGCCGTCGCCTGCATCGGCCGTCACCCGCGCGAGATGCTCTGGCTGGTCATCGACTGGGCGCCGATGGTGATCGTCCTCGGCGCCTACGACATCACCCGCGGCGCCGCCGACAAACTCGGCATCGGGGTCCACTTCCACCCGATGATCGACTTCGACAAAGCGGTCTTCTTCGGCCAGACGCCGACCGAATGGCTGCAGCACCACCTCTACGACCCGAGCCGGGTGACCGGCTGGAACGTCTTCTTCACGCTCACCTACACGAGCTACTTCATCACCCCGTTCGCGCTCGCCGGCTGGCTCTGGGCGCGCGACCGCCCCGCCTACCTGCGCTTCGCCAAGCGCCTCGTCACGCTGGCGATCGCGGGCCTCGTCACCTACATCGTCTTCCCGGCCGCGCCACCCTGGCTCGCCGCCCAGGAAGGGCTCCTGCACGACGTCCACCGGACCACCTCGGAAGGCTGGAAAATCCTCGGCGTCGGCACCTCGATCCTCTTCTCCGAAGGCCAGGACTCGGTCAACCTGGTCGCCGCGGTGCCCTCGCTGCACGCCGCCTTCACGATGCTGGTCGCGATCAACCTCGCGCCCCTGATCCCCTGGCGCCGGGCCCGGCCGCTCGTCTTCCTCTATCCGGCGGCGATGGCCCTCTCCCTGATGGCCACCGGCGAGCACTACTTCTTCGACATTCTGCTCGGATGGACGTACGCTGCTGTGACGATGTTGGCCTGGTCTTGGTGGGAACGCCGCCGGGCCGGAAGGTCCCGGCAAGCAGTCACCGCCCGCCCCGCGGGCACCGAGCAGGAGCGGATCGCCGGTGAATCCGCCAAAACTGCATAGGTTTCCTATACAGTGTCCTGATGGCCTCGTCTTCCGCTGACCGCGCCGCCGCGATCGACCTCGTCGCCTCGAACCTCCTGGGACGCGCCGCGCGCCTCACCCGCCTGCTGATGCGGAGCGGCGCCCACGAGATCTCACGCACCGAGGTCGGCGTCCTCGCCACGCTCTCCGACGGCCCACGCCGCATCACCCAGCTGGCGATGACCGAGGCGCTCGCCCAGCCGACCGTCACCCAGCTGATCGACAAACTCGAGGGCCGCGAGCTCGTCTCCCGCAGCCGCTCCGAGGAGGACGGCCGCGTCGTCCTGGTCGAGATCACCACCGCCGGCGCCGCCGCGCTGGAGGGAGTCCGGGCGCTGATCCGCGCCAACATGCGCGAGGCGCTGGTCGACCTGCCCGACGCCGAGCTGACCGAGCTGGCACACGCCGCCGACACGATGGGGAGCCTGATCGAGAAGCTGTTGCCAGACCCCGACGCATGAGCGAGGCGACCCGGGTCCGGGCGATGCCCGGCGTGCTGCTCTTCGTGGTGATGGTCACGGGGATCATCTCCTCGCTTGGCGCCCCGCTGATCCCGAGCATCAGCGATGACCTGCACGTCTCGCTCAGCTCGGCCCAGTGGTCGCTGACCGCGACGCTCCTGATCGGCGTCGTCGCCTCGCCGGTGATGGGACGGCTGGGGGACGGGCCGCGCCGCCGCGAGACCCTCCTCGGTGGCCTCGCCGTGGTGACCGCGGGGAGCGTGATCGCGGCGCTGGCCCCGAGCCTCGCGGTGCTCGTCGCCGGGCGGGCGATGCAGGGGGTCGGCCTCGGCCTCGTGCCGCTGGGGATGGCGACCGCGCGTGACGAGCTGCCGGCCGAGAAGGTCGCGCCGACGATCGGCCTGCTCTCGGTCGCGGGGGCGGCCGGGGTCGGCGCCGGCTACCCGATCTCCGGCCTGCTCGCCGGGATCGACCTCTCCGCCGCCTTCTGGTTCGGCGCCGTCGTCGCGGCGATCGCCTTCGCCCTTTCCTGGATCTTCGTCCCCTCGACCAAGGGACGCCCGCAGGAGCGGCTCGACGTGCCCGGGGCGGTGCTGCTGACGATCGGGCTGAGCGCGCTGCTGATCGCGATCGCCGAGGGCAGCGGCTGGGGCTGGAGCTCGGCGCGGACGCTCGGCCTCTTCGCCGTCGCGATCGTCTTCCTCGCGCTCTGGGTCGCCCAGCAGCTGCGCGCCTCCGACCCCCTCGTCGACCTTCGCCTCGCCCGCATCCCGGCGGTGCTGAGCGCCGACGTCTGCGCGACGATCCTCGGCGTCGCGATGTACATGTACCTCTCCGGGGTGAGCGAGTTCGTCCAGGCGCCGAGCGAGCTCGGCTACGGCTTCGGCGCCACCGTCGTCGTCGCCGGCCTCGCCCTCGTCCCGTTCTCGATCGTCAGCATGATCGGCGCCCGCCTGCTGCCGTTCTCGACCCGCCTGGTCGGCGCCGGCAACCTGCTGCCGACCGGCTGCCTCGCGGTCGCCGCGGGCGGCGTCATCTTCGCCCTCACCGACGGCCACCTCTGGGGCGCCTTCTTGATGATGGGCGTGCTCGGCCTCGGCTACGGCCTCACCTACGCGGCGATCCCCGGGATCATCGTCCGCGCCGTGCCGGAAAGCGAGACGGGAAGCGCGACCGGCTTCTACCAGGTGGTCCGCTACATCGGCTTCTCCGTCGGCAGCGCCTTGGCCGCCTCGCTCCTCGCCGGCGCGACCCCGTCCGGCAGCCACCTCCCGACCGTCTCCGGCTACCACGCCCTGACCTGGGTCGCCGTCGGCATCTGCATCATCGCCGCCGCCTTCGCCTGGATCATCCCCGCCCTCGACCGCCGCACCGGCGAGCTCTCCCCCGAGGAGCGTCGCCGCGAGGAGGAGGAATCCGAGCTCGCCTCCGCCGGCCTCCCCGGCGTGAACTCCGACTAGCCCCGCTCCATGCGACGCTGGTCGGATGGCCGCAACGACCTCTGAGCAATCGACCCAGGGCCTCGCCGCCTACCGCCGCGTCTTCGCCGCGCCCCGCGTCAAGCCGCTGCTCTTCGCCGCCCTGCTCGCCCGCATGCCGATCGGCATGGGCGCGGTCGGCCTGATCCTCTTCATCCACGGCGAAACCGGGTCGTTCGGCAGCGCCGGCGTCGTCACCGGTGCCTTCACGATCGGCATCGGCATCACCGGCCCGCTGCTGGCGCGGCAGATCGATCGGCGCGGCTCGGGTCCGGTGATCATCCCGGCGTCCCTGCTCAGCGCCGCCGGCCTGATCGCCGTCGTCCTGCTCGGCCGGGCGGGGGCCGGGACGGTGCCGCTGGTGATCGCCGCTGCGCTCGGCGGTTGCGGCACGCCACCGGTCGGCGGCGTCCTGCGCCGCCACTGGGCCGAGCTGGTCGAGCCCTCCGAGCTGCAGACCGCCTACGCGCTCGACGCGGTGATGGTCGAGGTGATCTTCGTCTCCGGCCCGCTCCTGGCGGGCGGCCTCGCGGCGACCGCCGGCCCCGCCATCGGCCTCCTCGTCGCCGCCGTCCTCGGGTCCGTCGGCGCGATCCTCTTCCAGGTGCTGATGGCGGTCGAACCGGGAGACGACCCCGATGCCGAGCGCCACTGGCTCGGCGCGCTGCGCTCGCCGACGCTGCGGGTGCTCGTCCTCGCCGGGATACCGCTCGGCGCGTCCTTCGGCGCGCTCGACGTCAGCCTGCCCGCCTTCGGCGCCCACCACGGCGCCGCCGCGCTCGGCGGCCCACTGACCGCGGCGCTCGCCGGCGGGTCGGCCCTCGGCGGCATCGCCTTCGGCCTGCGCCCGGGCACCTTCGGCCGCCCGCAGCGCGCCGTCGTGCGGCTCGGCGCCCTGATGACTCTGACCTACCTACCGCTCGCTTTCGCCACCGCCGTCCCCGAGATGTTCGTCCTCGCCCCGATCGCGGGGCTCTGCATCGCG
The DNA here is from genome assembly GCA_036787695.1 of Solirubrobacterales bacterium. Classification (GTDB taxonomy): domain Bacteria; phylum Actinomycetota; class Thermoleophilia; order Solirubrobacterales; family 70-9; genus VAYN01. The sequence goes on along the minus strand of DAIQOT010000074.1, from coordinate 11,566 downwards.
CCGCAGATCACCGTCCGCAACAACCTCGCCCAGTCGTCGGTCCCGGCGGGCACGGTGGTCGAGGCGTTCACCTGGCTCTCCCTCGCGGCGACGGTCGGAGCCAGCGCGGGCGCCGCCGTCGGCGGGCCGCTGGTCGAGGCGGCGGGCTGGCGATCGGGGACGATCCTCGCCGTCGCGATGACCGCCGCCGCGACCTTGACCCTGTTCGCCCGCCGCGAGCTGATCACCGGCTGAGCCGCCGCCGATTCGCGATGTCGACTTTGACCCTGCCAGGGCAAGGTCAAAGTCGACTGCGCGACGGTACGCGCTACGCCTCGACCGGCTCAGCGGCGAGGAAGTCGAGCACCCGCGTCCAGGCGTCGGTCGAGGCCTCCGCGAACTCCTCCTGTTTGCGGTCGAAGAACGAGTGCGGCGCGCCGGGGTAGCTGACGATCTCGTGTTCGACCCCGGCCCGCTCGAGCCCGGCGTCGAAGGCGGACCGGTCCTCGGCCGGGATGCTCTCGTCGGCCTCGCCGAAGAGGCCGAGCACCGGCAGCTTGATCTGCTCGGCGTCCTCGATCAGGTTGGGCCGGTTCTCGATCCCACGCCGCGCCGGGTTGAGCCCACCGTAGAAGCCGACGACGGCGTCGAGCCCGAGGTCCGGGTTCGCCCCGGCCCAGAACGAGTGGCCGCCGCCGAAGCAGAAGCCGACGCTGGCGAACAGCGTCGCCCCGGTGCGCTCGGCGAGCGCGCCGCGCGCCGCTTTCAGGTCGGCCTGGACCCCCGTGATCGTCGTCTGGTCGACGTGCGGTTTGTAGTCGAAGTCCTCACCGCGCTCCGCCGTGCCGGCGGTGCGGCCGAAGTAGTCGAAGGCGATCGCGTGGTGGCCCGCGGCGGCGAAGCGCTCGGCCAGCTCGACGTAGAAGCGGTAGAGGCCGCGGACGTCGGGCAGGATGACGACGCCGGGGCCGCTCGGCGCGGGCGACTCGGCGAGCGCGACGGCGAACTCGTTGCCGTCGCCGGCGGTGACGGTGAGCGACTCGGCAGCGGCGCCACCGGCGATCATGGCGCGCCCGGCGGGCAGCTCAGGCGGAAGGGCATCGAACTCGAAGCACATGGGTGATCTCCTCTGTCGTGTGGCGGGCGGGGACGAGGCCACAGTGTGGCTGCCCGGGGGTGGCCGGGTCGAAACTTCGCCGAACCTCGGTCGCTCAGCCGGCCAGCTCGTAGGCGGCGCGGAGTCCGTCGCCGAAGGCGCGGACGGCGTTCAGCTCGCTCGGGTTCTCGGCCCCGCCAACGACCCGATGGGGGACCTCGAGCCGCTCCAGCAAGGGCCGCAGCTCGTCGCGCCGCTCCTGCCCGGCGGCGATGACGACCCGCTCTGCCGCAATCGTCTCGACGCTCCCGTCCTCGAGCTCGATCTCGACTCCCTCCGGCGTGATCCGCCGATAGGCGAGCCCCGTGCGCGTCTCGACCCCCGCGTGCTTCAGCGCGTCGAGCCACACCCAGCGCGTCGTGCGACCGATCCCGGCACCGATTCGTCCCGAACGTCGCATGACCGTCACTCGCGCCCCATTGGTCAGCCCTTTGCTGTGGAGAGAAGCCGTCTCTATGCGACGGAAAGTCTCCACGGGCGGCGGGAGATGGAAGCGCTCGTAGAAGTCGGTGACGTCGCTCGGCGTGTGGGTGAGCAGGTGGGCGAGGTCGACGCCGATGCCGCCGCCGCCGACGATCGCGACCGACTCGGCGTCACCGAGACCTGACTCGAAGGCGGCGGCGTAGTCGACGACGTGGGGGAGGGTCGAGCCGGGGATGTCGACGGCGCGCGGGTGGACGCCGGTGGCGAGGACGACGCCGACGCAATCGGCGATGAGGTCGGCGTCGTCCTCGCCCAGCTCGCGGCCGAGGTGAACGTGGACGCCGAGCCGCTCGAGCTCGGACTCGAAGTAGGAGATCGTCGCCCCGTAGTCCTCCTTGCCCGGGACCATGCGCGCCCAGCGAAACTGTCCGCCCAGCTCCTCCCGCGCCTCATAGAGATGAACCTCGCCGCCAAGCGTGGCGAGCGCCCGCGCCGCCTCCAACCCCGCCGGCCCCCCGCCGACCACCAAGAAACGCCCCCCTGGCGCGTTCGCACTTTCCCGCGGATAGCGCGGGTTTCTGCGAACGCCACCGGCTGGCGCCGGGAAGTCGACCTCGTAGCCGGACCGTGGGTTGACGAGGCACGACACGTGCCCGCCTACCAAGGACCGGTCGATGCACGCCTGGTCGCAGGAGATGCAGACGTTGATCGCGGCGCGGCCCTTCCCTCTCTCCATGATTCTGGGATCCGCCAGGAACGGCCGTGACATCGAGACCAGATCGACCCCTCCGGCCGCAAGCACCGCCTCCGCTTCATCGAGCCTGTTCACCCGATTGCCGGCGATCACCGGCACTGCCACCTCAGCCGCCGAAGGGGTGGCAGTGCCGGTGATGTCCGCGCCATCCCCAAGCGCCGTCTTCAGCCCTTCCGCCCACGGCAAGAACGCCCCGCTCGGAACCGCCCCTTGGACCGTCGGCACCCCAGATTCGTGCCACCCGACGCCGATGTTCAGGGCGTTGACCCCCGCCGCGACCAGCGCTCGGGCGAACTCCTCGACCTCCTCCCAGGGTCGCGACTCGGGCATCAGCTCCGCGCCCGTCATCCGGAAGAGCACCGGGAAGCCCGCGCCGACCGCCTCGCGGATCGCGCTCGCGACCTCGATCCCGAACCGCATCCTCCGCTCGGCGTCGCCGCCCCACTCGTCGTCGCGCAGGTTCGTCGTGGGGGAGAGGAACTGGTCGACCAGGTAGCCCTCGGAACCCATCACCTCGACCGCGGCGAAGCCGAGCTCCTTGGCCAGCGCCGCGCCGCGGGCGAACTCCGCGACCACGTCCCAGACCTCGTCCTCGCCGAGCGCCCGCGGCTCGACCCGCGACACCCGGCTCGCCACCGCCGAAGGCGCGACGACCTCGCCGGGGGAGTCGGCCGACGCGTAGCGGCCGGCATGGAAGAGCTGCAGCGCGATCGCCGCTTCGGTCCCCGCCGTCGCGCCGGCGATCGCCTCCAGCGCCAGTGCGGTCGTCCTTTGTGGCGCTATTGGTAACGAAGGACGACCGCGCTCGGCGCCAGGGTGCTCGCGCTTCGCGTCTCTCAGAACGCCGTAGCTGGTGTCGGCGGCGCCGTCCTCGGACACCGCCCAGCCGCCGGTCACGATCAGGCCCGCTCCGCCCTCGGCTCGCTCGCGGTAGAAGGCCGCGAGGCGCTCGCCCGCGTCGGGCCCGCCCTCCAGCCCCAGGTGCATTGACCCCATCACCACTCGGTGCGGGAGCGTCAGCCCGCCGATCCTGATCGGCGTGAAGACGTGCGGGAGCGCGCCGGACGGCGCCGCCGAGTCGTTCGGCTCAGGCATCGGACGCGGCGGCCGCGTCCCCTCCCGGCAGCCGCAGCTCCGGGCCCGCGTCGTCGAAGAAGGGCGGCGAGACGACCGTCAGCCCGCCGTCGACGACCAGCGACTGTCCGGTGATGTACTCCGAGCGCGGTTCGAGCAGGAACTCGACCGTGTCGGCGACCTCCTTCACCGTCCCCATCCGCCCTTTCGGGATCTTCGGCAGCACGACGTCGAGACCGGGCATCCCGCCGACGCCGTAGAAGTAGGCGCTCGAGTCGCTCTCGATGATGCCGCCGTTGACCGCGTTGACGTTGATCCCGGCCGGCGCGAACTCGACCGCCATGTAGCGGACGTAGGCCTCCAGCGCCGCCTTCGCGGCGCCGAGGCTGGCGTAGGTCGGGTAGGCCCGGATCGACCCGTACGAGGAGAGCGTGACGATCCGCCCGCCGTCGGTCATCAGCTCGACCGCGCGCTGGGCGCCGAGCACGAAGCTGCGGATGTTCATCGCGTAGGAGCGGTCGAGGTGATGCAGCTTCAGGTCCTTGATCAGCTTGAAGGCGGCCGCCGCGGCGTTGTCGACGAAGTAGTCGAGCCGGCCGAACTCCTCGCCCGCCGCGTCGAAGAGCCTGTCGATGTCCTCCGGCGACTCCATGTCGGCCTGGACCGCGATCGCCCGCCCGCCGCGCTCCTCGATCCCGGCGACGACCTCCTTCGCCAGGTCCTCGTTCACCTTGTAGTTGACGACGACCGAGCCGCCCTTGTCGGCCAGGGACAGCGCCAGCGTGCGCCCGATCCCGCGCGAGCTCCCGGTGATCAGCGCGACCTTGTCGGCCGCCCAGGCCTCAGCGGCGGGCGTGCCGCCCGCGGTGCCCGACTCGCTCGCCATCAGCCGACCTCGCGCTCGGCGATTGACGCGTGGACCGGGGCGAAGACCTCGCGGGCGATGATCGTCTTCTGGATCTCGTTGGTGCCCTCCTCGAAGCGCTGGGCGCGCGCGTCGCGGTACACCCGCTCGATGTCGGAGGAGGCCCAGAAGCCGATCCCGCCGTGCGCCTGCAGGGCCTTGTCGGTGACCCGGCCGAGCATGTCGACCGCGACCAGCTTCGCCATCGACGACAGCACCGCCGCGTCAGCCTGCCCCGCCTCCCAGCGCCGCGCCGCGTGCAGCACCAGCTGCCGCGAGGCTTCGATGTCGGCGGCGTTCTCGGCCAGGGCGAAGGAGATCGCCTGGCGCTGCGACAGCGGTTTGCCGAAGGTGACGCGCTTCGCGGCGTGCTCGGCGGCCAGGTCCTGCGCTCGCTGGGCGAGCCCGACACAGGTCATCGCGACGGCGATCCGGCTCGGCGTCAGGAACCCGCCGAAGGCGACCTGCAGGCCCGCGCCCTCCTCGCCGAGCGTGTCGGAGACCGGCACCGGGGCGCGGTCGAAGACCAGGTGCGCGTGGTCGGTCCCGCGGCAGCCCATCGACTCGCCCATGTCCTCGCAGCGCACGTTCGGGGTGTCGCGGTCGACCAGCAGCGCGATCGTCCCCTCGGCGCCTTTCGTCCCCGCCGCCCGCGCGAACAGCAGCCAGCGGTCGCAGCTGACGCCGAAGGTGATCAGGTGCTTCTCGCCGGAGAGGTAGTAGGTGTCACCCTCGCGCTCGACCTCGCAGCGCAGGTCGGCGCCGGTCCCGGCGGTCGGCTCGGTCAGCGTGAAGGCGACGGTCATGTCGCCGGTCACCGCCGGCATCACGTAGTCGCGCCGCTGCTCCTCGGTCGCGAACTGGTCGACCGAGCGCCACACCCCGTTGGCGACGTGGACGATCATCCGCAGCGACGCGTGCGACATCGCGAAGAGCTCGAGCAGCTCGAGGTAGCGCGAGAACGGGATCCCGGCGCCGCCGTACTCGGCCGGCCCGGCGAGGCTCAGGTAGCCGCGCTCCTTCAGCTCGACCCGCAGCTCCGGCGGCACCGCCCGCTCGGCCTCGATCCGCCGCGTCCACTCCTCGCCCTCGTTCGCGACGTAGGCGGCGATCTCCGCCTTCAGCTCCGCAAAGCCCGAATCGTCGAAGGTCTCGGGCATGGGGATCGCGGCTTGCGGGGTCATCGGACGGGCTCCTTGGAGGTCGGTTTCGGCTCCTCCGGACGGAGCCCCTTGGCGCGGTCGCGCAGGACGAACTTCTGGATCTTTCCACTCGGCGTGCGAGGCATCTCGTCGATCGTCTCGACCCGCTCGGGCCAGTAGAACTTCGACACCTCGGCGGCGTCGAGATGGGCGCGGACCTCGGCCAGCCCGAACTCGCCGCTCCAGTCGGGATCGAGGACGACGTAGGCGCAGGCGCGCTCGCCGAGCCGCTCGTCGGGCATCGCGACGATCGCCACCTCGGCGACCGCGTCGTGCTGGTGGAGCAGCTGCTCGATCTCGGCGACCGGCACCTTCTCGCCACCGCGGTTGATGATGTCCTTGACCCGCCCGGTGAGGCGGAGGAAGCCGTCGGCGTCGATCGTCGCCAGGTCGCCGGTCCGGTACCAGCCGTCGGGCGTCATCGCCGCCGCGGTCAGGTCGGGACGGTCGAGATACTCCTCGAAGAGGCAGCGCGAGGTCACCTGGTAGTTGCCCTCCTCGCCGGGGCCGAGCACGTTGTCCTCGTCATCGACGATCCGGATCCGCGTGCCGGCGAGCGCCCGCCCGTCGGTGCCCCAGACCTTCTCCGGGTCGTCACCGGGCGCGGCGAGGGCGCCGAGGCAGGACTCGGTCGAGCCCCAGGCGCCGCAGACGGCGGCGGAGAGGACGGTGGTGGCGCGCTCGGCGAGCGCCCGCGGCACCGCGGCGCCGGTGACGACGAAGATCCGCAGCGCCGGCGGCGCCACCTCCTCGCCCGACTCGACCACGCGGACGAGGTCGGCGAGGAACGGCGTCGCCGCCTGGACGAAGGTCCCGTCCCACTCCCGCAGCGCGCGGGCGGCGACGTGGGCGTCCCAGACGTCTTGGATCACCTGGGTCGAGCCGAGCGCGAACGCCAGCCACATCCCGTAGAGCAGGCCGGTCTGGTGGGCGAGGGGGGTGGGGATGAAGATCGTGTCGTCGCGGCCGAGGCCGAGGTGCTCGACCTCCATCATCGCGGCGCGGGTGAGCGCGTCGTAGCGGTGCAGCACGCCTTTCGGCTCGCCGGTCGAGCCGGAGGTGAAAAAGAGCTGGGACAGCGCCGTCGGCGCCGGCTTGCGCGCCTCGATGGCGGCCCGGTCGGGCTCGGCGCCGTCGAGCGCGGCGGCGAAGTCATGCCAGCGCGCGCCCGGCGTTTTCGGCAGGACGGGAGCGCCGTCCGCGCCGACGACGAGGACGTGCTCGACCGGCAGCGGCCCGTGCTCGGCGCCGTCGCCGTTCGACCCGGCCCCGTTGCCGTCCGCGCCGTTCGTCGCCGCGGCGGCGCCGGCCAGCATCGCCGCCGCCTCCTCGGCGTGCTGCCGTCCCCGGAACTCGTCGGCGACGACCAGCATCCGCGCCTTGGCCCGGCGCACCGCGAAGGCGATCTCGCGCTCGCGGAAGATCGGCATCAGGGCGCAGCAGATCGCCCCGACCTTCATGCAGGCCAGGGTCAGGATCACGAACTCGCCCCAGTTCGGCAGCTGGTAGGCGACCGTCTCGCCCGGCTCGACCCCCAGCTCCAGCAGCACGGCCGCCGCCTTGTCGGCCTCGCGGTCGAGCTCCTCCCAGGTCCAGGTCCGGGTGCCGCTCGCCCGCACATCGACGAGCGCGTCCTCGCCCGGTCGCTCCTCGACCCAGCGCCCGACCCAGTCGACGATCGGCACCTCGGCCGCCTGGTCGACCGCGATCGACTGCTCGGCCCGCTGGCCCGAGTCGGCCTCGCCCGCCCGCGCCGGGGCGCCCGCCGCGGTCCGCTCGCGGTCGTCCTGGATCCCCAGGTCGAGCCCGATCCCGCGCATGTCGTCGAGGAAGCCGGGATAGGAGATGCGGAAGGCGTTCGGGTAGGTCAGCGAGCTCTCGCCGCGCGCCCGCGAGGCGGCCACGGTCAGCGCCATGTGGACGCGGTGGTCGTTGAAGCTGGAGAGGGGGGAGCCGGTGAGGTCGCCCTCGATCCCGCGCACGACCAGCTCGTCGCCCTGCTCTTCGACGTCGCCGCCCATGCGGTTCAGCTGCAGCATCGAGACGACCCGGTCGGACTCCTTCAGCCGCACGTGGGCGACGTTGACGAAGCGCGTCTCGCCCTCGGCGAACTGGCCCATGGTGGAGAGCACGGGCAGCATGTCGGGCATCGGCCGGCAGTCGATCTCGACTCCGCGCAGCCGCACCCCGTCGTGGCGGACGCGGACGCCGCCGGCCTCGCGGTCGAGCTCCATCGGCAGCCCCATCGCGGCGGCGACGTCGAGGAAGTGCGCCTCCGGGTGGTCGACCCGGGCGCCGTCGATCTCGTGGACGCCGTGGAAGAAGACGTCGGAGGGGTGGATCGAGGTCGCGGCGAGGCCGAAGGCGAGCGAGCCGATGTCGGGGGGCAGGGTGACGTCGGCGGGGCGGGCGGTCTGGTTGCCCTCGATCTCGAAGCGGCGCCAGTCGTCGGCGACCCCGACTTCGAGGCCGAAGTCCCGCATCATGTTCACGGTCAGCTCGACGTAGGGCTGCTCGTTCAACGTGCCCTCGACTTCGATCGTTGTCGGGCCGGTGGCGAACGGGGCGACCATGATCAGGCCGGAGATCCACTGGCTGAGCGTCCCGGCGATCGAGACCTTGCCGCCGCGCGGGCGCTTTGGCTGGACCGTGATCGGCGGCGTCGAGTTGGTCGACTCGAGCTCGATCCCCAGCCCCTGCAGCGCCTCTAGCAGCGGCCCGATCGGGCGGCGCTGGAAGTACTTCTGGCCGGTGATCGTGACCGGCGCGTCGGCCAGCGAGGCGAGCCCGACCATGAAGTAGAGCGTGGTGCCGGAGGAGCCGACCGAGACCGAGTCGCGCAGCGGCCGGTAGGGGAGGCCGTTGCCGCGGACGACGAAGCCCTCGGGCGTCCGCTCGATCTCGGTGCCGAGGCCGTTCAGCACCTCGATCGTCGACTGCACGTGTTTCGCCGCGACACCGCCGCGGATGCGGCTCTCGCCCTCGGCCAGCGACGCAAGCATCAGCGCCCGATGGGCGTGGTACTTGGACGCGGGGACCGAGATCTCGCCCTGTAGGCGACCCGCCGTTTCCCGTACATAGAGGTGCACTGAGACACCAACGTATATGGAGTGCAGGTCGCCAGGTTGGCCGCCGTCCCCCGTTCAGGCGGGGTCCCGTCCCCCGATCAGGCGGGGCGCATGGATGCCGATCCGCACGAACCGCGATAATCCCCTTCGAATGATTGCCTGGTGCCGTCCTCAGTGAATCCAGCAGGAGACCCAGTCGTCACCGGGCTCGGCGCGCTCACTCCGGTCGGATTGGACGCGCCGTCGACCTGGAAAGCGCTCGTCGCCGGGCAATCCGGGATCGGAACGATCACGCATTTCGACGCTTCCCACCTGGCGACGCGGATCGCGGGCGAGGTGGCGGGATTCGACGCGGTGGAGACGCTCGGCGCCAAGCGGGCGCACCGCACGGCGCGCTTCTCGCAGCTGGCGATCGCCGCGGCGCGTGAGGCGGTCGCGGACGCGGGCCTCGACGTCGAGGCCGAGTCGGACCGCGTCGGCGTCGCGATCGGCAGCGCCGTGGCGGGGACGCCGGAGACCGAGCGCAACGTGCGGGCGCTGATCGAGGACGGCCCGCGCGCGGTCAGCCCCTTCTACGTCGCCTCGACGATCCTCAACATGGCGAGCTGCGAGGTCGCGATCGACCTCGGCGTCCACGGCCCGGTGACGGCCAGCTCGCTGGCCTGCGCGACCGGCACCTACTCGCTGCTCGAGGCGCGCCGCCTGATCCTCAGCGGCGAGGCCGACGTGGTCATCGCCGGTGGGACGGACGCGGGGATCAACGAAGCGGTCTTCGCCGGACTCTCCAACATGGGACCGCTGTCGGAGCGAAACGACGACCCGACCGGCGCCAGCCGGCCCTTCGACTCCGACCGCGACGGCTTCGTCTTCGGCGAGGGCGCGGTGGTGATGGTGGTCGAGTCAGCCGAGCACGCCGCCGCCCGCGGCGCGACCTCCTACGGCTCGATCGCCGGCGGCGCCCTGACCAGCGACGCCTTTCACATGAGCGCGCCGGAGCCGAGCGGCGACTACGCGGCGGGCGCGATCCGCCTGGCCCTCGAGCGCAGCGGCATCGCCCCCGAGGAGCTCGGCTACATCTGCCCCCACGGCACCGCGACGCGCGCCAACGACACCTCCGAGAGCCACGCGATCCGCAAGGCCCTCGGCGACGCCACCGACCACATCCCAGCCTCTTCCCCGAAGTCGATGGTCGGCCACCTCATCGCCGCGGCCGGAGCCCTCGCCTCGATGATCTGCCTCCTCGGCATGCGCGACGGCGTCCTCCCCCCGACCATCAACCTCACCAACCCGGACCCCGAGTGCGATCTGGACCACATCGCCCTCACCGCCCGCCAAGCCGATACCTCCACCGCCATAGCCAACGCCTTCGGCTTCGGCGGCCAAAACTGCGTCGTAGCCTTCCGCCGCGACTAGACCCGCGGCAACTCAGGCGGATCCTCGATCAGTAGCTCACCGGCGCCTGCGTCCCAACGGATGCCCTCAAACAGGCTTGCGGGCGAGACTTCAAGCGCCCCAGCCAGCCTGACCGCAGTTCCGATCCCTGGCTGTCGCTGCCCACGCTCGATCAACGTGATCTGCGTCCGGTGAACTCCGGCGCGTTCAGCGAGCTGTTCCTGGCTCAGCCTTCTGGCTTGCCTGATGCGCCAGACGTTGTCCCCGAATCGCTGTTCCACCGTCATTTCTCCAGCTAATCGCGACGTTCTACAGCCAATCGCAGACAAAAGGTTGCAATCGGCTGAAAAACGACTACTATCGCCATCTCCGAGGAGCAATCAGTCGCGTTCTTCGGGGCTGCGTTCCATTCCCGTCACAGTTCTGTGTGACTTTCTCCGCGACTTTTAACGTGAATTCAACGATCGACATTGTTACCGTCCGAAGCGTGGGAACGCTCGATGTCAAGACGCCTTTCGAGGAGTTGACCGAGCTCCGCGAGGTCCTCTCGTTGAGCGAGATCGCTGAGATGACCGACCTCCGCCGCGAGACTCTTTCTCGGGCTCGCCCTGACAGTCGCTTCCAACAGCGAACCGCCAAAGGCCTGCACGATCTCTGCGCCGTCGTCAGCCGCCTGCGCCCGATGGTCGATGGCGATGTTCACCTAGCCGCCATCCTTCGCCGTCCCCAGCCCGAGTTCGCCCGGCGTTCGATCGCCCGGGTCTTGCGGGATGGACAGGTCGACGCCGTGCTCAGGCACTTGGACCAGCCCGAGCCGGCCGACCAGGAGGAGCTTGAAAACTTCGAGCTACCGCCCGACGTCGTGGCCGAACTCGAAGCCAGCGAAAAGGAAGAGAGGCCGAAGCCACCGATTGAAGATCCGACTCTGGCCAAGCGCGTCTCCGCGCTGCTCGCTGCCGATCCGGAGCTCTCCTCGCGCCTCCCCGAGATCGAAGCGAAAGTCCTCGAGTACTTCGGGCCCAACGCGCGGGTCGAGCGGAAGATCATCGAGCCTTGGGATATCCCGGACGGTCACGACGAGTTCTATCTCCGGGTCCGTACCGATCTGTCGGTCGCCGAGCAGATCGACCGCTTGGGCGCCCTCTTGGAGGGGGAGCAGGATCTGTTGCGTCCGTTTCTGGACCGGTTGACGATCGGGTTCTTGGGATGAACTGGCGGGACTACGTCGCCTTGGGACGGAGGCTGGCGGGGGGCGGGATCGAGGCCTCCGATCGCAGTGCGGTCAGTCGCGCTTATTAC
>DAIQOT010000074.1:0-305 GCA_036787695.1 Solirubrobacterales bacterium | reverse complement strand
CGGCGCATTCAACTTTTCACGTCGCTGGCTCGAACTGAACGTGGCTCCGATCGACAACCGCGGCGCTCACGAACGGGTCTGGAAGACGTTCAGCAAAGCCTCCCTGGCCAACGACGCGACTCGGCTCAAATGGCAGCGGATCGGCATCTTGGGCGGCGGCCTGCGCACCCTGCGTAACCAGGCCGACTACGCCGACGACGTTCCTGGTCTCGGTAGCGAAGCTCTCGCGGCCATCGATATCGCCGAAGAGATCATCTGGCTCCTCGGCGAGCTTGAGCTCGCCGACTGAGCGGGGGGCTATTCGG
>DAIQOT010000267.1:0-5045 GCA_036787695.1 Solirubrobacterales bacterium | reverse complement strand
GACTCCCAGGCAGAGGCCGACCAGCCGGTCGAGCTCATCGGCGGTGAGCATGTCGAGCAGCGCCGAGGCGGTGATCAGGGTCGCGCCGGAGAGGTCGCGCACCTGCACGCGGTCGAGGTCGGAGCGCTTTGCCTCGACGGTGACGGGCGCGCCGTCCGCGGCCGGCCCCGGCGTGTCTGCGGCGGCCAGCGACAGCAGGTCCGCGTCGCGGTCGTGAAGGACCCAGTGCTGCGGTCCCGCCAGCAGCGGCGCCAGCCAGCGGCCCATCGAGCCGGTACCACAGCCGAGATCGTGGATGACCTTGGTGTCGCTCGACGGGGACGCCAACTCGAGGGCTTCGACGAGGTCGCGCGCGCGGGCCTCGGCGTCGGCGGGCTCCCGCAGGGCGAGCCAATTGGGGCTGACGCGGATCGCGTCCTCGGTCATCGCGAAGCCTCGCGCTTCGCTCCCGGCGCCGAGAGGCGGATGGTGACGCTTGGTCGCTCTGCGCTCATGGCGAAACCTCGGCGAGGACCTTCGACACCTCTGACGCGGTCATCGACCACGGCGGAAGTGATTCGCGTCGCTGGCCGGCAGCTCGACGTAGGCGCGCCCTCAGCTCGGCGTCTTCGAGCCAGGCGCTCAGCGCGTCGGTGAGTGCGGCCGGGTCCTCGGGTGCGACGAGTAACCCCGGCCTCGTCCCGTCTGCGGCCTCGCCTAGAGCCTCCACCACGCCGCCGACGTCGGCGGCGATGACGGGCAGGCCACGGGCGAGCGCCTCGGTGACGACCAGGCCGTAGGTCTCGGCTCTCGACGCATGGACCAGCAGGTCCGCGGATGCGTAGGCGTGGTCGAGGTCGGGTCCGCTCAGCTGACCGACGAAGGACATCCGCTCGCCCAGTCCCGCGTCGAGCCGTCGTCGTCGGAGGCTCTCGACGAACGCCGGATCGCGGTCCAGGCTGCCGACGCAGGTGCAGTGCCACGGGAGCGCCGCGATCGACCCGAGCGCTTCGAGCAGGATGTCGTGGCCCTTCTCGAAGGTCACCGCGCCGACGCAGAGCAGCGCTTCGCCCGCCTCGGATCCGCTCGCCGTCTCGGCGGCCTCGGTGCCGGGCTCGGCGACGTGCACCCGATCCGCGGGCAGGTCGTAGAGCTCGATCAGCCGGCGCCGAGCCCAGACGCTCGTCGTCACGGTCGCGGCGGCGGCTTCGAGGACCTCGCGCTCGCGCTGGGCCGCGTCGTCGTCGGCCGGGCGATGACCGAGCGGCATGTGGACGAGCACGATCAGACGCAGGCGGCTCGCTTGCGGCACCAGCACCTCGGGCGCGGTCGAGGCGATCAGCCCGTCGAGCAGCACGACGGCGTCATCGGGGATCTGCCGCATGGTCTCCTCGAGGGCCGCGAACGATGCCGCGTCGGGACGGTCCCAGAAGCCGGCGACGGCGCGCTCCTGTGCCGACCAACCCTGCGAGCCGAGCTCTCCCAAGAGGTGGCGGTCGTAGGTGTTGCCGCCGCTCGGCCGCGCCGGATCGTCGATGCCGTCGGGCACGACGACGTAGACGTCCCTCACAACGGCCGCTCGTAGCTCGCCCAGGCGATGTGGGACTCGTGCAGCGTGATCACGAGGGCGTCGAGCCCACGCGCGGACTCGGCCCCGGCGCCGGTGAGCAGGAGGTCGGCGAGTCGATCCGCGATCAGCCGCGCGAGCACCTCGGTCGTCGTGTTCATCCCCGCCAGGGTGGGCTCGTCGTCGAGGTTGCGGTAGGTGAGCTCGGCCAGCACCACGCGCAACGTCTCGGACGCGAGGCCGATGTCGATGACGATGTCGTCGGCGTCGAGGGCGACGCGGCGGAAGGTGGCGTCGACGACGTAGGTCGCGCCGTGCAGCCGCTGCGCCGGCCCGAAGGTCTCGCCCCGCAGGCTGTGGGCGATCATCATGTGGTCACGGACGTTCACACTGAACACGGTTACTCCCCCTCGTAGGTGATGGTGTGGCAGAGCGCCGGTAGCTGCCCGGCGGCGAGCCGGGACATCACGTCGGGCAGCTCGCGGAAACGGGACTCCCCGGTGAGCAGGGCGTCGAAGGCGGGGTCGCGGAGCAGCTCGAGCGCGAGCGCCAGGCGCTCGGCGGTCGTGCGGGTCCCGGCGCGAGCGGGGGAGAGGGTGCCGACCTGGCTCGAGCGGATGCCGAGGCGGCCCGAGTGGAAGGCGCCGCCGAGCGACAGCCGGACCTCCTCGTCGCCGTACCAGCTGAGGTCGATCACGGTGCGCTCCGGCGCGAGCAGCTCGAGCGATCGCTGCAGCCCGGCCGACGTGGCGCTGGTGTGGATGACCAGGTCGCGGTCGCCCGCCGCGTCGGCGGGGAGGGCGAAGTCGACGCCGAGCGCGCCTGCGATCTCGGCCCGGGTGACGTCGACGTCGACGAGCGTGACCCGCGTCGCCGGGAAGGCGCTCAGCAGGCGTGCGACGCAGCAGCCGACCATCCCGGCGCCGACGACGGTGACCCGGTCGCCGAGCAGCGGTGCCGCGTCCCACAGTGCGTTAACCGCGGTCTCGACCGTGCCCGCGAGGACGGCGCGCGCCGGGGGCACGTCCTCGGGCACGACGGTCACCGCGCTCGCCGGCACCACATAAGAGGTCTGGTGGGGATAGAGGCAGAAGACCGTCCGCCCGCGCATCTCCGCCGGTCCCCGCTCCACCGTCCCGACATTGAGGTATCCGTACTTGACCGGACCGGGGAAGTCGCCCTCCTGGAACGGTGCCCGCATCGCCGCGTACTGGTCCGGCGGCACGGCGCCGCGGAAGACCAGGGTCTCGGTGCCGCGGCTGACTCCGGAGCACACCGTGCGGATCAGGACGTCGTCCGGCCCGGGGTCGGGCAGGGCGGCCGGGCGGATCTCACCGTGGCCGGGCGAGCGCAGCCAGAAGGCGCGCGCGCCCGGGCTTCCGTCCTGCGGGCGATCGTCCATGGACCCTTTCTACCTCTCCCGCTAGGCCGCGGCGCGAATCTCGGCGACCTCGGCCGCGGGCCGCTCCTCTTCGCCGAGCCGGCCGACGACCATCTGGCGCGCCCGGAAGAGGCGGGTGGCCACGGTCGCCTCGCGGACGCCGAGCGAACGCCCCGCCTCGCCGTAGGAGAGGCCGAGCAGGTCGACCGCGACCAGGGCGAGGCGGTAGCGCTCGGGCAGCTCGGCGATCGCGGCGTAGAGCTCCCCGACTTCGAGCGCCTGCATCGGCGCCTGCGTGGCGTGCCAATCGAGCACCTGCACGTCTTCGAGCGTCGCCACCGCCCGTGGCCTCCGCGACGCGTCGCGCCGTCCGCTCAGGAACGTGTTGTGGAGCACGCGCATCAGGTAGGCGAGTTCGCCAGCCTCGTCGCGCAGCAGGCGGGGTCGGGCGAGCACGCGGGTGAAGGTTTCCTGGACCAAGTCCTCGGCGTCCTGGCGGGAGCCGCAGAGTGACCAGGCGGCCCGTTGCAGGCGCTCTCTGTGCGCGCCCAGTTGATCTGCGTTCAGCCGAGGTCCGTCCATCGCACCGGCTTACGGGCGGGTCGCCGGTGACGTTCAAAAGGAATGCTGAACCGGTCGCCCGGGGGGTGGCCTGAACCCGGCGCCGGCCCGATCCGTAGACGGGCGCCGGGAGGCAGCGGGGCCGGGCCGGGCCCGCCCAGGAAGTACATTGGGAGCTTGGCTCCCGACCCGCCTTCCGACCGGACCGCCGAAAAGGTCCAGCCCCCGAGGGGGTCCTCGAACACGCCGCCCAAGACGCCGCCGACGACGCCGCACCCCTCGGGTTTCCGCGTCGACCCGGCGCCTGACGGTCGCGGCGCGCCGCCGCCGCAGAAACCGCCGTTCATCCCGCGCAAATGGACCTTCCTCTGGATCCTGGTCGGGCTGCTGGCGGTGAACGTCCTGATCTCGATCCTCGCCAGCAGCCACACGAGCAGGCCGCAGGTGCCCTACCAGCCCTTCTTCGTCGAACAGGTCGAAGCGAACAACGTCCGCGAAATCAGCTCGACCTCCGACTCGATCGAGGGGAAGCTGAAGAAGGAAGCGACCTACACGCCGCCGGGCGGGGGCGACCCGGTGAAGGTCAGCGAGGACTTCAAGACCGAGGTCCCGTCGTTCATCGACAGCAAGGCAGTCACCGAACTGCTGACCGAACACCACGTCGTGATCAACGCGTCGGCGCCGTCCTCGGGCGGCTCACCGCTCTTGACGATCCTCTTCGCCTTCCTCCCGACCCTGCTGATCATCGGCTTCTTCCTCTGGCTGATCCGCAAACAGACCGGTGGGAAAGGCGGCGGGATCCTCGGCGGCTTCGGCCGCTCGACCGCGCGACGGGTGGACGCCGACGCGCAGGGGCGGATCACGTTCAAAGACGTCGCCGGGATCGACGAGGCCGAGGAGGAGCTCGAAGAGATCGTCGACTTCCTCAAAAACCCGGATCGCTACACCAAGCTCGGGGCGCGGATCCCGCACGGCGTGCTGCTCTACGGGCTGCCGGGGACCGGCAAGACGCTGCTCGCCCGCGCCGTCGCCGGCGAGGCCCACGCCGCCTACTTCCACATCTCGGCCTCGGAGTTCGTCGAGGCGATCGTCGGCGTCGGCGCCTCGCGCGTGCGCGATCTCTTCAAAAAAGCCAAAGAGGCCTCCCCGGCGATCATCTTCATCGACGAGCTCGACGCGATCGGCAGGTCGCGCTCGGGCAACGTCGCCGGGCTGTCGGGCGGCAACGACGAGCGCGAGCAGACGCTCAACCAGATCCTCACCGAGATGGACGGCTTCGAGCCCGGCACCGACGTGATCGTGCTCGGCGCGACGAACCGTCCCGAGGTCCTCGACCAGGCGCTGCTGCGGCCGGGCCGCTTCGACCGCCGGATCGCGGTCAACCCGCCGGACCGCAACGGGCGCGTCGCGATCCTCGAGATCCACACCCGCAGCGTCGCCCTCGCGAATCAGCGCTTCGCCCCAGAGCTCCGGCGGGTCCGCGAACGCGGGGCTGACGGCGCTCGTGGCCTTCAGCTTGGCGATCGTGGTGTCCACGTTGTCGTAGAGGCTGCCCGC
>DAIQOT010000073.1:0-15815 GCA_036787695.1 Solirubrobacterales bacterium | reverse complement strand
GAAGGAGAGACGAGACCCATGCGTCTCGTAGATGTCGAGTTCGACCCCGAAGCGGGCGGACTCCCACCAGGCGTCGATCTCGTAGCCGGCGACGAAGGAGTTCATCGAGGGGGCCGGTAGACCGGCCTCCCTCACGACCTCCAGGAACCGCTTCTCGAGATCGGAGCGCGTGAAGGCCGGCGTCTCGTCGTAGATCTCCAAGGCCGCGCGAACCTTGGCCTGCCCCCGATGCCCTTTCGTGCGGGCGAGGAGGTCCTCCATCGCCCGCAGGTCGAAGGTCTTGTCGTCGTCGGCCTGCCGGATGTAGCGGCTGACGGTCCGCTCCCGAGAGTCCACCGCGAGGTCCAGGATCGTCCGGGCCAGGGAGGTGACCGGTACGCCGTCCCGCCGGGCGAGGTCGACCTGAGCCAGATCGGCCGTGTGAACAGAGAAGGGACGTTTGCGAGGGCGTGGGCTCCGGGAGGTGACGTAAATCGTCCCCGGGCGAGATCGGAGCAGTCCCCAGAGCCAAGCGGCGGAGAGGTGGCTCGCGACCGACGGATAGGAGGCCAGCACGGCCGCCATGCAGCGTCCCTCCCAGGTGAGCTCCCGATGCCCGACGACGTACACGCCTCGGTGAAGCCTGTGGAGTCGGCCCGCCTTCGCGGCCTTCGCCACCGAGCTCTTCGTGTAGCCCAACGCGTCGAGCTGCCTGGTTGCGACAACGCCATGCTGCCGCGTCGCCAACTCGGCCAGTGCTCCGTGCCGAACCTTTAGATCTTGGTCGCCCACAGGGCTACTAAGGGCTAAGGGTTGGGAAGTTCTCCCCCTCCCAGGGTTCAAGTCTGCGGCGCGTGCTGCCGAAACGGGGGGTGACGCCGTATATGCGTCCGCCCCTCATGGTCATCGTCGAAGAGAAACCCAAAGCACCGCAAGAGCCGCCGCCGCGGGAACTGTCGGCGATCCGCGTCGTCGTCCTGCTGCTCGTGCTCTGCGCGGCTGGCGCCGGGGCCTACCTGCTGCTGAGCAAGGAAACGCCCGCCGCGAGCGCCAAATCCGACGCGGTGCCGGTCTACTCGCCTTACGTCGACGTCACCAACACGCCGACCTACCCCTTCCAGCTGCCTTCTTCCAACCCGGTCTCGAGCGTCTACCTGTCGTTCATCGTCAGCGACAACGAAGAACCGTGCACGCCTTCGTGGGGCACCTTCTACACGCTCGACTCGGCCGAGCAGGGCCTCGACCTCGACGCCCGCACCGCCCAGCTGCGCAGCCAGGGCGGCACCGTGAACATCTCCTACGGCGGCCAGGCAAACACCGAGCTCGCGGTCGACTGCACCGACCCGGCGAAGCTCGAGCAGGCCTACCTGGAACCGATCCAGCGCTACAAGGCGAAATCGATCGACCTCGACATCGAGGGCGCCAACCTCTCCAACACCGCCGCCAACGCCCGCCGCGCGACCGCGATCGCCGCGGTGCAGAAGAAGCTCGCCGGCGAAAAGAAGCCGCTGAAAGTCTGGATGACGCTGCCGGTCTCCTCCCACGGGCTGACCCCGGAAGGGATCGCCACCACCAAGGCGATGCTGAAGGGCGGCGTCGAACTGGCCGGCGTCAACGCGATGACGATGGACTTCGGCCCCGGCGAAGGGGCCGAAAAAGACATGCTGGGGACGATCGAAAACGCGCTCGAAGCGACCCAGCTGCAGGTGCAGTCGCTGTGGCGCGCTGCCGGCCTGGCGAGCAGCGCGGCCGCCGCCTGGGGCCACGTCGGGGTCACCCCGATGCTCGGCGTCAACGACGTCACCGACCAGCGCTTCACCACCAAGGACGCCCGCGGCCTCGCCAAGTTCATCGACCAGCACGGGATCAGCCGCGCCTCGGCGTGGAACCTGAACCGCGACCAGCAGTGCGGCGGCGCCTTCGCCAAGGTCGGCGAACTCTCCACCACCTGCAGCGGCGTCGAGCAGAAGCCGCTCGAATTCACCAAGATCTTCAGCGGCCTGCGCGGGACCAAGATCGCGCACAACGAATCGGCCGAAGCCTCGAGCGCCGCGCCGACCCACCCGGCCACCGTCACCGACGATCCGGCCACCAGCCCGTACCCGATCTGGCGCCCGGCCTCGGCCTACGCCGCCGGCTACAAGGTCGTCTGGCAGGGCCAGATCTACCAGGCCGGTTGGTGGAACCAGGGCACCGCGCCCGGCACCGCCGCCGCCGACTCCCCCGACGGACCCTGGCAGCCGATCGGCCCGGTCCCGGCCGGCAGCACGGCGCCGAAGCTGGTGAAGATCGACACGGCGAGCCACCCCGAATGGTCGCCGAGCACCGTCTACCACGAAGGCGACAAGGTCACCTTCAAGAACCTCCCCTACCGGGCCCGCTGGTACACGCAGGGCGAACAGCCGCTGGCCGAACTTCCCGCCAACCCGAGCGCCCCCTGGGAACCGCTCTTCAAGTACCCCGGCGAGCCGACCGCGACCGAAGCGGCCGCCGCCGAAGGCACCGAACCGACCGTGGCGCCGGAAAGCGCCGGCACCGAAGCGGGTGCGGGCACTAAGACCGAAGCCGACGCCGGCAAGAACACCGAAGCCGAAAGCGGCAAGAAGGCCGAAGGCGCCGGGAAGAACGCCAAGTCCGAAAAGAAGGCAGGAGCCAAGCACTGATGGCGATCTTCAGCCGCAAGAAGAGCGACGCGCCGCGCCGCCAGTGGGGGGCCGACTCGAACATCGACCCGATGCCGCAGGTGCCGCGGATCGCCGGCGACTGGACGATGGCCGTCGGCCGCGCCGCGGTCGTCTTCACCGTCGCCGCCTGGATCGCGCTCGTCGTCAGCGTCGTCAACGGCCAGGTGATCGAAGGCGTCGCCGGCCACGCCAGCATCACCGAGACGGTCGGCTTCCTCACCGCGGTCAGCCTGCTCGCCGCCTCAGCGATCGCTTATCTCTTCGGCCGGCTCGGCTTCTACTACCGGACCAAAGAAGGCCGCCGCACGCCGCGGGCGATGCTCGACGAGTTCTACGCCGAACGCCGCCCCGGCGTCACCGCGCTGATCCCCTCCTACCAGGAGGAGCCCGGCGTGATCCTGATGACGCTGCTCTCGACCGCGCTGCAGGAGTATCCCGACCTGCGCGTCGTCCTCCTCATCGACGACCCGCCGAACCCGCGCTACGCCGGCCCGCGCCGCCTGCTCGACTCCGCCGAAGCGCTGCCGGCCGAGGTCGAGCGCCTGCTCTCGGAGCCGCGCCGTCGCTTCGACATGGCGCTGGGGCGTTGGGAAACCTCCGCCGACCCGACGATGCCGAGCACCGACGCCGAGGTCCACGCGCTCGCCGGCGAGTACGAATACGCGGGCAGCTGGATCCGCAGCCTCAGCGACCAGTACCACGTGTCCGACCACAACGAGGCGTTCTTCGCCAAGCACGTGCTGGGCAAACTCTCGACCGACCTCGCGGTGATCGGCCGCGCCCTGCGCACCGCCGCCGACTCCGAGCCGGAGAAGATCGACACGGCGCGGATGACGCAGCTCTACAGCCGCCTCGCCTGGACCTTCCGCTGCGAGGTCTCGAGCTTCCAGCGCAAGAGCTTCGCCTCGCTCTCGGCCGAGCCGAACAAGGCGATGAACCTGAACTCCTACATCGGCCTGATGGGCGGGGCCTACCGCGAAGTCGACACCCCGGCCGGGCGAAACCTGTTGCCGGTCCCCGAGCACGAAGCCGACCTCATCGTGCCGGAATCCGAGTACGTGCTGACGATCGACGCCGACAGCGTGATCATGCCCGAGTACTGCCTGCGCCTCGTCCATCTGCTGGAGCGCGAGGAGCACCAGAAAGTCGCCGTCGCCCAGTCGCCGTACAGCGCCTTCCCCGGTGCCGCGACGCGGCTCGAGCGGATCGCCGGCGCGACCACCGACCTCCAGCACATCATCCACCAGGGGATGACCTACAACAACGCCACCTTCTGGGTCGGCGCCAACGCGATCCTCCGCAAAAGCGCGCTCAAAGACATCGAGGAGATCGAGTACAAGGGCCCGTTCAAGATCTACCGCTACATCTCCGACCGCACGGTGATCGAGGACACCGAGTCGACGATCGACCTCGCCGCGGGCGGCTGGTCGCTCTACAACTACAACGAGCGCCTCGCCTTCAGCGCCACGCCGCCGGACTTCGGCTCGCTCGCGATCCAGCGCAACCGCTGGGCCAACGGCGGCCTGCTGATCCTGCCGAAGATGTGGCGGGCGGTGCGCGAGCGTCGCAAGCGCGGTGAACGGACCTCGATCGGCGAGCTGCTGCTGCGGCTCAACTACATGGCGTCGACCTTCTGGGCCTCGCTCTTCGTCCTCTGCCTGATGATCATCCCGTTCAACGGGCACCTGGTCAGCCCGCTGACCTACGCGGTCGCGATCCCCTACTTCCTGGTGATGGCGATCGACCTCAAGTACTGCGGCTACAAATACTTCGACGCGGCGCGGATCTACGGCTTCAACCTGCTGCTGCTGCCGGTCAACCTGACGGGAAGCCTCAGCTCGATGGTCCAGGCGCTGACCGGCGCCAAGGGCAAATTCATGCGCACGCCGAAGGTCCGCAACCGCACCGTGCCGGCCTTCCTCTACGTCGTCCTGCCGTACCTCCTGGTCGGCTGGTCGGTCTACACCTTCAAGGTCGCCTACGAACACCACCAGTGGTCGAACGCCGTCTTCGCGACGATCAACGCCGTCCTCGGCAGCTACGCGATCGTCGCCTTCATCGGCGTCCGCAACTCGCTGGTCGACATCTGGGTCAACGTCACCTCCTGGCTCTACAAGCCGCAGGGGCCGAAGAAGATGGCGGCCCGCGCCCCCGCGGCGACCGAGCCGACCGACGACGGCGTCGCCAACTGGGAACTGGTCCTCTACCTCGGCCACGCCGACCGGCGCCGCCGCTCCCGCGACGTCCCCGAGCAGCCTTCGGAGCTCGACAAAGCCCCGCTCACCCTCCCGGTGACGGCCCCCGAGATCGACCCGGCCGAGCTCGGCCTCGATTTCGCCCCCGCGCCCGAGACCACCTGAAGCGACCGGGTGGCGGGGTCCGCGGGACCCCCGAACGAACCTCCCGCAGTTCGTGAGAGAAGGGGTCCCGCGGACCCCGCCTTGCTAGGCGCGCCGCTCGGAGATCGAGCCGACGACCACGCGGTCGCGGCCCTGGCCCTTCGCCCGGTACATCGCCCGGTCGACGGCGCGGAAGCAGGTCTCGGCGTCGGGGACGTCGCCGTGGAGGCGGCAGAGGCCGAGGCTGGCGGTGCAGGAGCGGTCGGTGTCGGCGGCGGTGATCGCGAGGCGGAGGTCTTCGGCGACGGCGCGGGCCTGGGCGAGGTCGATGTTGCGGAGGATCACGGCGAACTCGTCGCCGCCGATCCGCGCCGCGACGTCGGGCTCGTCGATGCGGTCGTCGAGCGCCCGGCCGACCGAGCGGATCAGCTGGTCGCCGGCGACGTGGCCGTCGGAGTCGTTGACGTTCTTGAAGCGGTCGAGGTCGAGCAGCAGCAGCGCCGCGCTCTCGCCCTCCTCGCGGCAGCGCCCGATCTGCCGGCGCAGCTCCTCCTCGAAGCGCCGCCGGTTGTAGAGCGAGGTGATCGCGTCGCGGTTGGCGAGCTCGTAGGTGTGCGCCTCGAGCCGCTTGCGCGTGGAGATGTCCTGGATCTGGGAGATGAAGTGGCGCGGCGCGCCGTCCTCGTCGCGGACGATCGCCGCCGCCAGCAGCACCCAGATCAGCCGGCCCTCGCGCGTGTAGTAGCGCTTCTCCATCTCGTAGGAGTCGATCTCTCCGGCCACCAGCGCGGCGACCTGGGCGAGGTCGGCATCGAGGTCGTCGGGGTGGGTGATCTCCTGGAAGGTCAGGTCGACCAGCTGCTCTTTCGGGTAGCCGACGATGTCGGCGAGCTTCTGGTTGACGAGCATGAAGCGGCCGTCGAGGCCGACGATCGCCACCCCGTGCGGGGAGGCGTGGAAGGCGGCCTCGAAGTCGCGCTCGGCGAACACGGCGCGGCGCTCGGCGGCCTGGCGCTCGGAGAGGTCGTCGTACCAGGCGATCCGGTAGTGGGCGTCACCGCGCTCGTCGCTCGCCGCCATCACCTCGGTGCGGACCGGGAACGTCGTCCCGTCGAGCCGCACGTGGTCGGAGTCGTAGGAGACGAATGTGTTCTTGTCGATCGTCCGGCGGACGTCGGGGATCAACTGCCAGGAGGCGTCGGTGAAGAGCGTGCGCAGCGGTTTGCCGACGAAGTCGCCGACCGTGCCGCCGTGCATCTCGGCCAGTGCCGGATTCAGCGAGAGGATCGTCCCGGCGCGGGCGTCGGTGACCGTGATCCCGCGGCTGGTCCGCTTGAAGCAGATCTCCCACTGGCGCTGCAGGACGTCGCCGGCGACCCGGTCGCGGGCGTCGCGCTTGACCACGATGAATTCCTCCGCCATGCCGTCGGCGCCGCGGATCGTCCGGACCACCGCCTCGCACTCGGCGTAGGTGCCGTCTTTGCGGCGGTGGCGGTAGCGGATCTCCACCCGGTCGGTGGTCTCGACCAGCGAGGCGTGGGCGCTGCGCAGGTCGTCGAGGTCCCCGGGGTGGATGAACTCGAAGCCTGAGCGCCCGATCAGCTCCTCGGGCTCGTAGCCGACCAGGTCCCGCGTCCCCGCCGAGGCGTAGATGTAGCGCCCGTCGGCATCGTGCCGGGACACCATCTCACCGAGCGTGTCGGCGAGGAGCTCAAAACCGTCGAGTTGGGTGGACGACCCGGCCATGTCCATTTATCGGTTGCCTCGCGGAGCGGGTTTAGGACGAAGCCGCGTTTTTATCGCTTCTGGAGCTTCGTCCGCTGTAACGCTGTAGGGACCACTACCTTGCGGTCGTCTCGGAGTCGAGAGGCAGTCCCGACAGTGCCCGCACGACCTACCACCTTCTCGTGGGGCCGCACCCTCAGTTTCTGAGTTTCCCTTTCAGGAAGGCGGCGCGGTGCGCTCGCGGGCGCGGCGGACCAGATCGACGCTCGCGGCGCGGAGGCCGTCCGGCTCCCCGACCGGCTCGGCGAAGCCGACCCGGGCGCCGGTTCGGCCGCGGGCGGTGAGGAGCTCGAGGTCGAGCCCGTAGCGGTCGGCGCCGACGCAGCGGGCCTCCTCGGCGTCGGTGTGGCCGGAGAAGGCCTGGGCGATCAGGAGGAGCGAGTCGGCGTGGTCTGCATTGAGGTGGGCGATCGCCCCCGGCGCGTTCGGCGCGACGGGATCGGCCTCGGCGGCGGCGAAGGACTCCGGCCCGACCGAGTCCATGCGGCCGAAGCCGCCGACCCAGCGCACCCGCTCGACCTTGAGCACCCACCAGTGGAAGTCGGCGAAGTCGCCGAAGATCGCAGCCGAGGCGACCGCCGCCTCGTAGACCGCGCGCGCCTCCGCGAGCCGCTCGCCTCCCGGCTCCTCGGTCACCCCGGCGATGGTGACGCGGCCGGTGTCGGCGGGGTCGCGGGCGGGCGGGACCGACTCGGAGACCGCGAGGCTGGCGCGCTGGTCGCGCTGCAGGTTGCGGCCGTGGGCGGCGAGGGTCGAGAGTGAGAACACCGGGCTGCCGTCGGCGAGGACGCCGTAGGTGACGATCGAGGCCCAGGGGCCGCCGTCGGTGGTCAGCGTCGCGAGGGCGCCGGTGACGTTGGCGGCGAGGATCGTCCGCGCCTCCTCGGCGGCGGAGCGCTGCCGCGCGGGCGCCACCTCGACCAGCGGCGGCAGCTCGGCGATCAGCTCCTCGGCGGCGGATCCCATCCCGACCGGGACGGCGTGGCCGCCGAGGTTGTAGGTCTCCGGGTCGGTCTGGGTGCTCTCGTCGGCGCTCATCCCGGATCAGGCTAGCACGGAATTAGGGTCACCTAATTTGGTCGCCCAAATCTCGACCTTAGGTCGCTCTCCCACGTCGAGAACACCTCTGAGAGACGACGGCGTTCTGGGGATCTCCCTCTATGGGAATGGGAAGAAACAGGCTCAGGGGCCGGCGGCAGACCCGAGCAGGTCGGAGTAGCTGTCGCGCAGGAGATCCTCGTCGCGAATGCCGAAGGACTGCCGCAGCTCGGCCAGTAGGCCCGTGAAGGCCTCCGGATCCTCCCCGTCGCCGGCAACCCCCTCGAACTCGATGAAGTCGCCGAGCCCGTCGACGCGATCGATGTGGATCCTCACGCCTCCGAAGAGGAATAGGCGCCGGGCCTTCTCGACGACGACGGTGATGCCGAGAGCGGCGGCCAGAGCCTCCCGCAGCTCGACCGGCTCGCGGACCTCGACCAGCCGGTATCGACTCTCCTTCTCGCCGGGCAGATCGGGCCGTTCGTAGGCGATCAGGTGGGCGACCCCGTCGGGTACCTCCCGCAGCTTCAATCGCCCCCGTGGCGCCTTGAAATAGGTATCCCGCTGGAGCAATGTCCCTCCGTCTTCGGCACCGAGATCCAGGCAGACCTCGACCGATCGGGTGGGGTCGCGATCTCGCGCCTTCAGCTCCAGATTCCGCCGCCGTCCCAAGATGCCGCCACCCTAGCCGCGCGTCGGCACCCAGACATAATGAGTGGGATGGCTCCCGACGATCAGGCGGCGCTGTGGAACGGAGCGATGGGGGAGACCTGGGTCGAGATGGCCCGGGTCACCGATCAGCTCTTCGAGCCGCTGACCGCGCCGCTGCTCGAGGCGGCGGGCGCTGGCGCGGGCGCCCTCCTCGACGTCGGCTGCGGCGCCGGCTTCACCACGCTGGCCTTGGCGCGGGAGCTCGGGCCGGAGGCGCGCACCGTCGGCGCCGACATCTCCGAGCCGCTGCTGAACGCCGCGCGGAACCGCGCCGACGCGGCCGGCGTGCCGATCGACTTCGTCTTCGGTGACGCGCAGACCTTCGAGTTCGAGCCCGCGAGCTTCGACCTGATCGTCTCGCGACTCGGCGTGATGTTCTTCGCCGATCCGGTCGCGGCCTTCGCCAACCTGCGCGCCGCCGCGACCGACTCGGCACGCCTGCGCTTCGTCTGCTGGCGCGACCCGGCCGAGAACCCGTTCATGACCCTCACCGCGCGGGCGACCAAAGACCTGCTCGACCTGCCCGCCCGCGTCCCGAACACGCCCGGTCCTTACGGCCTCGCCGACCCCGAGCGCACCCGCGGCATCCTCGCCGACGCCGGCTGGAGCGAGGTCGAGGTGCGGCCGTTCGATCCCACCTGCGCGATGCCGGCGAGTGAGCTGATGACCTTCCTCACCCGCATCGGGCCGCTCCGGGAGGCGCTCGCCGAGGCCGACGACGAGCTGCGCGAGAAGGTGCTCGAGGCGGTGCGGGCCGCCGCCGAGCCCTACGTCGAGGGCGATAGGGCGAGCTTCGAGGCGGCGCTGTGGGTCGTCGACGCTCATGCCAACGGAGATTAGGGTGCCCTAAAAAGGACTGCTACGATGGCCGCGCTCGTCGGCGTAGACGCAATCCGTCGACGAGCAAAACTTCGACGGCATCGCCTCGCCCTCACGACCCGAGCCAGGCGACGTGGAGGGCGGTGCGGCCGTCGTGCTCGGTCAGGTGGGCGTGGGCGCCCCAGACCTCGGCGAGGCGCTCGGCGGTGAGCACCTCCCGCGGCGGGCCGGCGGCGACGGTCCGCCCGTTCGAGACGACGACGACGCGGTCGGCGATCGCCGCCGCCAGCGCCAGGTCGTGGACGACCAGCAGCACGGTCAGCCCTTCGTCGACCAGCCCGCGCAGCAGGCCGGCGACGTCGATCGTCGCGCCGAGGTCGAGCGCCGAGGTCGGCTCGTCGGCGATCAGCACCGGCGCCGCCTGGGCGAGGCCGATCGCGATCTGGACGCGCTGGAGCTCCCCGCCCGAGAGCGTCGGCAGTACCCGCTCGGCGAAGCGGGTGACGTCGGCGCGGGCCATCGCCCCGTCGATCGCCTCGCGGTCGACGGCGGTCATCCGCCCCAGCGGCCGCAGCTGCGAGGAGCGCCCGATCGTCACCGCTTCGCGCACCGTCACCCCGACCGGTACCGGCATCCGCTGCGGGACGAAGGCGCGCAGCTTGGCAAGGTCCCGTCCCCGCAGCGACCGCACTTCGCGCCCTGACCAGGCGACGATCCCGGCGCTCGGCTTCTGCAGCCCCGACACCGCGCGGATCAGGGTCGACTTGCCCGCGCCGTTCGGCCCGACCACGGCGACCAGCTCGCCGGAGTGGACCTGGAGGTCGGCGCCGCGGACGATCGGCGTCCCGGCGATCTCGACCTCGACGCCGTAGGCCTCGAGCGGCAGCGGGTAGTCGGGGCGGGTGTCGACGGGCGCCTCGATCAGATCGCCTTCCGCAGGAGGTAGAGGAAGACCGGCACGCCGAGGATGACCATGAACGGGCCGACCGGGAGTTCGATCGGCGCCCGCACGGTGCGTGCCAGGGTGTCGCCGGCGGCGAGGAGGGCGGCGCCGCCGAGGGCCGAGGCGGGGACGACGAAGGTCTGCGACGAGGTGCGCCCGGCCATCCGCACGACGTGCGGGACGACCAGGCCGAGGAAGCCGAGCAGGCCGGCGATCGCCGCCGAGGCCGCCGCCAGGAGCGCCGCCGCGACCGCTGCGCAGAGGCGGATGAACTGTGGGCGCGAGCCGAGCGAGGCGGCGACGTCGTCCCCGAGCGCGAGCCGGTCGAGCGGCCGGATCAGGAAGAGGACGATCAGCCCGCCGGCGGCGAAGTAGGGCCAGGTCGTGTGGAGGTTTTCCCAGCCGCTCGAGGAGAGGCCGCCGGCGAGGAAGAAGATCGCCGAGGGCGCTTTGTCGGGGTAGGCGGCGAGCAGGCCGGTCGTCCCGGCGGTGAACAGGGAGAGCATCGCGATCCCCGCCAGCACCACCTTGGCGACCGAGCCGCGGTTGCGCCCGGTCCAGGCGAAGACGAAGACGAGCGCCGCCGCGAGCAGGCCGAAGAGAAGCGCGCCGATGGGCAGCAGCGCGATCTTCTCGGGGAAGAGGACGATGATCAGGATCGCGCCGAAGCCGGCGCCGCCGGTCACGCCGATCACGTCGGGCGAGGCGAGCGGGTTGGCGAGCGCGCCCTGGAGGATCGCCCCGGCGACGCCGAGGGCGGCGCCGACGACCAGCGCTTCGATCGTCCGCGGCAGCCGCAACGCCTCGATGATCTGCTGGTTCGGGCCGCCGTGCCCGTTGCCGAGCAGGATGTCGATCACTTCGCCGGGCGGCACCTTGATCGCGCCGAGGGCGAGCTCGGCGATCGCGGCGGCGATCAGCGCGGCGAGGAGGACCGCCAGGACCACGACTCTCCGCGCCATCGTCAGCGGGGCCAGTTGTGCAGGTAGTCCTTGCGGATTTCTTCGATCGTGTGGCCGATGTCGGTGCCGGCCTGCAGCAGCGAGTTGTTGGTCGAGACGTAGATCCGCCCGTGCTTCGCCGCCGACGTCGCGCCCCAGGCCGGGTCCTTGGCGAAATACGCGGCGATCGCGCCGACGTTTTCGGGGTCGCCGTGGGGGACGACGATGATCACCTGGGGGTTTTCGGCGACGACGACTTCGTCGGAGATGCGCTCGAAGCCGGAGCCCGCCTTCAGCCCGCCGGCGAGGACTTCGGCGCCCGCCTTGCGGACGATGTCACCGCCCCAGCTGTTCGGCAGGAAGGTGAACGGGGAGTGGCCGACGCCGAGGATCACCATCACCCGCGGGCGCCTGGTGATGTCGCGGCGCGAGCGGCCGATCGCGGCTTTCTCGCGGGCGACCAGCTGTTTCGCCTCGGGCAGTTTGCCGACCAGCTCGCCGATCGCGAGGGTCTTGTCGAAGACGCCGTTGACGCGGACCGGCTCGCGGGTGACCACCTTGATGCCGAGGTCGGCGATCGCCGCGTTGCCCTTCGCCCAGGTCTTGGTCGAGAGCACCAACTGCGGGCGCAGGCTCGCCAGCTGTTCGAGGTTCGGGCCGTTCGGATGGGAGAGCGGCAGCACGGTGACGTTCGCCAGGCGAGGGTCGAAGCGTTCGTTGCCGCCGACGGTCTGGCCGATGCCGACCGGGGTGACGCCGAGCTTCACCAGCGTGTTGGCGGCGAAGGGGGTCAGGGCGACGATCCGTTTCGGCACCGCGGCGCCGGCGCTCGCGGCCGAGGCCCAGAGGCAGGCGACCAGCGCGAGGAGGAGGAGGGTCGGGCGGGGAAGTCGAGCTTTAATTAGGGGCACCTAACTCAATCTAGCGAAAGCTTGTTAGGGTTGCCTTATTAGGAAACCCTAACCCTTGAGTTGGCCCGGCAGTCGTCTCCTCCCGACGCCCGCTCGATTCCCAAGGAGGAAGAACTTGAAGTCGATGTCGTTCATCAGGCGCCGCGTCGCGCGCCTCGCAACCCTGGTCGCCGCCGCGGTGGCGGCCTTCGCCGTATCCGCCGCCCCCGCCTCGGCGGCCGCGATCCCCGCCGGCGGCATGGCGGTCGAAGGCGCCTCCCTCGACTGGTCCGGCAGCACCGTGATGCAGACGCCGCTGGTCTTCGGGCCGACCGGCTTCTTCCACTACTTCTCGGCCGGGAGCTCGGACGGGACCGAAGCGACCTACAAAGGCGCCGAAGGCAACGCCGAGGTCCTGCTCGAAGCCGAAGGCCCGGAAGCGGTCGCCAGCTGGGCGACCCACACCAACTTCGGTGCCGCGGCGGGTCACCATCAGGTCGTCCGCCTGCTGAACGGCAGCGGCCGGATCGAGGCCGACGGCTCGGCGAAGATCAGCTGGGACGCGACCTTCAGCGTCAACTTCTACAGCGGCAGCGTGCCGTTCGCGGTCGAGGATCCGACCCTCACCGTCAACCCCGACGGCAGCGGGGAGCTGACCGCGACGCTCTCCGGCTGCGCCGCGAGCAAAGCCGAACCGGAAGCTCCCTGCACCCCGTTCACGCCGTCCCCGGAAGCTCAGATCGCGACCTTCTCCGGCGTCCACATCGACCTCGAAGCGGCGCTGACGGTCTCGCCGAGCTACGCCGGCGTCGAAGTCGAATCGTCGCCCGCGCAGAACCGCGCGGTCGAAGGCTGGGGCGCCTGGCCGCAGGCGATGGTCTCCTTTCAGGACCAGACCGGCCTCTCGTCCTACTTCTACTCGTCGGGCAGCGGTGAAGACCCGAACAAGCCGCCGCTCCCGTTCGTCGTCGACTTCAAGGGGCCGACCCCGACCCCGCCGGCGACGACGACTCCGACCGACACCGGCACGACCACGGAGCCCTCGAGCACGCCCGCTCCGGCGCCGGTGGCGACGCCGATCTCGGCGGGAACGCTGACCGCGATGAAGGGCGTGCGGAAGCTCGACGCGAGCGGGTCCGCGACGCTGGCGAAGTTCGCCTGCCCGAGCGGCGGCAGCGCCTGCAAGACGGTGGTGCCGAAGCACGTCGCGGCGAAGATCGCCGGCAAGCGTTGGCTGCTCACGGTGATCGCGCCGAAGCGGATCGGCGCCGGCAAGTCGGGCGCGGTCAAGGTGCGGCTGCCGAAGGGCGCCCGCGAGGCGCTCGGCAGGGGGAAGCTCGCCCTCAGCCTCGACGTCGTCCTGAAGGCGAACGGCGCTTCCGCCAAGCACCTGCTGAAGGTGAAGATCGCGGGAGGCAACTAGGTGTCGACCGCGCGGCGGATAGCGGCGATCGGGGTGCTGGCCGCGGCCGGCGTCCTGGTCGCCGTCCCGGCCGCGGGGGCCGCGGCGAAGGCTCGCCAGGTCCCCGCCAAAGGGTTGGTGACGATCGGCGTCGTGCGCTGCATGGCCAGCGAAGCGTGCGCGGTCGAGGCGGTGCCGAAGCAGGAGAAGGTCCGCGTCGCCGGCAAGGCGGTGCGCGCCAAGGTCGTCGTGCCTCCCTTCGTCGGCGCCGGCGGTGAGGGGTCGGTCAAGCTCCGCTTCGGCGCCGGCGCGCTGCAGCGACTGGCCGGCCACACCGCGACCTTCACCGCCCGCGTCGTCGTGCGCGGCTCGGGCAAGCGGGTCGCCACCAACTTCAAGGCGCGCCTCTCGAGGCCCGCCGCGCCCGCGCCCAAGCCGGGCGGAAGCGGCGCCAGCTCAGGCGGGAGCAGCGGAGCCGGAGGCAACGGCGCGCCGAGCGGGGCCGGATCTCACTCCGAACCGATCTCCGGCGAAGCGCCGGTGCTCGCCCGTCCACTGACCGCGGTGGCGGTCGAAAACGTCAGCGTCAAGTGGTACCCGCGCGCCTCCTGGATCCGCTACGTGGCGACCGGCGAAGGGACGATCGCCTCCGGCGGCGCGCTCACCGTCGGCTCCGAAATCTCTCCCTGCCCGGCGCAGGCGGGCGGTCGCGAAGGGGCCGAAACGGCGCCCTCGGGCCAGAGCTTCCCCTACGAGGTCGACTTCGCCCCGGCGGCGAGCTGGTTCGACCCGGCGAGCGGCCAGGCGGCGATCGACGGCGCCGGCAGCGTCAGCTTCCGCTACCGCGGCCACACGATCAACCTCACCGGCTCCGAACCGGAAATCCAGCTGAACGGCGCCGCCTCCCAGGCCGTCTTCCGCTTCAGCGGCAGCGAAGGGACGCCCTACCCGAACCAACGCGTAGCCCTCCTCAGCCTCGCCACCACCGGCCAACCAACCTCAACCACGACCAGCGAAGGCAAGACGACCTACACCTACTCTCTCCTCCGCGCCGCCCTCACCCCCGACGGAGAAAAGGTCTTCGCCGGCTTCTATCCCGCCCCGACCAACAACGGCTTCGGCTGCGTCTCCACCTCCT
This sequence comes from Solirubrobacterales bacterium, assembly GCA_036787695.1. Classification (GTDB taxonomy): domain Bacteria; phylum Actinomycetota; class Thermoleophilia; order Solirubrobacterales; family 70-9; genus VAYN01. The sequence continues at coordinate 1,146 of DAIQOT010000073.1, read as the reverse complement.
TCACCGTCGGGTGAGAGAGGCGGGGTTGCCGCGAAGCTCGCGGCGAGCTGACGGCCTTCGGCTCGGCCACCGGCTCAGGGTAGGACGCGAGGCGAATCCTGGTTGCTCTGGACCCAGGATTCGCCTCGCGGTTTTCGCTAGGACCGGTAGGTGGAGGGCTTGCCCTCGAGGATCACCGTTTTGGTCTCCAGGTAGGGACGGAGGCCTTCGATGCCGCCCTCGCGGCCGAGGCCCGACTGCTTGAAGCCGCCGAACGCCATGCCGAAGTCGGTGCGGAAGGCGTTGTGGCCGACGGTTCCGGCGCGTAGCTCAGCGGCGACCTCGCGGGCGCGGTCGACGTCCTCGGTGAAGACCGAGGAATTGAGGCCGTAGATCGTGTCGTTGGCCTTTTCGATCGCGTCGGCCTCGTCCTTGGCCGGGATCACCGTGAGGACCGGGCCGAAGATCTCCTCGCGGGCGATCGTCGCCGAGTTGTCGACGTTGCCGAAGACGGTCGGCTCGATGAACCAGCCGCGCTCGAGGTGGGCGGGACGGCCGCCGCCGGTGGCGAGCGTCGCTCCCTCTTCCTGGCCTTTCTTGATGTAGCCCTCGACCCGGTCGCGCTGGCGCTCGGCGGCGAGCGGGCCCATGTCGGTGGACTCGTCGAACGGGTTGCCGACGACCTTGGCGCCGAAGGCGGCGCTGATCGCCTCGACGAACGCGTCGTGGCGCTTCTCGGTGACGATCAACCGGGTCAGCGAGGAGCAGACCTGGCCGGTCAGCATGCACTCGGCGCCGGCGATCACCTGCGCCGCCTGCTCGAGGTCGGCGTCGTCGAGGATCACTCCCGCCGACTTGCCGCCCAGCTCGAGCGTCACGCGGGCGATGCGTTCGCCGCACAGCGAGGCGATCCGCCGCCCGGCCACGGTCGAGCCGGTGAAGGTGATCTTGTCGATCCGCGGGTCGACGACGAGGTTCTCGGAGACCTCGCGGTCGGCCGTGATCACGTTGAGCACTCCCGGCGGCAGGCCCGCCGCCTCGGCCGCCTCGGCGACCACGTAGGCATCCCCGGGCGCCTCCGGTGAGGACTTCAACACGACCGTGCAGCCCGCGAGCAGCGCCGGCGCGACCTTGTGGCCGATCAGCCCGAGCGGCCCGTTCCAGGGG
>DAIQOT010000266.1:0-5065 GCA_036787695.1 Solirubrobacterales bacterium | reverse complement strand
CGCCCGAGCAGGCGGAGAAGAGCGTCTCGGCGACCTGCCCTTCGTACATCAACACCTGGCCGGCGGTCTGTTCCTCGGCTTCGTCGGAGGTCGTGTACTCCGATTCGAGCCCTTTGTAGACCTGGCTGCGGGTGTCGGAATAGAGGTCGTAACCGTCGCCTTCGACGCCTCCGGTGAGGGCGAAGGACCGCGACGCGACCGCCTGCGCTTTCAGCTCTTCCATCGGCCAGGAGGGCGGCGACTCGTTGGGGATGACGCCTTTGACGTAGTTGTCGACGGAGAGCGCGTTGACGACGTTCAGTTCCCCACTTTCGTTGGCGACCGTCTCGAGCGCCCCGCGATAGCGACCGACCCCAGCGATGTTGATCACGCCTTTGCCGGCAGCCCGCAGCGTCCCGCCACATCTGGCGAGCGGTTTGCCGGCGGAGGTCCGCAGCACGACCGTGTTCCCGAGTCGATGCGCCTGGTAGGTCCGCGTCGGTTCCAGTTTCGTGCGGCAGGCGCTGGTCGCTTCGGAGAAGTCGACGTCCCCGCTACTTGTCGTCAGGAGGACCCGGACGACGTTCGGCCCACTGATCGTCCCCAGGCTCGTCCCCGTGTAGTAGTGGCCGAGGATGAACTGGTAGCTCTTGCCGTGCTCGGCGTAGCCATAAGCCCCATAAGCGCTCATCCCTACCCCGTGCCCAAACCCGTGCCCATGCACGACCCACGCAACCTGCGCCCGAGCACTAGCCGCAAACGCCCCGCAGGCGCAGGCAAGCGCCGCTGCGAGCAGCGCAAGGTGAATGGGGAGGAGGCGGCGGCGGAACTGGGACATGAATCAACGTTGGGAGGGTCTGTATCTCATCAACCGCCGCGCTTCGCGGGAGTCTCGGTCCACTGCGCGCACGAACTTGCAATCCCAACTATCTTTGGGATATATCACCTATAGTTGGGATACGATGGACTTCAGCCGACCCCTCAGCGTCGTCGCTCCGACCCTCGACGGAGACGTCCTCGCGGTGCTCGCGGGCGCGGAAGAGGAGTTCACCGGTCGCCGCATTCATCGCGTGCTGGGCCGCGGCTCCGAGCATGGCGTCCGCAAAGCCGCCGACCGCCTCGTGGAGCAGGGAATCGTCAACCGTCGTCAGGCCGGACAGGCCAAGCTCTACAGCCTGAATCGCAGCCACCTGGCGGCTCCATACGTCGAAGGATTGCGAACGCTGCTTCCGCAACTGGTCGAGCGCCTCACGAAGACCGTCACGGGTTGGGAGGTCCCGCCCGCACTTGTCTTCCTCTTCGGTTCCGTCGCTCGGGGGGATGCCGGTCCCGGGAGCGACCTCGATCTCTTCGTCGTTCGAAAACCGGCATCGGCCGGGTCCCGGGATTCGAAATGGGAGGAGCAGCTCGTCGATCTTGAGAGCGAAGCCACCGCATGGACCGGCAATGAAGCGCGCGTCCTCGAGTATCGAAGGCAGGACTTGGCCGACCCCGCCATTCACGAGCTTGCGGAAGAAGTGGTCGCGGACGGCATCGCGATCTTCGGCACGACGTCACAGCTGAAAAGAATGATCAGCGCTCCGAAGTCGTGATGGCGACGCGACTACGCGACTGCGGTGAGGCCATCGCCAGAGGCCGCTTGCGCAAGGCCGAACAGTTCCTCGAGCAGGCGGCGACGATACGTGACCTCGCCGATGACGAGGACAAGGTCGGCGATTCCTTCGTCTCGCTCTGCGTGCTCGCCGGCATCGCCGCCTCCGACGTGTTGTGCTGTCGGGCGCTCGGACACTTCGTCCAGGGCGAGGATCACCAACAGGCGATCGGCGAGCTCTCGAAAGTCAGGCCGGACGGCAAGCAGCTCAGCGCCGATCTGAGCGTCCTCCTGCAGATGAAGAGTCGCGCCGGTTATGGCGCCCTCGCGGTCCGCGCCGAGGACCGAAAGCGAGCCTGGCGCAAAGCCGAGAGCCTCGTCGAGGCCGCCCGCTCGCGCTGAATCCGCTTCGACGGCGCGGCGAAGGTGCCGCCCCCAGTGGCGGCGCCCGGTGGGAGGGGATTCGACGGACCCCGGACGAACCTCCCTGTTCGTGAGGGAGGGGTCCGTCGAATCCCCTATCGCAAACCTCAGCCCTGGTCGTGCGGCCGGGCCATCGCCCGGTGGTCCAAGGCCTCGTCCAACGTCTCCGTCGAAACCCCGTGCTCGAGCGCGACCTCGCGCAGCGGCCGGCCGGAGTCGGCGGCGTCCTTGACGATCGCGGCGGCCGCGTCGTAGCCGATGTGGGGGTTGAGGGCGGTGGCGGTGGCGAGGGTCGCCTCGGCGTGGCGCTCGGTCATCTCCTCGTTGGCTTCCAGGCCCGAGACACATTTCTCGTCGAGGAGGCGCGAGGCGCTCGCCAGCAGCTTGATCGAGTCGAGCAGGTTGCGGGCGATCAGCGGCACCCGCACGTTGAGCTCGAACTGTCCCTGCATGCCGCCGATCGTGATCGCGGCGTCGTTGCCGATCACCTGGCCGGCGACCTGGATGACGACCTCGGGGATGACCGGGTTGACCTTGCCCGGCATGATCGAGGAGCCCTTCTGCAGCTCCGGCAGGCGCAGCTCGGCGAGCCCCGCCCGCGGGCCGGAGCCCATCAGCGCCAGGTCGTTGGCGATCTTGTTGAGCGAGACGGCATAGACCTTCAGCGCGCCCGACAGCTCGACCAGCGCGTCGCGGTTGCCCTGCGCCTCGAACGGGTCGAGCGGCGCCGAGATCTCGAGGCCGGTATCGGAGGCGAGCTTCGCCCGCACCTTCGCCGCGAACTCCGGGTGGGTGTTCAGGCCGGTGCCGGTGGCGGTGCCGCCGAGCGGGATCTGGCCGACGCGGCGAAGCGTCGCCTCGACCCGCTGCACGGCGAGCCGCACCTGCGCGGCGTAGCCGCCGAACTCCTGGCCGAGCGTCACCGGGACCGCGTCCATCAGGTGCGTGCGGCCGGCCTTGACGACGTCCTTGAACTCGGTCGCCTTCGCTTCCAGCGCGCTCTCCAGCGAGCCCATCGCCGGCAGCAGGTCATGGCTGACCTCGTCGAGCGCCGCCAGGTGCACCGCGCTGGGGAAGACGTCGTTGGACGACTGGCCCATGTTCACGTGGTCGTTCGGGTGGGCGCCGTCGCCGGCGAGGTTCGCGATCACCTCGTTGGCGTTCATGTTCGACGAGGTGCCCGAGCCGGTCTGGAAGACGTCGATCGGGAACTGGTCGTCGTGCTTGCCCTCGGCGACCGCCTTGCCCGCGGTGGCGATGCTGCTCGCCAGCTCGCCGTCGAGCTTGCCGAGCGCGCCGTTGGCTTCCGCCGCGGCGGACTTGATCCGTCCCAGCCAGCGCACCACGGGGACCGGCACCCGCTCGCCGGAAACCGGGAAGTTGTCGACTGCCTTGGTGGTCTCGCCACCCCAGAGCTGCTCGCCCGCGGTGGTCTCTGCGTCAACGCTCAAAGTTCGTCCTCCGTCAAGTCTTATGGGGAAGACGGAAGCGTATTGCGCGCGCCGCCGCGCCGCTTTAGGCCCAGGTGTTCGCGAACAGGCCGACGAGCGTCGCCAGCCCGAACAGCGTCACGCAGAGGATCGCCAGACCGGCGAGGCGCGGGCCGAGCGGGACCTGCTGCGGGACCTGATTCACAGCGGTATGGGACAGAGTCTGATCTCTCACTTGCTCCTGATCGGTCAGGGCGTCAGACTCGTGAGTTCTGCAACGCAGCGGTCAACAACCTCTACACCGATTCGTGTAACGTGCCGCCGATGCCGACCGTACGCGAGGCGACCTTCGACCTGTTCCGAGAGCAGGGGATGACGACGATGTTCGGCAACCCCGGCTCGACCGAGCTGCCGATGTTGCGTGACTTCCCGAGCGACTTTCGTTACGTGCTCGGGCTGCAGGAGGCGGTCGTCGTCGGGATGGCCGACGGGTTCGCCCAGGCGAGCGGCCGCACCACCGTCGTCAACCTCCACACCGCGCCGGGGATGGGCAACGCGATGGGGGCGATCTTCAACGCGCAGGCCAACCACTCGCCGCTGCTGATCACCGCGGGCCAGCAGGCGCGCGCCCAGATCACCCTGCAGGCGAACCTCACCAACCGCGACGCGACCCGGATGCCGCACCCGCTGGTCAAGTGGAGCTACGAGCCGCCGCGGGCCGAGGACGTGCCGCTGGCGCTCGCCCACGGCGCCCATCTCGCCGGCCTGGCGCCGCGCGGCCCGGTCTTCGTCAGCCTGCCGATGGACGACTGGGAGGTCGAGGTCGACGCCGCCGACGCCCGCCATGCGACGACCCGCAAGGTGACCGGCCGCGCCGTCGCCGACCCCGCCGCGGTGGCCGCCCTCGCCGCCGAGCTCGACGCGGCGCGCAACCCGGTCCTCGTCGCCGGTCCCGACATCGACACCGCCGGGGGATGGGACAGCGCGATCGCCCTCGCCGAGCGCCAGCGCCTCCCGGTCTGGGCCAGCCCCGCGACCGGTGGCGTCCGCCTCGGCTTCCCCGAGAACCACCCGAACTTCCGCGGCGTCCTGCCGCCGGCGATCGGCCCGGTCGGGATGACGCTCGAGGGCCACGACCTGATCCTCGTCATCGGCAGCTCGGTCTTCCCGTACTACCCGCACATCCCCGGGCCGCTGCTGCCGGAGGGCGCGCGACTGGTCGCGATCACCTCCGACCCCGACGAGGCGGTCCGCGCGCCGATGGGCGACGCGATCGTCGCCGACGTCGGCCTGACCCTGGCGGCGCTGGTCGAGGCGGTCCCCGCGTCCGAGCGACCGACGCCCGAGCCGAACCCCGGCCCCGGCGACCTCGAGATCACCGACCCGCTGAACGCCTCGACCGTCCACGGCGCGCTCCGCGAAGCCCTCCCCGAGGACGCGATCGTCGTCCTCGAGTCGCCCTCCTCGACCCTGGCGCTGCGCAACCAGCTGCGGCTCTCGCGCCCCGGCTCCTATTACTTCAGCGCCGGCGGCGGGCTCGGCTTCGGCCTCGCGGCATCGATCGGCGTGCAGATGGCGGAGCCGAGCCGGCCGGTCGTCTGCGTGCTCGGCGAGGGCTCGGCCCAGTACGCGATCACCGCCT
>DAIQOT010000265.1:0-5107 GCA_036787695.1 Solirubrobacterales bacterium | reverse complement strand
CCTGCGCCGCGGCAAGCCGACGTCCCACAAGCGGTTCGGCGAGGACGTCGCGATCCTCGCCGGCGACGGGCTCTTCGCCGAGGCGGTACGGCTCTTCTGCGAGCAGCCCGGCGACCCGGCCCGAGTCCTCGCCGCGCTGCGCGAGCTGGCCGCCGCGACCGGGGTCGACGGCATGGTCGGCGGCCAGTACGTGGACGTCACCGGGGCCGGTCTCGACGCCGCAGGCCTGCGCGAGCTGCACGCCCTGAAGACCGGCCGGCTGATCTCCGCCAGCGTCTGCGTGGTGCCGATCCTCGAGGGCACCGACGAAAGTGAGACAATGACGTACCGCCGTTTCGCCGACGAGTTGGGCGTCCTGTTCCAGATCGTCGACGACATCCTCGACGTGACCGAGAGCGATGAGCGGCTCGGCAAGCCCCATGGAAGCGACGAGCGACTTGACAAGATCACCTACGTCAGCCTCTTCGGCCTCGACCGGGCACGGGCGCTCGCGTCGGAATCCCACGCCAAGGCATCCGCGGCACTGGCCGAAACGCACGGCGAAACCGACGATCTGAGGCGCGTCGCCGACTACATCTTCACGAGGCACGAATGAGCGACAAGAACAAGAACTCCAAGGACAACGGCGCGGAGCCGGAGCCGCTTTCCCTGCTCGGGGACATCGACGGGCCCGCCGACCTCAACGGGCTCGACGACGCCCAGCTGCAGCAGGTCGCGCAGGAGATGCGCGAGTACATCATCGACACGATCGGCCAGATCGGCGGCCACTTCGGCGCCAACCTCGGCACCTGCGAGCTCACCGTCGCCCTCCACAGCGTGCTCGAAAGCCCGCGCGACAAGGTCCTCTGGGACGTCGGTCACCAGTCCTACCCGCACAAGATCCTCACCGGCCGCCGCGAGGAGCTGTCGACGATCCGCCAGTACGAGGGCCTCGCCCCGTTCTGCTCGATCGAGGAGTCCGAGCACGACATCATGGGCGCCGGCCATGCCTCGACCTCGATCGGCTACGCGGTCGGGCTGAAGGAGGGCATGCGCAAGGGGATCGGCGTCGACGGCCGCGTCGCCGCGGTGATCGGTGACGGCGCCCTCACTGGGGGCGTCGCCTACGAGGCCCTGCACGCCGCGGGCGGCCTGCAGACGCCGATCGTGATCGTCCTCAACGACAACGGGATGTCGATCTCGCCGAACGTCGGCGCCCTCTCGCGCTCCTTCAACCGGATCCGCTTCAACCCGCGGCTCTACCACGCCCGCGAGGACCTCGAGGACCGGCTGACGAAACTGCCGCTCGGCGTCGGCCGGCGGATCGAGCGCCTCGGCCCCGAGATCAAGGCCGCGATCAAGGCCTACTGGGCGCCCGGCCTCTTCTTCGAGGAGCTCGACCTCGCCTACATGGGCGTGATCGACGGGCACGACGTCGGCGCGCTACGCGGCGCCCTGACCGAGGCCTTCGAGGCCGAACGCCCGGTGGTCGTCCACATCCACACGGTCAAGGGCAAGGGCTTCGCGCCCGCCGAAGCCAACGGCCTCGCCTCGATGGAGGAGTGGCACGCGGCGAAGCCGAACTCGATCGTCAACGGCCTTCCGACATCGAAGGAACCCGCCTCACAGAAGACCGTCCCGGTGCAGGAAACCGACTCGCCGGAGGGGATCGAGCGGCTCGAGAAGCCGCCCGCGCCGGGCTCGCCGCCGCAATACACGAAGGTCTTCGCCGACGCGCTGGTCGCCGAGGCCGAGCGCGACTCCCGGGTGATCGGGATCACCGCGGCGATGGCGGGGGGGACCGGCCTGCAGAAGCTCGCCGACGAGCTGCCGGCGCAGTACTACGACGTCGGGATCGCCGAGCAGAACGCGATCCTGCTCGCCTCCGGTCTCGCCCTCCAGGGCGCCAAGCCGGTCGCCGCGATCTACTCGACCTTCCTCCAGCGCGCCTTCGACCAGATCGTCCACGACGTCTGCCTGCAGAGCCTCGACGTGACCTTCGCGATGGACCGCGCCGGGCTGGTCGGCGACGACGGGCCGACCCACCACGGCGCCTTCGACGTCAGCTTCTTCCGGCCGATCCCGAACGTCGTGCTGATGGCGCCGCGCGACGAGGCGATGCTGGTCCACATGCTGCACACGGCGATCGCCCACGACGGCCCGGCGGCGCTGCGCTACCCGCGCGGCTCGGCCGAGGGTGTGCCGATTCCTACGACGCCGGAGCTCCTGCCCATTGGCAAGGGCGAGGTGCTCGCCGAGGGACGCGGCGTGGCGCTGCTCGGCTACGGCTACGGGGTCGTTGTGGCGCTCGAGGCGGCGGCGATCCTCGCCGACCACGGCGTCCAGGTCACGGTCGCCGACGCCCGCTTCGCCAAGCCCCTCGACGGTGAGCTGGCGAGCAACCTGGCGCGTGACCACGACCTGCTGGTGACGATCGAGGAGAACGTGCTCCCGGGCGGCTTCGGCGCCGCCGTGCTGGAGCATCTCGAGGACGCTTTCGCGGCCGGCCCGGGGGAGCGCGCGCGGGTCCTCCGCGTCGGCCTGCCGGACCGCTACGTCACCCACGGCAAGCCCGATCTACTGCGCGCCGAGGTCGGTCTCACCGGCCAGTCGGTGGCCGATCGAGTACTCGCGGCGACACCGTCCGCGCAGCCGATCGCCCGCTAATTGAAAGTAGGGATTGCGTCGTTTGCCGCAATCCAATATCTTTCCGCTTGTCTCTCCGGTGAAAGGAAGAAGCCCCTGCAAAACAGGGAGTGCTTCTGGGGGAATCACCAAAGGGAGGAGAGACGGAGATATGTATCTCCATATGTGTGGGTCCGTTTGGGGAAACGGACTTCTCGCGACCCGGGCCCTTCAGGCGGCTCGGGTCGCGAGGCGCATCCGCGGATGGAGTCGGACCCTCCGCGGATGCTCGCGCGCGCCGGCGTCGGCCGGCACGGCTGACTAGTCCTGCTTCTCGTCCGCGGGGCCCTCGGCGAGGATCCCGTAGACCTTGCGGCGGGTGTCGTCGAGCAGCTCGCGAACCTGCTTCTGCTGCTCCTCGTCGCCGCCGGAGGCGACCGCTTTCACGGCCGAGAGCAGCTGGTGGATCGAGCCACGGAGCTGCAGGTGGCCGGTCGGGACCCCGGCGCGGACGGCATCCCAGGGGGTGACGTCGCCGGACTTCTCGTCCTGCTCCTTGCGGCCCTCGTCGGTGAGGGTGAAACGGCGCTTGCCGTCGATGTCCTCGCCGCGGATCAGGCCCTCGTCCTCGAGCAGCTGGAGCATCGGGTAGATCGAGCCGGCGCTGGGAGTCCATGCCCCCTCGCTGCGCTCCTCGATCTCTTTGATCATCTCGTAGCCGTGCATCGGGCGATCGGCGAGCAGGGCGAGGACGGCGGCGCGGACATCACCGCGACGCGCCCGCGGCCCACGGCCGCCGCGTCCGGGACCACCGAAGCCACGCATGCGCATGTACTCCTCCCGATCCCGACCACCTGGATGACGCGAATGTCTGTGTGAGTGCTTGCTGTACATAACTATGAATCTCCTTGTTTCTCTATCGGAAGCTAACGCGATATATCGTAACAAGTCGTAACAATATGTCAACTCCGAGCGATATATCGGCGGGCGGGAGGGTGTGATCGACGGCCGGTGGGGTACCTTTCGGCGCATGAAGATCCTCTTCGCGCCAGTGGGAATCGCGGCGGGCCTGGTCGCCGGGCTAGTCGCCAAGAAGGCCTTCGAAAAAGCCTGGGCGGTGTTCGACGACGAGGAACCGCCGGAGCCGAACGTGCGCGGCGTGCCGACCGGCAAACTGATCGCCGCGCTGGCGATCGAGGGCGCGATCTTCCGCGTCACCAAAGGCATCGTCGACCACCAGGCGCGCTCCGGCTTCGCCGGTGCCACCGGCCGTTGGCCCGGCAAGGACCCGGCCAACGAAGACGACTAAGAGAAAAGGCGCCCCTCCGGGGCAGGAGGGACGCCTTTCAGGGAACTACAGGGGGAGACAGTTTCTCTACCCACGCTTTAATCCCTAAAACCAGGTAGTCGCCAGAATTTTCATTTGTCCGGTATGAAAGGACGATGCCGACGATCGTCACCACCGCCGCGCTGCCCGGGAGAGCCCCCGAGACCCTCGCCTCGGTCGGCGAGGTCCGCAGCGGACCGGCAAGCGAGCGGCTCTCGCGGGACGACCTCCTGGCCTTGGTCGCCGGGGCCGACGTCGTCGTCTCGATGCTCTACGACCGCGTCGACGACGAGTTCCTCGACGCCGCCGGGCCGCGGCTGCGCGGCGTCTGCAACGTCGCCGTCGGCTTCGACAACGTCGACTTAGCCGCCTGCGCCCGGCGCGGGGTCGTCGTCACCAACACGCCCGGCGTCCTCGACGACGCCACCGCCGACCTCGCCTTCGCCCTGATCCTCGCCGCTCGCCGCCGACTGGGCGAGGGGGAGAGGCTGATCCGCGCCGGGCGGTCCTGGGCCTGGGGCCTCGACTTCATGGTCGGCCACGACCTGCGCGGCGGCCGGCTCGGGATCGTCGGTCTCGGCGGGATCGGCTCGCGCGTCGCCGCCCGCGGCCGCGCCTTCGGCATGGAGATCGCCTACTTCTCCCGCAACGATTCGCCGCACGCGGCCGAGCTCGAGGCGACCCGACTCGACCTCGACGAGCTGCTGGCGACCAGCGACGTCCTCAGCCTCCACTCGCCGCTGACCCCGGAGACCAAGCACCTGATCGGTGCCCGCGAGCTCGCCCTGATGAAGCCGACCGCGACCCTCGTCAACACCGCCCGCGGCGCCGTCGTCGACGAACCGGCCCTGGCCGAGGCGCTCCACGACGGCGTCATCGCCAACGCCGGCCTCGACGTCTTCGAGCACGAGCCCGACGTCCAACCGGCCCTGCTCGAACTCGAGAACGTAGTCCTCGTCCCCCACATCGGCTCCTCGACCACCGAGACCCGCGACGCGATGGCCGAGCTCGCGGCCAAGAACGCCGTAGCGATCCTCCGCGAGGAGGACCCCCCAACCCCAGTCCCGCTTCCCGCGGTGGATTAGGGCGGAGCCGGCCGTCGCCGGCCGTCCAAGATGCGTCCCGGGCGTCTCGTGGCGGCCCGGGCAGGCTGTGGCCGCCACGAGACGCCCGGGA
>DAIQOT010000072.1:0-16070 GCA_036787695.1 Solirubrobacterales bacterium | reverse complement strand
AGCCCTGGATCCCCTGCACGCCGAGGTAGTTCGGTTCGTATTCGGGGCCGAAGATGCCGACCATCCGATAGGCCCCGTGCCGAGCCTTTTCCTTGTCCTTCAGGTGGTAGACGAACGGGTTGACGATGTGTTCGTAGGAGTCGTCTTCCTGGAAGAAGGCGCCTTCGGGCAGGCGGGTCGGGTAGTAGACCGGGAATCCGCGCCCGACCTGGCGGGCGACCTTTTCGCCCATCTCCTGGCCCGCTTCAGACGCGGGAACGAGTTCGTCCTCGCCGGGAGGAGCGCGATGCACCTTCTTGCCCTTCGACGGCTTCTTCTCGCCGCCCGCCCGCTTCGACGCCTTTGCCTTTTCCGGTTCTTCCCCCGCGAGCTTCTTCGACTCGAAGCCGGCTTCGCCGAGGAATTCCCGCACCGCGTGGTGGATGTCGGTCGGGCTCGCGTAGACGTAGCTGGGGCCGAGCACGGCCGGGAAGTGCACCTGGTTCACTTCGGCGCCGCGCACCCCGTAGAGCAGGTCGAGCAGGGTGATCAGTTCGGAGCTGTGGTTGATGTCGGAGCTGGTGTATTCGGTCAGGGTCTTCACCAGGCCCTGTTCGTCGTTCAGCAGGCCGGCCGGTGAGATCTGGTGGCGGGCCTGGCTGAGGAAGCTCTGCTGGCGGGCCGAGCGGACGATGTCGGTGTCGGTGTGGCGGTAGCGCACGTACTCGAGCGCCTTTTTCCCACACAGCTTCTGGTAGCCCGGCTTGATGTCGATCGCGGAATATTCTTCCGCCGATCCGGGCGCCACTTCGGCATTGGAGTGGTAGTAGCGACGGTCGACATCGGTATAGACGCAGCCGATCGCGTCGACGGCGCGGACGAAGCCGAGGAAGTCGACGTTGATGATGTGGTTGACCTTCAGCCCGGTCAGTTCTTCGACCACCTTGAGCGTCAGGGCCGTCCCGCCGTCCGAGTAGGCGGCGTTGAACTTTTCGGTGCCGTGGCCGGGGATTTCGGTCTTCAGGTCGCGCGGGATCGACATCACCGAGATCAGGTTCTGCTGGGCGTCGAGGCGCAGCAGGATCGTCGTGTCCGAGCGACCGTTCTTTTCGCCCGAGCCGGCCCTTTTGTCGGACCCGATGATCATGATCGTCTGCGGTTCGCCAGGGCTCCCCACCAACAGATGCGGTTCGATCTTTTCGATTCCCGGGATCACCTGGAAGCCTTCGACGATCGACCCGAAATAGAGCAGGATCGCGGTCGAGGTCGCCGCCGCGACCACGCCGACGATGATCAGGCCGGCGAGGCTGAACCGCCACCAATAGCGCTTCCTCTTCGGCGGGTCGGTCCCGTCCCTCTCAGGGGGCGGCTTGCGGAACGACCTGCCGGACGATGGGACGCCGGACATCGCGCAAACGGTATCGACTCGGTCTCAAGTCGACCGACGAGGCGTTTCTATCCGGGAAACTGAAGCGGCGGACGGGGGTCGAACCCGCGACCTCAAGCTTGGGAAGCTTGCGCTCTACCAACTGAGCTACCGCCGCATACGCGGCAAGTCTAGTTCGGAGCGGGAAAGTCGGCGCGGCGCGGCTAGCTCGGCCAGACAAAGTGGCCGAGGAAGAAGGCGATCGCGAAGACGACCAGGAGGATCTGGGAGAGCATGAAGGCGACTACGCCTACCCAGAAGCCGATCCCGATTTTTTGTTCGAGGGTCATTCCTTTCAAGGTCAGGGAAATCTATCGCGAACCGGAGACGATGAGCGTTCGGCGGACGGTAAACACTTGGGGTCGCTGTCCAGATGACTTTTTCTTGACGGACAAGGGGCCGAAAAAGGACCAGGCGTGAAGAAAAAGGTAGCCAGGGGACCCAATCTGAACATAGAATCTGGAAATGTCTGCGATGGCCGACAAACCTCTTGATCTGCGCAGCCGCACGCGCGAGAACGTGCGAGTCCAGATCGCCGAGGTCGCCTTCAACGTCTTCGCCGAGCGCGGCTTCGACGCGGTGACCGCGACCGAGGTCGCCGAAGCCGCCGGGATCTCCCGCGCCAGCTTCTTCCGCTACTTCGAGTCGAAGGAAGACGCGGTGTTCGTCGCCCAGGAGGAGCTGGGGGTGAAAATCGCCGCGCGGCTGCGCGAGCGGCCCGCCGGCGAAGACGCCTGGTCGGCGCTGCGCCAGTCCCTCGACCCGATCATCGCGGTGTACCGCGAGAGCCCGACCCAGTCGCTGGCGCGGCTGCGGCTGACCCGCTCGACGACGAAGCTGCGCGCCCACCAGCTCGAGCGCTTCGACCAGTGGAAGCAGCTGATCGGCGCCGCCCTGGCCGAGCGACTCGGGGCCGAGGACGTCGACCTCCGGATCGAAGCGCTGGTCGCCGCGGCGCTCGCCGCGATGGGCTCGGCCTCCTCGCGCTGGGCGGCGAGCGACGGCGCCGACGACCTGGTCGAGCTGATCGACGACGCCTTCAGCGCGTTCGCCGGGCCGTTCCCCGAGTTGCGCGCCTGAGCGGCCTCGCGGCCGGCCTTGAACCAACCGTTAGGCGCTTTTCGTAGTCTCTTGATGTTGTGAGACCCCGCGTCATCATCTCCGTCGTGGTGGCCGTCGCCATCGTGGCACTGCTCACCTTCGGCCTGATCAGCAAAGGCAACTCGCGCCTCGCCGATGGCCAGACCGCCCCGTCCCCGGAATTGCCGAAACTCGAGGAACACGGCCAGGGGTCGCTGAAGGAATACCGCGGCAAGTGGGTCCTGGTGAATTTCTGGGCCTCCTGGTGCATCCCCTGTCGCGACGAGGCGCCGGAGCTGCAGAAATTCCAGGAAGAACACGCGGGGGCGAACTTCACCGTGGTCGGGATCGATACCCAGGACCTCAGCGACGACGGCAGCAAGTTCGCCAGGGAATACGGGCTCACCTATCCGCAGCTGCACGACGGCAACGGCGACAACGGGCACGAATTCGGCACGACCGGTGTGCCCGAGAACTACCTGCTCGAACCCGACGGCAAGCTGGCCTGGGACGAGCCCGGCCCGGTCGACAAGAAGATCCTTGAAGAACACGTCGTGCCGCTGCTGCCGCCGACGAAGAAAGCGGCATGAGCCTGAGGGCACGGCTCGGGCGGTGGCCGACGCTGCTCGCGGTCCTGATGGCGCTATTCGTATTCGCGGCGCCGGCGCTCGAGCCCGCCGTCGCGACGGCCACCGACCTTCGCTCGATCCTCAACGAAATCGAGGAAGAAGTGATGTGCCCGGTCTGCGGCACGCTCCTCGCGCTCGCCGAATCGCCGCAGGCGACGCGCGAGAAGGCCTTCGTCGAAAAGCTCGCCAAAGAAGGCAAGGACAAGAGCCAGATCAAGGAAGCGCTGGTCAACCAGTACGGCGACGCGGTGCTGGCGCTGCCGAAGAGCAGCGGCTTCACCCTCTCTGCCTACGTGGTGCCGATCGTCGCCTTCATCGTCGCCGTGGTCCTGCTCGCCTTCGCGGTCTGGAAATGGCGCAAGGTGGCGGGCAAGGGCGAGGACCGAAGACCCGACCTGGAAGGCCCGAGCGACGAGGACCGCGAGCGCCTCGACGAGGACTTAGCCCGCTACGACCTCTGACGCGTTCGCACTTTCCCGCGCTATCCGCGGGTTTCTGCGAACTCAATCGGTGGTGGTGACGACGACCGCCCCGAGGGGGCGGGCCTGGAGCCAGGCGAGGGCGTCGTGGGTCGCCTTCGCGGCGCGCTTCGAGGGGACCTCGGTCAGCGCGACGACGGTGCCGTCGGCGGTCGCGGCGGCGCTTCCCAGCGGGCCCCCCGCGCCTTCCAGCGGCGGCCCGAGCAGGACGACCAGCTCGTAGGCTTCGCCCAGCTTCGTCGTCATGTGACGGAAGCTCCCGAGGTCGAGCAGCGCCCGCGCCCGGTCGCTCTGCCGACCCGCGGTGACGCAGGCGAGCGGCGCCGGCGCGCCCTCCGCCGCCGAGCCGGCGAGGACCAGCGGCTGGACCACGTCGGGCGGCGTCGCTTCCCAGCGCAGGTACTCGTGCAGCCCCGGCGTCGGCTCCAGCCCCAGTTCCTCGGCCAGCCGCGGCCGCTCGACGTCGCACTCGACCAGCGCCGTCGCCACCCCGGCCGCGGCGGCGACCCCGGCGAGGCCGACGGCGACGGTCGCGGTCGCCTCCTCCTCCCCGGTCACCAGCACCGAGCGGGTCCCGTTCAGCTCCTCGCGCACCCGGTCGAGCGCCTCGAGGTCGCCGCGGCGCAGTCCCCAGACGCGCCCGTTCGAGGACGCGGGCCCGCCGATCTCGGCGAGCACGTCGAGCTTGGCGCCCTTCCGACTCACATCCGCTCGGGCGCGGAGATGCCGAGCAGGCCAAGGCTCCCGGCGATCGTCCGCTTCGCCACCAGGCACAGGGCGAGCCGCGAGGTTTCGACCCCCTCCCCCTCCGCGCCGACCACCTGGCAGTCGCGGTAGAAGGCGTGGAAGTCGGCGGCGACGGCGGTCGAATAGGCGCAGATCCGGTGCGGCGCCCGCCGCCCGGCCGACTCGCGCACCTCGTTCGGGAACTCGAGCAGCCGCTTGACCAGCGCCTTCTCGCTCGGCTCGAGCGGCGCGCCGCGCTCGTCGGCGTCGAGGGCCTCCGGCGCGCCCGACCCCTCCTCGTCGGCTTTGCGCAGGATCGAGGCGATCCGTGCGTGCGCGTACTGGACGTAGTAGACGGGGTTCTCGGAGGCCTGCTTGCGGGCCAGCGCCAGGTCGATGTCGACGGTGGTCTCGTGGGACCGCGAGAGCATGAACCAGCGCGCCGCGTCGGCGCCGATGTCGTCGATCAGGTCGTCGAGCGAGACGAAATCGCCGCTGCGCTTCGACATCTGCGCCCGCTGGCCGTCCTCGACGATGTGGACGAGCGACATGATCAGCGCCTCGAAGCCGTCGGGGTCGGCGCCGAGCGCCTCGATCGAGGCCCGCAGCCGCGCCACGTAGCCGTGGTGGTCGGCGCCGAGCACGTCGATCAGCCGGCCGAACTCGCGGTCGAGCTTGTCCCAGTGGTAGGCGATGTCGGGCATCAGGTAGGTGGGCTCGCCGTCGGAGCGGATCAGCACCCGGTCTTTGTCGTCGCCGAACTCGGTCGTGCGGAGCCAGAGCGCGCCCTCGTGGCGGTAGGTGTGGCCGCCCGCGTCGAGCCTCGCCAGCGCCGCCTCGGCGTCGCCCTTCTCGACCAGGCTGCGCTCGGAGAAGTAGGTGTCCATGACCACCCCGAAGCGGCCGAGCGTCGCCCGCACCTGCTCCATCATCAGCGCGATGCCGCGGTCGCCGACCGCCCCCAGGTCGTCGGCGTCGATCCCCTCGTCGGCGACCTGCTTGGCCAGCTCGATCACGTACTCGCCCTGGTAGCCGTCCTCGGGGATCTCCTCGCCCTTCATCCGGGCCGAGATCGAGCGGGCGAAGTTGGTGATCTGCGACCCCGCGTCGTTGATGTAGTACTCGCGCTCGACCTCGTGGCCGATCGCGGTCAGCAGCCGCGCCACCGCGTCGCCGTAGGCGGCCCCGCGGCCGCCGCCGACGTGCAGCGGGCCGGTCGGGTTGGCGGAGACGAACTCGACCAGGATCTTTTCCGGGGTCGCGGTCGCCGCCGGGCCGAGGTCCTCCCCGGCCCCCAGCAGCCGGCCGAGCGCGCGCCGGTACCAGGCGTCGGCGAGGAAGAGGTTGACGAAGCCGGGGCCCGCGACCTCGACCCGGTCGAGGCTCCCCGCCTCGCCGCCGAGGATCCCTTCGAGCTCGCCGCGGAGGCGCTCGGCGACCGCCCGCGGGTTGTCCTTCAGCGCCCCGGCGAGCAGCATCGCGGCGTTCGAGCTGTAGTCGCCGAGGTCGGCTTTGGGAGGACGGTCGAGGGTCGGGGCGGGCTCGGTCGGCTCGCCGTCGCGCAGCGCCCGGGCGGCGGCCTCGACGGCGACCTTCAGCTCGGCGATCGAATCGGTTGGAGGCATATGAGCAATCGTAGGGGTCGCCGCCGCTGCGTCGCCGCCGGGCGGCCGCAAGTTCGACGGGCGGACGCCCGGGCCGTGTAGTTTGGGTCGCTTGCGCGTAGGGGTGATCTCAGATGTCCACTCCAATCTCCCGGCATTGGAGGCGGTCCTCGAGTCGATCGAGGCCGTCGGGCCGGAGGAGATCTGGTGCCTCGGCGACGTCGTCGGCTACGGCGCCCAGCCCGACCAGTGCACGGCGATCGTGCGCGAGCGCTGCGCGGTCTCGCTGAACGGCAACCACGACCTGGCGGTGACCGGGGCGATCGACGCGGCGACCTTCTCGGAGACGGCGCGGGCGGCGGTCGACTGGACCCGCGGGCACGTCTCGGCGGAGACGCTCGAGTGGCTCGCGAGCCTCTCCCCGCAGGGCGACCGCTCCGGGTTCGGCCTCTTCCACGCCTCGCCGCGGGACCCGATCTGGGAGTACGTGCTCTCGATCGATCAGGCCGAAGCCGGTCTGGACGCGCAGACGGAACGGATCTGCCTGATCGGCCACTCGCACGTCTCGCTCTTCTTCACCCGGCCGCCCTCGACCGGGCGCAAGAGCTACGCCACCGGCGCCCAGGCGACCGACGGCGACCTGCTCGACCTCGGCGAGGGCGAGTGGCTACTCAACCCGGGCAGCGTCGGCCAGCCGCGCGACGGCGACCCGCGCGCCGCCTGGCTCGAGATCGACACCGATGACCGGACCGCGCGTTACCACCGGGTCGAGTACGACGCGGTCGCGGCCGGCGCGGCGATCCTCGAGGCCGGTCTGCCCTCGGCGCTTGCCGAGCGGCTCCAAATCGGCCGCTGAGCGCCCGAAAGCGAAACGGACTCCCAGATGCAGGGTAAATATCGGTTCAGAAGTGTTCTTTATCCTCGAAAGATCGGTCGCGTCCGAGCAGCCGCGCTCATCCTTGCCGCGCTCGCGGTGGGCCTGCTGCTGTCCGCCTGCGGGGGCGGCGGCAACGGCGAACTGCTGCCAGGAGCAACCGCGGATCAGATCACCTCGAACCTCGACCAGGTGCAGGCGAGCTACGAAAGTGGAGACTGCGAAAAGGCCGAAAACGCGGTCGCCCAGGTGAGCACCGAGGTCGACGACCTCAACAAGGTCGACGTGGAATTGAAGAAGGCTTTGAAGAACGGCGCTCTGAAGCTCTCAGAAGTGGTTAATAACTGTGGGGCCGCCGAAGAAGCCGAAGAAGCGAAGGCCGAAGAAAAGGCCGAAGAAGAAGAACGGGCGCAGATCGAAGGCGAAGAAGCCGAAGCCGAAGAAGAAGCGTTCCTCGAAGAACAGAAGGAAGAAGAACGCGACCTGAAGGCCGAAGAAAAGGCCGAAAAGGAAGAAGAAAAGGCGGAACCGCCGACCGGGGGCGAAGAATCTCCGAAAGGCGAAGCCAAAGGCCTCGAAAAGCAGGAAGAAGAAACTGTCCCACCTCCTACCGAAGAACCTGAAGAATTGACGCCGCCAGCCGCCGGTGGCGGCCCCGCGGGCGGGGTCGGGCCGGGCGCCGCCGTCGAAGGGGGCGAATGATGGAGGCCGGGACCCTCTCCGGGCGCTACGAAACGGCCGAGCGGCTCGGCTCGGGCGGGATGTCGAACGTCTACAAGGCGACCGACCGGATCCTCGAGCGGACCGTCGCGGTGAAGATCCTCGCCGAGCACCTCTCCGACGACGAGCGCTTCGTCGCCCGCTTCCGCCGCGAGGCGCTGGCCGTGGCGCGACTGATCCACCCCAACATCGTCCAGGTCTACGACTCGGGCGTCGACGACGGCCGCCACTACATCGTCATGGAGTACGTGGCGGGGCGCTCCGGCGCGCAGCTGCTGCAGCGGCACGGGCCGGTCGACGCCGAGACGGCGGCCGAGGTCGGCATGCAGGCGTGCGCCGGGCTCGACTACGCGCACCGCCGCGGGATCATCCACCGCGACGTCAAGCCGGGGAACCTGATGCTGAACGGCGGCCCGGTGGGCAGCGGCGACCTGGTCGTGAAACTGACCGACTTCGGGATCGCGCGGGCGATCGAGCAGACGCGGATCACCCAGGTCGGCTCGGTCGTCGGCACCGCCGCCTACCTATCGCCCGAGCAGGTGCGCGGCGACGAGGCGACGCCGGCGACCGACGTCTACGCGCTCGGCGTCGTCCTCTACCAGTTCCTCACCGGCCGGCTGCCCTACGAGGGCTCCTCGCTGGCCGAGCTGGCGGTGCGCCAGCAGAACGAGAAACCGCTGCCGCCGAGCACCTACAACCCTGCCGTGCCCGAGCCTCTCGGGGCGGCGGTGCTGCGGGCGCTGGCGGGCGACACGCGCGAGCGCTACGCGAGCGCCGACGAGTTCGCCACCGGGCTGCAGATGGGCCTCGAAGGCGAAGACGTGACGACCCTGCACACGAGCGGCGAAGGGAACACGCCGACCCGGGTGCTCGGCGGCGACACGGCGGCGACCCGCCACCTCGACCGCACCACCGCCCAGACCGAGTACCGCCCCGCGCGCCCGGCCCCGCCGGCCCGCCGGATCGACCCGCGCCGCTCGGAGCCCTACGCCGGCGAACCGCGGACCGCCGCGCCGATCCCGCCGATCCAACAGGCCCAGCCCCGCAAGCGCTCGGCCTTCTCCCGCTTCGTCCGCTTCGTCCTCGCCTTGGTCGCCCTGGCCCTCGTCGCCGGCGCCGTCGCCACCGGCGTGATCCTGACCACCGACAAGGCCGCCGGCGTCCACATCTCCAAGGTCGCCGGGGACACGGTCCACAAGGTGGTCGAAGAATTCAAGGGGCTGGTGAACAACAACAAGGAATAGGGCGACCTCGCGCAGGACGCCCTAGATGCGGGGCGCGGGGGTCCTGACCCCCTCTCGCTCAAACTCGGGCTGGGTCGCCCTCCGCCCGTCCGAGAACGCGCTCCGCGCCCTCGTTACAAGCCGCTCCGAGGGGGTCAGGACCCCCGCTTCGGAACCGTCGCGGCCGCTCCCCCGCCCGGCGTTCGCAGAAACCCGCGCTATCCGCGGCTAAGTGCGAACGCGCTCCGATCCGACTCGGATGAGTTCGCAGTTTCCCGCGCTATCCGCGGGTTTCTGCGAACTCGGCTGGGCGACGGCCGGTGAGTTCGCAGTTGGCCACAACTGTTGTGGCTAAGTGCGAACTCGGTCGGGGAGGGCGTCCCAGGGGGGCGCGCCGGCGAGGACCGCCTGCCGGTAGGCGTCGAAGCTCCCGGCCTGGATCGCGCTTCTCGCGTGGGTGGTCAGCTCGCGCATGTAGGTGAGGTTGTGGAGGACGATGAGGCGGACTGCCGTTAGTTCCTCGGCGCGGCTGAGGTAGCTGATGTAGTCGCGGGTGTGGCGGGTGCAGGCAGGGCAGGGGCAGCCTTCGACCAGAGGGCTCTTGTCGCCGACGTGGCGGCCCTTGCGGAGGTCGAGGCGCCAGCGGGTGTCGGGGCTCGGCGCGAGGGCGACGCCGTGGCGGGCGAGGCGGGTCGGCACCGCGCAGTCGAAGACATCGAGGCCGAGGGCGATGCCGCCGAGCAGGTCGTCGACCTCGCCGATCCCGAGCAGATGCTTGGCCGCCTCCTCGGGCAGGAGCGGCGCGGTGAAGGCGAGGACCGCGGCCATCTCCTCCTTGTCGCGACCGAGGGTGCCGCCGATCGCCAGGCCGTGGACACCCGCCGCGCTGACCGCCTCGGCCGACTCCCTCCGCAGGTCCTCGTGGGTGCCGCCCTGGACGATGCCGAAGAGTGCCTGGCCGGACGGCCCGTGCTCGTCGTGCCAGGCGACGCAGCGGTCGAGCCAGCGGTGCGTGCGCTCGGTCGAGCGGGCGGTGTAGTCGCGGTCGGCGTGGAAGGGGGTGCACTCGTCGAACGCCAGCGCGATGTCGGTGCCGAGTTCGGCCTGGATCCGCATCGAGACCTCGGGCGAGAGGAACAGCTCGCGACCGTCGCGGGGCGAGCGGAACCTGGCGCCCTCCTCGGTGATCTCGACCTCCGAGCCGTGGTCGCCTTTGCGCCCACTGCCCTTCACCTCGTTCGCCACGCCCCCATGGGCAAGCGAAAAGACCTGGAAACCGCCGGAATCGGTGATCAGCGCCCGGTCCCAGTTCATGAACCCGTGGAGGTCACCGGCTGCGGCGATCCGCTCCGGCCCCGGCGAGTCGAACAGGTGGTACGTGTTGCCAAGGATCAGCTGGTAACCGAGCCCGGCGACCTCGTCCGTGTCGAGCCCGCGCACCGACCCCTTGGTCGCCAAGGGGATGAAGGCCGGCGTCTCGATCGGACCGTGCGGCGTCTGGATGACCCCCGTCCGGGCAGCCCCGTCGCGGGCGTCGA
Organism: Solirubrobacterales bacterium; assembly: GCA_036787695.1. Taxonomy (GTDB): domain Bacteria; phylum Actinomycetota; class Thermoleophilia; order Solirubrobacterales; family 70-9; genus VAYN01. The sequence goes on along the minus strand of DAIQOT010000072.1, from coordinate 5,792 downwards.
TGCTGAAGCTGAGGCGCTGCGGATCGCTGCGCACTACGAGATCAGGGACTTGCCGGTCATCGGGGCCGGCTGGGCGATGCCGAGGAGGTCGAGGGCCGTCGGGGCCACGTCGGCCAGGATGCCGCCGCTCCGGAGCGTCAGGCCCTCTTGGGTGACGATCAGCGGGACCGGGTTCAGCGAGTGGGCGGTGTTGGGACTGCCATCGGGCTCGAGCATGTTGTCGCAGTTGCCGTGGTCCGCCGTTATGAGGAGGGCGCCGCCGCGGGCCTGGACCGCCTCGACGATCCGGCCGAGCTGGGTGTCGACGGTCTCGAGGGCTTTGACCGCCGCCGGGATCACGCCGGTGTGGCCGACCATGTCGGGGTTGGCGAAGTTGATCACGCCGAAGCGGTACTCCCCCTCCCCCCACCGCTCGACGAAAGCGTCGGCCGCCTGCGCGGCGCTCATCTCCGGCTTGAAGTCGTAGGTCGGGACGTCGCGAGGCGATTCGACCAGCGCCTGCACTTCGCCTTGCTGCTCGCCCTCGCGGCCGCCGTTGAAGAAGTAGGTGACGTGGGCGTACTTCTCGGTCTCGGCGACGTGCAGCTGGCGCCCGCCCGAGGCGGCGATCGTCTCCGCCAGCGTCGTCTCCGGGCGCCGCTCGGGGAAGGCCACCGGGTACGGCCACTCTTTCCGATACGAGGTCATCGTCGTCATGTCGAGCGTAGGCCCACCGGCGCGGCTGAACTCGTCGAAGTTCGGCTCCGACAGCGCCCGGGTCATCTCGCGCGCCCGGTCGGGGCGGAAGTTGACGAAGATCGCGATGTCGCCCGGGGCGGCGCCGTCGTAGTCGCCGATCACGGTCGGCAGGACGAACTCGTCGGTTTTTCCGTCGGCGTAGGAGGCCTCGATCGCCTCGGCCGAGGTCGCCGCTTTCTGCCCGTGGGCGTGCACGATCGCGTCGTAGGCAAGCTTCACCCGCTCCCAGCGCGTGTCACGGTCCATCGCGTAGTAGCGGCCGCTGACCGTGCCGACCCGGCCGGCGGAGCGCAGCCAGCTCTCCAGCTCGGCGAGGTACTCGCGGCCGCCCTTCGGCGCGGTGTCGCGGCCGTCGGTGAAGGCGTGGAAGATGACGTCGGGGACGCCCTCCTGCGAGGCCAGCTCGACGATCGCCTCGAGGTGCTCCCAGCCCGAGTGGACGCCGCCGTCGGAGACCAGACCGAGCAGGTGCAGCCGCCCCCGCGGGCTTTCGCGCGCCCGCGCGCAGGCCGCCAGCAGGGCCGGGTTCTCGTAGAAGCTGCCGTCGGCGATCGCGCCGTCGATCCGCGCCAGGTCCTGCTTGACGATCGCGCCGGCGCCGAGGTTCAGGTGGCCGACCTCGGAGTTGCCCATCTGGCCGACCGGCAGGCCGACGTCGGGGCCCTGGGCGGAAAGCTCGGTGTGCGGGAACCGTGCCCAGAGGTCGTCGAAGACCGGCGTCTCGGCGAGGGACACCGCGTTGCCGGGCCCGGGCGGCGCGAGTCCCCAGCCGTCGAGGATGACCAGGGCGAGAGACGGGACCAGCGTCATGACGAGGGCCGGACGTCGCCAGGCAAGGACGCAGGGAGAACCGACGAGGGGAGCGCACTCGTTAGTGCGTAACCCGAGGAGGCCGACCGAGGACGCAGCGTGGCGGCGTCCGGGGCCGTCATGCCGCCTCGACGATCGCCGCGAAGTCCTCGGCGTCCAGGGCCGCGCCACCGACCAGCGCGCCGTCGACGTCGGGAAGTGCCAGCAGCTCCGCCGCGTTGCCCGGCTTCACCGAGCCGCCGTAGAGGATCCGGACGTCGTCGGCCGCCGCGCCGCGGGCGCGCAGGACGTCGCGGATGAACGCGCACGCCTCCTGGGCCTGCTCCGCGGTCGCTACCTTGCCGGTGCCGATCGCCCAGATCGGCTCGTAGGCGATCACGACTTTGGCGATGTCCTCGTCGCTGACCTCGGCGAGGTCGGCCTGTAGCTGGCGCTCCAACACTTCCTCGGTCTGCCCGCCGTCGCGCGCCTCCTCGCTCTCGCCGACGCAGAGGATCGGCTCGAGCTCGGCGGCCAGCGCCGCGGGCACCTTCTTCGCCAGCGCCTCGTCGGTCTCGCCGAAGAACTGGCGCCGCTCGGAGTGGCCGAGGACGACCGCCTCGACGTCGAGCTCGACCAGCATCGGCGCCGAGATCTCGCCGGTGAAGGCGCCGCTCGCGTCGAAGTGCATGTTCTGGGCGGCGACCCGGACCGCGGTCCCGCGCCGGCGCTCGACCACCTCCTGCAGCGCCGTGAACGGCGGGCAGACGACGACGTCGTGCTGGGTCGCGGCGATCCGCGGCAGCAGCGCGTCGATGAACTCGGACGCCTCGGCGATCGTCTTGTTCATCTTCCAGTTGGCGGCGATGTAGGGCGTGCGGGGCATCAGCTCTCCTCGTTCGTGGCCGGGACCTTCGCGTCGATCAGCGCCTCGACGCCGGGCAGCTTCTTGCCCTCGAGCAGCTCCAGCGAGGCGCCGCCGCCGGTCGACAGCCAGTCGACCTGATCGGAGAGGCCGAACTCGACCATCGCCGCGACCGAGTCACCGCCGCCGACCACGGTCTTGCCGGACGCGCCGGCGACCGCCTCGGCGACCGCCCGCGTGCCGCCCGCGAAGGGCTCCATCTCGAAGGCGCCCATCGGCCCGTTCCAGAGGACCGTGCCGGCCTTGGCGACCGCCTCAGCGTAGAGCGCGCCGGTCTTCGGGCCGACGTCGAGGCCCATCCAGCCGTCCGGCACGTCGGTCCCGTCGATCACTTTGCGCTCGGTGTCGGCGCTGAACTCGCGTCCGAGGACGAGGTCGACCGGCAGGACCAGCTCGCAGTCGGAGGCTTCGGCCTTGGCCAGCGCCTCGCGCGCCGCCTCGACGCTGACGTCGTCGAACAGCGAGTCGCCGATCTCCTTGCCCTGCGCCTTGAAGAAGCTGAAGCACATCGCGCCGCCGATCAGGATCTGGTCGGCGGTGTCGAGGAAGCGCTCGATCACGCCGACCTTGTCGGAGACCTTGGCGCCGCCGAGCACGACGCAGAGCGGCCGCGCCGGGTCCTCGACCACCTTGCTCAGTTCGTTCACCTCGCGCTCGAGCAGCAGCCCCGCGTAGCCGGGCAGGAACTGCGCGACGCCCTCGGTCGAGGCGTGGGCGCGGTGCGCGGCCCCGAAGGCGTCGTTGACGTAGACCTGCGCCAGCGCCGCCAGCGAGCCCGCCAGCATCGGGTCGTTCTTCGTCTCCCCCGGCTCGAAGCGGGTGTTCTCGAGCAGCACGACTTCGCCGGGCCCGAGGCAGCCTGCGGCCATCTCGACCTCGGCGCCGACGACCTTCGGCGCCTGCGTCACGTTGACACCGAGCAGCTCGGAGAGCCGCCGGGCGACCGGGGCCAGCGACAGCTCCTCCACGTACTTGCCGCCGGGACGCCCCAGGTGCGAGGCCAGCACCAGCGCCGCGCCGCGCTCGCGCAGCAGTTCGAGCGTCGGCAGCGCCGCGCGGATCCTCGTGTCGTCGACGACCTCGCCGTCCTTCAGCGGGACGTTGAAGTCGACGCGGACGAGGACCCGCCGGCCCTTGACCTTCGCGTCGCGGACGCTTGCCTTCGAGAACGCCATCCCTCGTCCCCCGGCTCGCCCGCGAGCCCTAAAGGACCTTGCCGGCCAACTCGACGCAGCGGTTCGAGTAGCCCCACTCGTTGTCGTACCAGCTGATCACCTTGGCCATCCGGCCGTCGCCGATCACCATCGTCGACAGCCCGTCGACGATCGAGGAATGCGGGTCGCCGATGATGTCGGTGGAGACGATCGCGTCCTCGGTGTAGTCGAGGATCCCCTTCATCGGGCCCTCGGCGGCCGCCTTCAGGGCGGCGTTGATCTGGTCCGGGGTGAGCGGGTCGGCGGTGGTGAAGACGAGGTCGACGGCGGAACCGGTCGGGACCGGGGCGCGCATCGAGAAGCCGTTCAGTTTCCCGTTCAGCTCCGGCAGCACGAGGCCGACGGCTTTGGCGGCGCCGGTCGAGGTCGGGATCAGGTTCAGCGCCGCGGCGCGCGAGCGGCGCGCGTCTTTGTGCGGCATGTCCTGGAGGCGCTGATCGGACGTGTAGGCGTGGATCGTCGTCATCAGCCCCTGCTCGATCCCGAACGACTCGTGCAGCACCTTCGCCAGCGGCGCCAGGCAGTTGGTCGTGCAGGAGGCGTTGGAGATGATGTTGTGGGAGTCCTTGTCGTAGGCCTCGTCGAAGTTGACGCCGAGGGCGACGGTGACGTCCGGCTCGGTCGCCGGGGCGGAGATGATGACCTTCTTCGCGCCCGCCTCGATGTGCTTGGCGGCGTCCTCGCGCTTGGTGAAGAAGCCGGTCGACTCGATCACGACGTCGACGCCGAGGTCGCCCCAGCCGAGGGCAGCGGGATCGCGCTCGGAGAGGACCTTCAGCTCCTTACCGTCGATGAGGATCGAGTCGCCATCGACCTCGACCGTGCCCGGGAAGCGCCCGAGGATCGAGTCGTACTTGAGGAGGTGGGCCATCGTCTCGGTGTCGACGAGGTCATTGACGGCGACGAACTCGAGGTCGGCCCCTGACGCCTGTGCCGCGCGGAAGACATTGCGCCCGATACGCCCGAAACCGTTGATCCCGACCTTCACTGCCATGCGAGATTGCCTCCTGAGTTCTTTATGTGGACGAGCCGATCCTATGGATTCGGCGCATATGGGTGGCCCTCTGTGGGCCGATCAATCGGAGCCGACGGTGATCTCGATCTCGTAACCGTCGGGGTCCTTGAGAAATGCCGAGTAGGAGCCGGAGCCGTAGGAGCGGCGTTCGCCCGGCTCGGCGATGCTGGTGCCGCCGGCGCGGATGCCGTTCTCGTAGGCCGCCTTCACCGCCACGATGCCGAGCCCGCTCACGCAGAGCAGGCCGTATCCCGGCTTCGGGTCGTGGTGGGAGGAGATGAAGAACACCGGTTTAGCGATGCCCCACCCGATCGTTTTGTCCTCATCGAAATGACGACGCCAACCCAACGGGGCGAGCATCGTGTCGTAGAACGAGGCACTGCGATCGAGGTCTCCGACCTCTAAAAGGACGTGATGCAACATCTTGGTGACCTCAGGCTACCGGCGACGGAGTACGGAACGCATGGCGCCTCACCCCGAGCGGGGGGTCCAGCGGAAATATCGGATCGCCAGGAGCAGCCCGCCGAGGCCCCAGATCGCGACGACCAGCAGGTGTCCCCAGTCGACCGCGTGGGCGCCGCCGGGCACGTAGGCGTCGAAGAAGGCGAGGAAGAAGTGGCGGATCGGGAAGATGTCGGCGAAGTGGATGATGCCGCTCGGTAGCTGGTCATCGGGGATGAAGACGCCGGAGAGGAAGTAGAGCGGCAGCAGGATGAAGTTGACGATCGGGGCGGCCGCGTCCTGGGTCGGGATCGCCGCGGTGAGCGCGATGCCGAGGGTCGAGAACGAGGCGGCGCCTATCGCCAGCACCAGCAGGATCTCCGGGATCCGGCCCCAGGGGAAGTGGACGCTGTAGACGATGCCTCCGATCACCGCGAGCAGGACCAACATCACGATCGCGGTCACGATCGAGTTGCCGACCCGGCCGGCGATGAAGACCCAGGGGGGCATCGGGGTGCCGCGCCCGCGCTTCAGCCGGCCGTCCTCGCGGGCGATCACCAGCGACATCGCCAGCGACTGCATGGTCGAGGAGATGATCGACAGGCTGATGATCGCGGGGACGTAGTAGGTGTCGGTGTCGATGTGGCCGCCGCGCAGTTCGACCGTGTCG
>DAIQOT010000264.1:0-5133 GCA_036787695.1 Solirubrobacterales bacterium | reverse complement strand
GAATCGTGTTTTGCAGCGCAAACAATGTCTAAAGCGTCCTGAGGGCGACGACACCGCGGACGAGAGCGCCGCCGATGGCGGCGACACCGCCGCCGAGGAGAGCTAAGAAGCATGGCCAAGACTTCCCAGAAGGTCCGCCAGGGCCGTAAAGCCAAGTATCAGAGCCGGGAATACAACCGCTGCCGTCGCTGCGGTCGCCCGCGCGCTTATTACCGCAAGTTCGGCCTCTGCCGGATCTGCCTGCGCGAGGCCGCCCACGAGGGTTACGTCCCCGGCATGACCAAGTCGAGCTGGTAGAGCAATGCACACTGATCCCATTGCCGATTACCTGACCCGGATCCGCAACGCGATCCGGGCCGGCCACGACGACGTGGACATCCCGGCCTCGACCGTGAAGATGGAGCTTTCCCGCATCCTCAAGGAGCAGGGCTACATCACCGACTTCCACAAAAAGCCCGCCCCGGTCGGCGAAACGATCCAGGTGGCGCTGAAGTACACCGAGGACCGCAAGCCGGTCATCATCGGGATCGAACGGGTCTCCCGGCCCGGTCGCCGTCGGTACGTCGATCACAAAAACGTGCCGCGCGTCCAGGGTGGAACCGGCACCGCGATCATCAGCAGCTCCTCCGGAGTGATGACCGGTCACGAAGCGCGTCAGAAGGGCGTCGGCGGCGAGGTTGTCGCCTACGTGTGGTGATTTGAGATGAGTCGAATCGGCAGAAAACCAGTTGATGTTCCCGACGCCGTCACGGTGACGATCGCCCCTGGCAACATCGTCGTCAAAGGCCCCAAAGGCGAGCTCGTGCAGACCTTCTCCCAGGACATGACCGTGTCCCAGGAGTCGAACACGATCCTCGTCACCCGGCCGACCGATCGCGGGCCGCATCGCGCCCTCCACGGGCTCACCCGCTCGCTGATCGCGAACATGGTCGAGGGCGTCACCGACGGCTTCGAGAAGCGCCTCGAGATCCAGGGCGTCGGTTACCGCGCCGCGCTGAAAGGCAAAAACCTCGAGTTGGCGCTCGGCTACTCCCACCCGGTCTCGATCGAGGCGCCGGATGGAATCGAATTCGAGGTGCCGCAGCCGACCGAGATCATCGTCCGCGGCATCGACAAGCAGCTCGTCGGCCAGGTCGCCGCGGACATCCGCAAGCGACGCCCGCCGGAGCCGTACAAGGGCAAGGGCATCCGCTACCGCGGCGAGCAGGTGCTCCGAAAGGTTGGTAAGCGCGCATGACCGTTCAGACTTCCGAGCAGCGTCGGCTGCGTCGCCGTCGCCGTGTGCGCGCTCGCGTGTCCGGCACGGCGGAGCGTCCGCGTCTCTCCGTCTACCGCTCGAACAAGGGCATGTTCGCCCAGCTCATCGACGACCGCGCGGGCCACACCGTCGCCGCGGTCAATTGGATCGAGCCCGAGCTCAAAACCCTCACCGCCAGTGCCCAGGCCACCAAGGCCGGCGAACTGCTGGCCGAGCGGGCGAAGGCAGCCGGGGTGGAGACCTGCGTCTTCGACCGCGGCGGATACCAGTACCACGGCCGCGTCAAGGCGCTCGCCGACGGTGCGCGCGAGGGGGGGCTGAAGTTCTGATGACCCGCCTAAGTTCAACTTCCGCTACGGTGGCCCGCTGATGAAGGGCATGGATATGAACAGCGTCGAGACGGTCAGCCCGCGCGGCCTCGACCTCCAGGAGCGCGTGATCGAGATCAATCGCGTCGCCAAGGTGGTCAAGGGCGGTCGTCGCTTCTCCTTCACCGCACTAGTCGCCGTCGGCGACGAAGAGGGCGTGGTCGGGATCGGCTACGGCAAGGCGCGCGAGGTTCCGCTGGCGATCCAAAAGGGCGTCGAGGACGCTCGCAAGAACTTGATCCGCGTGCCCAAATACGGGCAAACGATCACCCACCGCATCATCGGCCGCTACGGCGCCGGTCACGTGGTGCTCCGCCCGGCCAGCCCCGGTACCGGCGTCATCGCCGGTGGTGGCGTCCGCGCCGTGCTCGAGCTCGGTGGCGTCCGCGACGTGCTCACCAAGAGCATCGGCACGCAGAACCCGATCAACCTCGTCAAGGCGACGATGGACGGCCTGATCCGTCTGCGCCGTCCCGAGGAGGTCGCCGAGCTGCGCGGCCTGACGGTCAAGCAGGTTCTGGGTCTGACTTCTGAGAAGGGCACCGAGGACGGCGAGCATCTTGCGCCGGTCGCCGCTGACGAGGGAGCTCCGGCGGCGGGTCCTGCCGCGGACGAGGCATCCTCGTCCTCGCAGGCTGCGGGCGAGGACCCCTCGTCCACGCCACCCGCCGGCGAGGCGCCTGCGGCTGACGCTGAGGCTCCGGCCACGGCAGAGGAGACGGCTCCGGCCGCGACCGAGGCTCCGGCTGCCGAGGCGCCGGCCACCGAGGAGGCTTCCTCCTGATGGCCGTCAAGATTTCCCAGGTCAAGTCGCCGAACGGCACGAACCCGAAGCAGAAAGCGACGCTCAAAGCTCTCGGTCTCGGTCGTATCGGTAAATCCGTCGAGCGCGAGGACAGCCCGCAGCTGCAGGGTCAGATCCGCGTCGTCTCGCATCTGGTGAAGGTAGGCGAGTAATGGCTGACGAGCAGAAAAAAGACGGCTCGCGCGCCGAAGAGATCGGCCTCCACAACCTGAAGCCGAAGCCGGGCTCGACCCACCGTCGCAAGCGCGTCGGCCGGGGCGAGGGCAGCGGCATGGGCAAGACTTCCGGCCGCGGCCACAAGGGCGCGGGCTCACGCGCCGGCGCCAAGGAAAAGGCCGGCTACGAGGGTGGGCAGAACCCGATTCACATGCGGATGCGAAAGCTTCGCGGCCCGCACATGAAGAAGTCGATGCCCTTCGAGAACTTCCGCACCAAGACCCAGCCCGTAAATCTTGCCGATCTCGAGCTGCGGTTCGAGGCGGGCGATGAGGTCACTCCTGACACGCTGAAGGCCAAGGGCCTTGCGACCCGCACCGACCCCGTGAAGATCCTCGCCCGCGGCGAGATCAGCACGAAATTGACGGTCAGTGCACACGCCTTCAGCAAGGCGGCCAAGGAGAAGATTGAGGCCGCCGGCGGTACCTGTCACACTCTGGAGCCGTAATGCTCAGGACTATTCTCAATGCCTTCGGCGTTGCGGACATCAGGAAGAAACTGTTCTTCACTGCCGCGATGCTGGCGCTGTATCGACTCGGCGCCTACATCCCGGCACCCGGCGTCAACGTCGACGCCGTCAAGGAAGTGTCGAACAACTTCGGCGGCTCGAACGTCCTCGGGTTCCTGAACCTCTTCTCCGGCGGCAGCCTCTCCAGGCTGTCGCTTTTCGCGTTGGGAATCATGCCGTACATCACGGCCTCGATCATCCTGCAGCTGCTGACGGTGGTGCTGCCGTCGCTCGAGCGCCTGCAGAAAGAGGGTGAGGTCGGGCAGCAGAAGATCACCCAGTACACGCGCTACCTGACCGTCGCGCTCGCCTTCGTCGAGAGCATCGGCTACGTCTTCCTCTTCCGCTCCTTCGGCAACGAAACCGGCACCAGCGTCCTCGGCACGCTCACCTTCCCGAAGGTGATGCTGATCGTGATCTGCCTGACCGCCGGCTGCACCCTTCTGATGTGGCTCGGCGAGCTCATCACCCAGCGCGGCGTCGGGAACGGCATCTCGCTGATGATCTTCGCCTCGATCGCCTCGTCGATCCCCAACGGGATCACCAAGTGGTGGAACAACCCCGATCAGGTCTTCGTCGTGATGATGCCGTTCATCGCGCTGGCGGTGATCGTCGCGATCGTCTTCGTCCAGGAGGGCCAGCGCCGCATCCCGGTCCAGTACGCGAAACGGATGGTCGGGCGCAAAATGACCTCGGGCGGCTCGACCTATCTGCCGCTGCGCGTGAACATGGCGGGCGTCATCCCGGTCATCTTCGCCGCCTCGATCATGGCCTTCCCGCCGACGATCGGGCAGCTGCTGAACACCCCGGCGGCCCTCAGCTTCGCCGAATTCTTCAGCCCGAACAGCTGGCCCTACGTGCTCGGCGAGATCTTCTTCATCATCGTCTTCACCTACTTCTACACGGCGGTGACGTTCAACCCGGTGGATCAGGCGGACAACCTCAAACGCTACGGCGGGTTCATCCCCGGCGTGCGCCCGGGGCGACCGACGGCCGAATACCTCGACCGGATCCTCTCGCGGCTGACCTTCCCCGGCGCCCTCTACCTGGGCGCGGTGGCGGCGTTGCCGACGATCCTGATCAGCCAGACGTCCGCCAACTTCTTCTTCGGCGGCACCTCGATCCTGATCGTGATCGGCGTCGCGCTGGACACGGTGAAGCAGCTCGAGGCCCAGCTGATGATGCGCAATTACGAGGGCTTCCTTAAATAGAAGTTCCGACAGCGAGCCGGCGGAACCGCCGGCCGCATGTTGCCGGGTTTCACATAGGCTTCCCCGATGCCTGAGCTGAACCTTGTCCTGCTCGGCCCGCCTGGTTCCGGTAAGGGGACTCAGGGCGAGCGACTCAATGCCGACCTTCACCTTCCGTACTACGCGACGGGTGACATCCTCCGCGGCGCGGTCCGCGACCAGACGGCCCTCGGGAAGAGCGCCAAGGAATACATGGAGCGCGGCGACCTGGTCCCCGACGAGCTGATCGTCGGGATCATCGCCGAGCGGATCGACTCCGAGGAGGCCCGCGAGGGCTTCATCCTCGACGGCTTCCCGCGTACGACCCCGCAGGCCGAGGCGCTCGACGCCAAGCTCGGCGAGCTGGGGCGGGAGGTCAGCTCGGTGCTGTTGATCAGCGTCTCCGACGACGAGGTCATCCGCCGGCTCGGCGGCCGCCGCACCTGCGAGGCCGAGGGCCACGTCTACCACGTCGAGTTCAACCCGCCGAAGGTCGAGGGTGTCTGCGACATCGACGGCTCGCCCTTGATCGTCCGCGACGACGACAAGCCCGACGTGATCCGCAAGCGTCTCTCCACCTACCACGAGAAGACCGAGCCGCTGGTCGCCTATTACGAGTCCAAGGGCGTCCTCGAGCGGGTCGACGGCGCGCGCGAGCCGGCCGAGGTCACGGCCGATCTGCGCGGCATCCTCGCCGCGGTCGGCTCCTAGCCGTTGCCGCGCCCCGAAGCTCTAACGTTCATCCCATG
>DAIQOT010000263.1:0-5141 GCA_036787695.1 Solirubrobacterales bacterium | reverse complement strand
GGGCGCTCGTTGAGAAGGACATTCTCGACACGGAGAGATCCGACGCGATTCGCGAAAAGCTTGTGCGCAGCAACGCTTGGGGGATGGCGACGTCTGCCGACGATTTGATTACCGCTGGGCGGCGCTCGAATTGGCGTCTCGACGACTACATCGGCGGCGCCTTCGGCGACAGAGCCGCATGGCGGGCGCAGCCGAGCGGTCAGGTTCAGTCGATCCTGCGGTTCCTGAGCGCGGTGGAAGAGATTCGACCCGACCTCGCCGACGCCTGGATCGAGGTCGCGGTTTCCACCTTCCACAGGTTGCTTCCCGAGGTGGAACCAGCCATGGGAACGCGCATCTTCCTCGAGTTCGCATGGGACATTGGCGACGAGAGCGGAGTTTCCCGAGAGGTCTTCCTTCGGATCGTGGACTACGTCCGATCGCTCCCTGTCGATAAGCGAGGGAATGCCCCGGTGCTGAATGCGCTCGATGAGCTGATGGGGGCCTTCTCCGAGGAGTCCGAGCACCTTCGATTCCTCGTCTTCATGCGCCTCATCGGAAGACTGCGTCCGAAAGATTCACTTATGGCGTTCTTTCAATTCGTTCAGCCGGGCGCTCCGCTAGGTACCCCTACCTCGTCCAAGACGGCACGACCAAAAGGGAAAGGCAGTCGGCGAAAACGGGGAAAGAAGCGCTGATAGCGCTGTCGTGCTTGACCATGGGACAGGCCTCTCTTGACACTTTGCCCCTCGAGCGGCGCGTGTCGGAGATGGCTGCGATGTCTCACGCCGGAAGGACGATTCCTCTTCGACCCTAGGGTCCGGCCGGGGCGGGCATCCCGCCGGACGGGGGCCGCTCCGCTTGTGAGGGGACGAGGGCGTCAGCTCGCCGAGTCGATCAGGTGCTCGGCGGCCCGGTCCGCTTCGTCCGCGCCGATATGAACGACATGGAGTCGGTCGCCGCGTTGGCGAAGGAGGCGGGTGACGTCGACATCCTCGTCAACAACGCCGCCGCCTTCCCGCCCGTGCCGACCCTGGATCAGGGCCTCGAGGGCTTCGAGATGATGTTCGACACCAACGTCCGCGGGCTCTTCTTCCTGACCAAGGCGCTGGTCCCGGCGATGCTCGCCAAGGGCAACGGCGCGATCGTCAACACGACGACGATCGCGGCCCACATCGGCGTCCCCGGCGCCCCCGTCTACAGCGCGACGAAGGCGGCGGTCTCCGGGCTGACCCGCGCCTGGGCGGCCGAATGGAGCTCCCAGGGCGTGCGGGTCAACAGCATCTCCCCGGGGCCGACCACCACCTGGCGTCGTCGTCGAGTGGGGCGAGACGGTCGGCGAACTCGGCGATTCGATGCCGATCGGCCGCAACGCGAAGCCCGAGGAGATCGCCGAGGCGATCCTCTTCCTCGCCTCCCCGCGGGCCAGCTACGTGATCGGCTCGACCCTGGCGGTCGACGGCGGCGGCTCGTTCCACTGATCGGCGACCGGCAGTCGCGGTCGGCTTCGGGTGGAGCCGGCCCGTTCCGGCGACCCGATCAGCGGAAGGCGGATCGGGTCGCGGCGGCGGCTTTGGCGATGTAGTTCGGGTCGGGTTGGTGGTACCAGGGGTCGTCGCTGGTTGGCTGGTGGCCGGTTGAGAGGGAGCGGCGCCAGTCGAAGGCGGCCAGGTAGAGGGGGCGGATGTGCATCACGGCCTCTAGGCGGTTGAGCTCCTCGTCGGTGAGTTCGATGTGGCGGCGGTAGGCGGTGGTGGCGGCGGTGATCCATTCGGGGTTGAGCCAGGCTCCCCACATCAGGTAGGCGAAGTCGGCGAGGCGGGGGCCGCGGCCGGAGCCCTTCCACTGGATCGCGACCGGGCCACGGTCGCTGACGACCACGTGGTCGGGGGCGTGGAGGAGGTTGCCGTGGACCAAGGATTCGGGGAGGCCTTGGGCGTCGTCGGCGGATTGGACTTGGGTGCGGAGCTGGTCGTATCGCTCGCGGGCCTCCGGGGCGACCTTGGTGTCGACGGCGTCGAGGAAGGCTAGGGCCGCCAGCAGATCCTGGCGCGGGGCGCCCTCGTGGGTGGGGTCCTCGCCGCTTGCGCCGCCGGGACGGCTGACGGACTCGTCCAGTGGCAGGGCGTGCAGCCGTCCGAGCAGGTCGCCCATCATCGTGAACTTCTCCGTGCCCTCGGCCCCGGCCGCCGGGGAGGGGAGCAGGTGGCCGGGGACGAATCGGGTGACGAGGACGGACGAGCCGTCGAACGTCGACACCGCGTCGTCGGTCGCGAGCCGCTCGGCCGGATAGTCCTGCCACTCGAGGAAGCGCAGGATCGCTGCGTCGCCTTCGACATTGGCCTTCGGCCGGGACGGAGGGAACACGCGCGCGATCCACGGGTCCCCGTCACCGCGGTCGATGCGGAAGACGTGGTCGTTATGCCGGCTGACCGGGATCGCGGCGACCGCGTCGACGCCGTGGTGATCCCGGAGGTGGGCAAGCAGGTGCTCGGCGACCGGCTGGTGGAACATCCGCGAACCGACGCCCTCGAGATCGGAGAGCGCCTCGGTGTAGCGCTGGTTGGTGTCCCGCGCGTGGCGCCGGACGGCCTTCTTGAAACTGCCGTGCTTGGTCATGGACAAGCCTCTCTTTACACCTTCGCCCCTCCAGCGGCGCGGTGTTGGGAGTTGGCCTGCGATGTCATCACGAACCGGGAGGGCGATCCCCTTCGACGATGAGATCCCGGCTGGGGCGGGCATCCCGTGTCTCGGCGGCCAGTCGAACGCCGTCCCGTAATTATGCGGATTGCCGCCCGCGAGGCGCGCCGCCGGTCATCGTCGAGCTCGCCAGGCGGGTGTTGATCAGGGTCCAGGCGAGGACGGTGCCGAGGGCGGCGAGGATCGTCGCCGCCAGGTAGGCGTCGTGGAAGGCGGTCAGCGTGGTGGCGCCGGCGGCGGAGACGATGGTGGTGAGGAGGGCGATGTTGATCGCGAAGGTCGACTGGCGCTGGGTGTTGTAGATCGCCGACGCGTGGCCGGTGTCGTCGCTCGAGATGTGGGTGAACATCGAGCTCTGGATCGAGAGCAGGATCCCGCAGTCGCCGAAGCCGCCGAAGAACATCAGGGCGCGGACGAGCCAGAGGCTGGTCGCGCCGTCGACGAGGAGGAACAGGGCGAGGTAGGTGGTCAGGCAGAGGCCGCCGACCCCGGCCAGGACCCGGGGGCCGAACCGCGGATAGAGCCTGCCGAAGGTCTGCGACCCGACCGCGACGCCGACTGCCTCGAGGAAGGTGGTGGTGCCGGAGCCGATCGGCGACTGGCCGAGGATCTGCTGGAGGAAGATCGGGGTCAGGTAGAGGCTGCCGACGAAGACCGAGACGGTCAGCGCGAAGACGATGTTGGTCGAGCGCAGGAGCGGGTCGCGGAGCAGCCGCAGGCGCAGGAGCGGGTCGGGCCGGCGCAGGGCCTGGTGGGCGAACAGCCAGAGGAGCGCGATCCCGCCGATGCCGGTGACGAGGACCGCGGTGGAGGTCCAGCCCTGCACCGATCCCTCGCTGATCGCGTAGAGGAGCGCGCTGAGGCCGACGCCCGACGTCACCAGCCCCTGCAGGTCGAGCCGGCCGCCGGGCGAGGGCCGATGCTCGGCGACGAAGAGGTAGGCGAAGAGGACCATGAAGACCCCGACCGGGAGGTTGATGAAGAAGACCCACCGCCACGACAGCCACTGGGTCAGCACGCCGCCGATGATCGGCGCCAGGCCGGGCCCGATCAGCACCGGCAGGATCAGGGTGCGCGCCATCTTCGCCCGCCGCTCGGGCGGGTAGGAGCGGTAGAGCATCGCGGTGCCGGTCGTCGTCAACAGCCCGCCGCCGACGCCCTGCAGCGCCCGCGCGGCGACCAGCTCGGGGAGGCTCTGGGCGACGCCGCAGAGCGCCGAGGCGAAGGTGAAGAGCGCGAGCGCGTAGAGGAACGTGCGCTTGGTCCCGACCCGGTCGCCGATCCAGCCCGAGGCCGGGATCACCACCGCGAGGGCGAGCAGATACGAGATCACGGTCCACTGCACGTCCGACAGCGGCGCCGAGAACTCCCGCGACAGGGTCGGCAACGCGACGTTGACGATCTGCATGTCGACCCCGGTCATGAAGATCGCGCTGACGTAGGCCGCGGCGGCAGCCTTCGCCGGCGATGGCACCCACCGACCCTCGAGCCGGGGACGCTCGGGAGTGGCGAGGGTCACACTCCGAAACTAGGGGCCGCCTTTGCGGACGGGGCGCCCGGCCGGGGACGGCGTGGTGGGGAACTACAACGAGCCGGCGGGCCTCGCCTGGCACGGAAGTTCGCCCTCGAGCGACCCCGGCACGGGTGGGGGCAGCGGCGACGGACGACCCTGCCGGACGGTGCGCAGGGCGCGGGCGGCGGCGTCGATCACCTTGGCGTCCTCGCCGGAGATCGTGACCGTGGTGCGCCCGGTGAAGATTTCCAGCTGGATCCGCTGTTCTTCCCTGCTCCTGATCGCCTTCGCGCCGCGGAAGTCGACCAGCCGCCCCTGCTGACCGAAGAGCCCCGCCCAGCGCTTACAGGTGCTGTAGTCGTGGATCTGGAGCGGATAGGGGCAGCCGCCTTCGGCCGGTGGGCACTGACAGCTGCCGTAGATGAAGTACCAGGTGAGGTCGCGCCGCCGCTCGACCTTGCTCGGATCGCCGAGCACCTCTTCGAGCGGCAGGCCGGCCACCGAATCGCCGGCGTAGTAGACGGGGAAAGCGCGGAAGCCGCGGGCCGCGCCGAGGTCCGGCGCGTCGGCGGTCGCGCAGGCCGCCAGCAGGAGCCCGCTGATGAGGACGGGGACGAGGGTCGTGAGGATTCGTCGAAGGATCATCGGCCTAGAGGCCAAGGGGCCGCGAGCGTCAGTCGTGCATCCCGAAGCCTTCGAGGATCCGCGGGGTGGCGCGCTCGATGCGGGCGACGCGGGTCTTGGACTGCTTGGCGCCGTTGAAGTGCAGTAGCCAGCCGCGCCGGCGGCCGGGGGTGAGGCGCTCCCAGGCGTCGCGGAGGGCGGGGTCGGCGTCGAGCTGGTCGAAGAGCTCATCGGGGTAGGGGCCGTCGTCGTCGGGCGCGCGCTTGGGGACCGAGAGGCCGGCTTCCTCGACGCGGATCGCGTCCTCGGCGAGCGCGGCGATGGT
>DAIQOT010000262.1:0-5145 GCA_036787695.1 Solirubrobacterales bacterium | reverse complement strand
GTTGCCGAGCACCCTGCCGGCCGGCGCTCAGGCTGCGCGAGCTCGGCGGACAAGATGGGCAGCCATAAACAGGGCGAGGGCGGCGAAGGCGAGTTGCAGGGCGCGCTGTGGGAGGAGGTTCGAGGCGGCGACGCCGGCGAGCACGCCGAGCGGCGAGAGGGCGCCGATGATCAGGGCCTCCCTCATCCGCACGTTGCCGTAGCCGCGCTGGCGGTAGGTGCCGACGAGGGCGACGATCACGATCATCAGCAGCGAGGTCGCCTCGCCTTCGACCTGGCCGAGGCCGATGAAGACGGTCAGGGCGGGGACGAAGAGGATCCCGCCGCCGACGCCGACGAGGCCGCCGGCCAGGCCCCCCGCGAGGCAGACGAGCACGGCGAGGACGTCGCTCATCGGTCTTTGCGTGCGGTCGTGGTCACTTGAGGATCAGGTCCACCGCCACCGCGACCAGCAGCAGGGCGAACAGGTAGGAGACGGCTTGCTGGGGGATCCGCTGTTGGACCGCGGTGCCGCCGACGACGCCGATGACGGCCGGGATCGCCAGCAGCAGTCCCGTCACCACGTGGACGTTGCCGTAGATGCCGCCCTGGGCGATCGCACCGAGGCTGCCGACGATGACGATCGCGGCGAGGCTGGTGCCGGTGGCGAGGCGCTCGCCGTAGCCGAACCAGAAGATCAGCAGGGGGACGATGACGGTGCCGCCGCCGACCCCGAAGAGGCCGCTGAAGGCGCCCGCCGCGGTGCCGATCGCCGCCAATCGCAGCAGCTCGTTTCGGCGGGCCGCTACGGTTGGATCCGGCATGCGGCGATACTAAGTGCCGTGGCGGGCAAATCCGAGACCACCCGGGCGGCCTGGCAGGTGCTGCTCGAGCCGCTCCGTGCCGAGCCCGGGCGGACGGCGATCCTCACCGACTTCGACGGCACGCTGGCGCCGATCGTCGAGCACACCGAGGACGCGTCGCTGCCGGCCGGCGCGCGCGAGCTGCTGGTCCGACTGACCGAGCGCTACGCGCTGGTCGGCGCGATATCGGGGCGCCGGACCGCCGACGTGCGGGCGCTGATCGGCCTCGACACGATCGCCTACGCGGGCAATCACGGGCTCGAGCTGATGATGCCCGGCGACCGCGAGGTGAGCCCCGACCCGTCCCTGGCCGGGCGCGAAAGCGATGCCGCCGAGTTCGTCGCCACGGTCGAGGCGGGGCGCCTCGACGCAGCCGGGCTGCGGATCGAGGACAAGGGCCCGATCCAGGCGATCCACTGGCGCGGCGTCGCCGACGAGGCGGCGGCCGAGGCGGCGGCGCGGGTGATCGCCGTCGACGCCGGGCGCGCCGGGCTCGAACCGCGCTGGGGCCGCAAGGTGCTCGAGCTGCGGCCGGTCGGCGGCGGCGGCAAGGACGCCGCGGTCGCCTCGCTGCTGGCGGGCGAGGGCCTCGACCGGGCCGTCTACGCGGGCGACGACCGCACCGACGTCGACGCCTTCCGCCGCCTCGGCGAGCTGCGCGAGGCCGGCGAGCTGGTCGCCGCGGTCCGCGTCGGGGTGCTCTCTGCCGAGGGCCCGCCGGAGATCGCCGAGGAAGCCGACGTCACCGTCGAGGACCCGGCGGGCTGGCTCGAGATGCTGGCCTGGCTGGCAGAGTAACCCGGTGCCTTACACGGACTTGCTGCGTTTCACCGTCGTCGTCACCGCCGCCGAGGCGACCATCCTCGGGGCGATCAGCGCGGTCTCGGTCGGCGGCGAACCGAGCGCGACGACCGTCATCGTCGCCCTCGCCTGGTGGGCGATTTCGCTGATCCTCGGCTTCTGGCTAGGGCGGCCCGAGCGCGCCCGCGAGGACGTCCGCGCCCCCCTCACCCGGGCGAAAACCGCCACCTCCCTCCCCTCCGAGTCCCCCGCCCGGATCTCGATCGAGCGCCTCTGGCCGATCGCCCTCACCGCGATCATCGCCGGCGGCCTCGGCCTCTTCTTCCCCGGCGTCGCGATCATCGGCACCGGCTACGCCCTCATCGTCAGCCTCTCCTGGCACACCCGCGAGGCGGCCGTCCAGGCGATCGAGGAGCGCGACGGCGTCCGCTTCTTCGTCGTCCCCGGCAGCGCGCTAAAACCGATCGAGCTCGTCCGCACCCCCGGCCTCCGCAGCGACCGCATCCACGTGCTGTAACGAAACTCACCGCCTTCGTCACTCATTGACTCATGTTTCGAGTGAATGAGTGCTTGAGCTGCTAAGGTTCTTCTCGATGATCAGCATTGAGATATCGGACGAGACTTATCGCCGTCTCTTTGCCTTTGCCGAATCATTCGGCGACAGCCCCGAAATAGTCATCAACCGGCTCCTCGATCAGATGGACACGCACCCGTCGAGAGGTCGGAATCGCAAACGAGACCGAAAGTCTGCGCCCATCGCCCCCGGGTCACTCTTGCCAGAGCGGGACTACTGGGTCCCGATTCTCAACATCCTGGTTCAGGCTGGCGGGGCGGCGCCCGCTGGAGACGTCATCGAAATCCTCGGCGAAGAGATCGCGGACCAGCTGAAGGCCGCGGACACCGAACGGTTGAACACCGGCGAGACCCGTTGGAAGAACCGCGCTCGCTTCGCGCGCCTTCGGATGAAAGAGCAAGGCCTGCTGAGTTCCTCCGGACGAGGGATCTGGGAGATAACCGATGCGGGGCGCGAGTTCTTGAAGAACCGTGAGCCGACCCGAGGATGAGGGCGGATGACCCGCTTATCTCAGCTCAGCAACCCTCACGAATTTGAATTGGAGCACGAACGCGAGACGCTCAGAGAGCGCCGTGACCGCCGCCTTCGTCGCAACCTGAAATCCGCGGCCGCCTTCATCTTGGTCCTCGCCCTCGCTGCCACGTGGCTCATCACCGCGATTCACGGGTCGGTTCCTTTGTTGGCCGTCCGGCTCTGGCAGTGAGACCCGGGGCACCGTCTGCATTTACCCCACGTCAGGGAGGGGTAAATGCAGACGCTCAGCCCTTCAGGAGCTTTTTGAACTCCGACCAGGTGCGGGTGTTGGCGACGTCGGCCTTGGTCAGCCAGGCTCGGCGGGCGGTGGCGACGGCGTAGGTCATGTTGGCGAGGGTGTCGACGCCGTGGGCGTCGGTGTTGAGGACGATGCGGACGCCGGCGTCGGCGGCGAGGCGGGCGTGGCGGTCGTTGAGGTCGCGACGGTTGGGATTGCCGTTGATCTCGATCATCGTGCCGGTGCGGGCGGCCGCCTCGGCGACAGCCTCGACGTCGATCCCGTAGGGCTCGCGTTTGCCGATCAGGCGGCCGGTGAGGTGGCCGATGCAGTCGACGTTCGGGTCTTCGATCGCGGTGACGACGCGCGCGGTCATGTCCTTTTCGGACACGTTGAAGGAGGTGTGGACGCTGGCCATCACCCAGTCGAGTTCGGCGACGAGGTCCTCGGGATAGTCGAGCGTGCCGTCGAGGCCGACGTTGATCTCCGAGCCGACCAGGAGGCGGAAGCGGCGACTGCCGTGCTCCGCGTTCCACGCCGCGACTTCCTCGATCCGCTGGCGCAGCCGGTCCGGCTGGACGTCGTCGCCGAAGCCGTGGCTGGCCGAGTGGTCGGTGATCGCCATGTAGGCGTAGCCGCGCTCGCGCCCCGCCGCCGCCATCTCGTCGAGCGAGTTGCGCCCGTCCGACAGCGTCGTGTGGGCGTGGAGGTCGCCGCGCACGTCGCCGAGCTCGACCAGCTGCGGCAGCTTTCCCTCGCGCGCCGCCTTCAGCTCGCCGCGGCCCTCGCGCAGCTCCGGCTCGATGAACTCGTAGCCGAGGTGCTTGTAGACCTCGTGCTCGGTCTCGCAGGTGGTCACCTCGTCGGTCTCGGCGTCGGTAATCCCGTGCTCGGAGACCGAGAATCCCCGCCTCACCGCGTCCTCGCGGAGCTGGATGTTGTGGGCCTGGGAGCCGGTGAAGTGCTGGAGCAGGTTGCCGAAGGCGGCGGGCGGGACGATCCGCAGGTCGACCGAGATGCCGTTGTGGGTCTGCGCGCGGAGGCCTTTGTCGCTCGGTTTCCCGGCGGCGGCGACCAGCGCGTGGCCGGCGAGGAATTCGGCCAGCTCCTTCGGCTCCTCGGCGGTGGCGATGATGTCGATGTCCTTGTTGGTGTCGGCCCAGCGGCGGACCGAGCCCGCGACCTCGACCCGGTGCGCCCCCGGGTGCTCGCGAAGGGCGGCGGCGAGCTCCTCGGCGATCGGCCGCACGGTCGAGAGCAGGAGGCGTCCCGACCCCTCCCCCGGCTGGCCGACGCGCTCGAGCGAGGCCAGCACGTTCACCTCGGCTTTCGGCCCGAGGCCTTTGACGTCGCGGATCTTCTCTTCTTCCGCGGCTTTCTTGAGGTCCTCGAGCGTGGCGATCTGCAGCTCCTCCCAGAGCAGGCGAGCGGTTTTCGGCCCGATCCCGGGGACACGCGTCACCTCGACCAGGGTCGCCGGGAATTTCGCTTTCAGCTTCGCCGCGGCGGGGATTTCGCCGGTGTCGAGCAGGGCGTCGATCTTTTCGGCGAGCGTCTTGCCGACGCCGGGGATCTCGGTCGCGCGCCCGGCCCGCGCCAGCTCCTCGACCGAGACCGGGCTTTCGCGGATCGCCTTGGCGGCGGTCGAGTAGGCGAGGACGCGGTAGCGGACCGCGCCGTCAAGCTCGTACAGGACCCCGAGTTCCTCCAGCGCGGCAGCGATGTCTCCGTTGGTCACGTCTGAGAAATTAACGACCTGAGTTTCCAATCTCACGCTTAGTTCGCTTTATTCCGGGATTAATCCCCCAGGAATACGATCGATTGCGATGACAGAGCCGAACAGAGGCCCCGCGTGGTTGGTGCTGCCGACCTACAACGAGGCCGAGAACATCGAACCGTTCGTCGCCGCGGTGCGCGCCAACCTGCCCGCCGACGCGCGGATCCTGATCGTCGACGACGGCTCGCCCGACGGCACCGGCGAGCGCGCCGACCGTCTCGCCGAACGCCACCCCGACGTCGCGGTCCTGCACCGGCGCGAGAAGGAAGGGCTCGGCCCCGCCTACATCGCCGGGTTCCGGCGGGCGCTCGCGGGCGGGGCGGGGCTGGTGCGGGAGATGGCCTCCGACTTCTCCCACGATCCGGCTTACCTGCCGCGGCTGCCCGACGCGGCGCGGACCG
>DAIQOT010000071.1:14362-16167 GCA_036787695.1 Solirubrobacterales bacterium | reverse complement strand
GACCTGGCGATCGAAGCGGCCGGGCCGCAGCAGCGCCGGGTCGAGCACGTCGGGCCGGTTCGTGGCGGCGATCAAGATGATGTTGTCCTTGCCTTCGAAGCCGTCCATCTCGACCAGCAGCTGATTCAGCGTCTGCTCGCGCTCGTCGTGACCGCCGCCCATGCCGGCGCCGCGGTGGCGACCGACGGCGTCGATCTCGTCCATGAAGATGATGCAGGGCGAGTTTTGTTTGGCCTGCTCGAAGAGGTCGCGGACGCGGCTGGCGCCGACGCCGACGAACATCTCGACGAAGTCCGAGCCGGAGATCGAGAAGAAGGGCACCCCCGCCTCGCCGGCGACGGCACGGGCGAGCAGGGTCTTACCGGTTCCGGGAGGCCCGTAGAGCAGCACGCCCTTCGGGATCCGCGCGCCGAGCGCCTGGAACTTCTTCGGGTTCTCGAGGAATTCCTTGATCTCCTCGAGCTCCTGCACCGCCTCGTCGACCCCCGCCACGTCGCGGAAGGTGATCTTGGGCGCGTCCACCGACATCCGTTTGGCTTTCGATTTGCCGAAGTTCATGACCCGCGAGCCGCCGCCCTGCATCTGGTTCATCAGGAAGATCCAGAAGCCGAAGAAGAGGACGAAGGGAAGGATGTAGGTGAGCAGCGAGAGGATGCTCGAGCTGCCGGTGCCGTGGACGGTCGTGTCGACTTCGTTTTCGTCGAGCAGGTTGATCAGCGACTGCTCGGTGTTCGCCGGGTAGCCGGTCGAGAAGCTTTCGCCGTTTTTCTCCTTGACGTCGAGCGAGAGGTCCTTGTTATTGATCGTGACCGATTCGACTTTGCCTTTGGCGATCAACCCGCTGGTGGGGCTCACCAACTGCGTGTAGGAGGGCGCTTCCGTCCCCGGGTCGTTGGTGATCACGCGCTGGGCGATGAAGGCCAGGATGACCACCAGCAGGATCGGAAATGCCGCGCTTTTGAAGAACCGTCTCAAGGGAGAAAAATGAGCGTACCAGGGCGGTTTCGCCGCTTACTGAACCAACGCCGCCACGTAATCAAGGTTGCGGTACCTCTGTGCGTGGTCGAGACCGTATCCGACGGCGAACTCATTTGGGATCTCGAAGCCCACGTACTTGGCCGGAAGGTCGACCCGCAGCCGCTCCGGCTTGGTCAGCAGCGCGCAGACCTCGAGCGAGGCGGGGTCGCGGGCGCCGAGGTTCCGCATCAGATACTGGAGGGTGAGGCCGGAGTCGATGATGTCCTCGACGATCAGCACGTCGCGGTCCTGGATCGGCGCGTCGAGGTCCTTGAGGATGCGGACGACGCCGGAGGAGTCGGTCTGCGAGCCATAGCTTGAGACCGCCATGAAGTCGATCTCACAGGGGATGTCGATGCTGCGCATCAGGTCGGCGAGGAAGAGGACCGCGCCCTTCAGCACGCCGACCAGGATCAGGTCTTTGCCCTCGTAGTCGCGCGTGATCGCGGCGCCGAGCTCGGCGATCCGCCTCTGGAGTTCCTCGCTGGAGACGAGGGTCTCGCCGATCGCCGGGTCGTCCACTGGCCGGAGTCTAGATGGGGCCACCGGTCAGGGGTCGTGTCCGCTCAGACGTCGCGCTCGGCGCGCAGGACGCCGCCCTCGAGGACGGCGCGGACGTGGTCGCCCAGGTCGAGCCGCGAGCCGCCGCGGGTCAGCCCCGCGACCTGGCCGGCGAAGCGGGCCGCGCCGGGCACCGGCCGACCGGCGGCGGCGTCGGCGAGGCGCTGGAGGACGAGACGCCGCAGCGCCGGCGCCAGCGCCGCGAAGCGGGCCTGGGAGATCCGCCC
>DAIQOT010000071.1:0-14352 GCA_036787695.1 Solirubrobacterales bacterium | reverse complement strand
GTCGATCTGGCGCCGACCATCCTCGACCTCACCGGCGCCCCGCCGGAGCCGTCGAGCTCGGCGGCGACGAGCCCGTCGAGGATCTCGGCCTCGTCGCGCAGCAGCGCCGCGGTCCGCAGGACGTTGGCGGCGGCGGCCGGGTGGATCGCCGCCAACTCCGGCAGCAGGCCGTGGCGGACGCGGTTGCGCGCGTAGCCCTCTTCGTCGTTGGTCGAGTCCTCGCGCCAGGCGAGCCCGCGCCACTCGTCGTAGGCGGTGACCTCGGCGCGGGTCGTGCCGAGGAGCGGCCGGGCGAGCCTGCCGTCGCGCTCCTTCATCCCCAGCAGCGCGCGCCGGCTGGGCGAGGAGGCGAGCCGGTAGAGGATCGTCTCGACCTGATCGTCGGCGGTGTGGCCGGTGACGATCGCCCCGTCGCGCGCTTCGGCGAGCCGCGCCGCCGTCGCGTAACGGAAGTCGCGCGCCCAGGCCTGGAGGTTGCCGCTGGTGTCGGGACGGACCGGGCGCTCGACCACGATCTCGACCCCGAGCCCCCCGCATATAGAGACGCAGAAGTCCGCGTCGTCGTGGGACTCGGGGCGCAGGCCGTAATCGACGTGGAGCGCCGTAACCGCCTCCGCCCCGCGCGCCCGCACCGCGAGGTCGAGCATGCAGACCGAGTCACGACCACCCGAGAGGAGCGCGACGACGGGTGCGGGCGGGTCGATCAGCCCACCCGCCTCGACCCGGGCCAGGAGATCAGCCGACATCGGCCGAGCGGACGGCGAAGAGCGCGGTCGGCACCGGGAAGCCTTTCAGCGAGACCTCGCCGATCGCCTCGAGCCGCAGCTTCGGCCGCGTTTCCAGGCTCGCGGCGACGCGGTCGGTGACCAGCACCTCCCCCGCCAGGGCCCGGTTGACGATCCGGTGGGCGAGGTTGACGCTGTTGCCGAAGTAGTCGCCGTCGCGGTAGACGGCGTCGCCGCTGTGGATCCCGACCCGGGGCTGCGGCCGGCGGTCGAAGCGACCGAGGAAGGCGACCGCCCACTCCGTCAGCGAAGCCGGGTCGGGCGAGACCACCATCACCTCGTCGCCGATCGTCTTCACGATCGTCGCGTCGCGCGGCAGCGTCGCCTCGACCGTCTCGACGAAGTTCTCGACCACGTCGAGGGCCTCGATGTCGCCCTCCTCCTCGGTGAACGCGGTGAAGCCGGTGAGGTCGATGAAGCAGAGCGTCACCGGGATCTGGCCGAGCTCGATTTCGGCCGTCGTCTGCTCGCCGGTCATCTCCATATGACCGACCACGTCCTGCTCGATGTAGTAGCGGAGGTAGCGGTTGTGGAGGTACTCGGTGAGCGGCGCCGCCAACGGCATGATTTCGGCGGCGAGGTTGCCCATCGCCTCGGCCATCGGCAGCTCGGGGACGCCGTCGCGGATCAGCGGTTCGTGGACGTAGAGATGGAAGAGGCGAACCTCGGCCTCGGCGATCCGGCGCAGACTCTGCACGTAGACGCGGACCAACTGCAGGAAGGCGACCAGCGGGAAGCCCGCTTCGAGCACCTCGCCGCAGATCCGCAGCGCCATCGCGTCGGCGGGCGTGAGGTTCGCCTGGCCGACTCCCGGCGTCCCCATCATCGTCAGGATCCGCTCGATCAGCTCGGCCTCCATGCCGGTCTCGCGGGCGATCGCCTCGACCGTCAGCTCGCCCTCCGCTTCGACGAAGAGGTCCTCGGCGAAGGCGAAGGCGAGCCGCCCCTCGCGCCCGGCCTCCTTCAGGTCCTCGAGCGAGTAGCCACGGTCGCGCATGCGGGCGACGACCCGCGCCTGGGCCGCCGCGGCCGGCGTCCAGGCCCCCTTGCGGACCGGGATGATCTTTTCCTCGGCCCAGCGCTTGAGGGTCGATTGGGAGACCCCCGAACGCCGCGCCGCCTCGCTGAGGCTGATGCGTTCGTCCGCCACGTGGGATCAGGCTAGTCCGAGACGGGGCGTTTATGGTCGCGCCCCGTGCCTAGACGACTCAGACCGACGGCGGAGATCCACCCCGAGGCGATCCTGGTCGGCGACCCGGGACGGGCGATGGCGCTCGCCCAGGTGCTGACCGAGGGGCCGAAAATGTCCAACCACGCGCGCGGGCTCTGGGGCTATTCGGGGACGACCCCCGAGGGACGCGGCCTGACCGTGCAGGCGACCGGGATGGGCGGCCCGAGCGCCGCTCTGGTGCTGAGCGACCTGGCCGACCTGGGGGTGCGGAGTGCGGTCCGGGTCGGGACCTGCGCGGCGATCGACCGGGCGCTGCGGCCGGGCGACCTGGTCTGGGTGGGAGAGGCGCGACCGTGGTCGGTCGACGGCCGCGGCGCCGGGTCGCCCGCGTTCCCCGACGAGGCGCTGGCCGGCCGGCTCCTGTCGGCCCTCGGCGACGAGGCGAAGGCGGGACGGGTCGCGAGCCTCGACGTCCTCCATCCCTCCCCCGGCCACGCCACCGTCGACGGTGGCGTGGCGGACATGCAGACCGCGGCCCTCTTCGCCACCGCCAAGGACCTGGGCGTGGCGATCGCCGCCGTCCTGATCGTCACCGACGCCCCCGACTCCGACTCCTTGGCCGACGATCCCCTCGCCGACCGCGCCTCCATCGCCGCCACCGCCGCCGCGTTCGCACTTTCCCGCGGATAGCGCGGGTTTCTGCGAACTCGACCTGGCGGGCGCGCTGAGCGTGGCCTAGACGGCTCCATAGAGCCAATTACAGAGCGTAGTCCAACCCTCGACTTGAGGGTTAGCTATCCAGCACGCGGCGCCTGCGTAGCACTCGCTCGGCGATTTCGAGGGACTCGCGGACCGCGGTCTTGGACTCCGGGTCCAGATCGTCGGAGAGGGCCAGCTCGGCGGCGGCTTCGACCGCCTCGCGGCGGCCTTCGAGGGACTCGATGTCCTCGCGGTGGCCGTCGTCGTCGAAAGCGCCGGTGAGCTCGGCCAGGAGGGCGTCGATCGCGACTTGGAGCTGCAGCGCCGCCTCCCGCGTGCGGCCCGCGTCGACGTCGGAGCGCGCACGCAGAAGCAGGACCTCGCAAAGGGCGGCGCGTTCGCGCCCGCGCAGCAGCGCCGCGACGCGTTCCTGCGGGCGCATGTCCTCGGTCCGCCGGCGCCGACGCGATGCCCCGACGGTGACGTCGACCTCGCGCGCCTCGCTGAAAGCGCCGGCCGCGGTCTCCTCGCCACTCCCCCACCCGATCCGCACCGCGACCGCGCGCTCCGGCACCACCGCGTGGGTCTGATGTTCGGCGGCGGCGATCGCCTGCGCGTGGAGGGCATCGTTGACGAGCGCGATCCCGGCGTCGACGACGGCGTCGACCCCGGCCTCCTCGGCGGTCGCCGCGACGAGCCAGGCGGCCGCCTCCTGCTCGCGCTCGAAGGGCGCGAAGGCGCGGATCGCGGTCGCCCGCGCCAACGGCACCTCGGCCGGAGGGTCGGCGGCTTCGGCGTCGCGAGGCCTGCGTCGGCGTCGGCTCGGGCGCGGCGCCGCGGCGATCGTCTCGACTACCAACACGCTCTCGCCCTCCTCACCCTCGCGACGCGCCAGATAGCGACCGTCGGCGAGCGGCAGGCTGCCGGCGAAGTCGAACTGCGCGAATCCGAAGAAAGGAGTCAGGACGATGGATTCTGGCGGGCCAACGCCGACCCCGCCGACGGTGCCTAGTCTTCGCCGCGCGGGTGGGCGCCGCCGCCGAGGACCCCTTCGAGACCCTTTGCCACCTTCGGGTGGTCGGGCAGCGAGTACTTCGACGGCTTGATCGGCACCGTCGGGTTTTCGATCTGCCCGAGGCGCTGGATCAGGTGTTCCCACTGGTTCGGTTTCAGCAGCGCTTCGGCGAACTGCGATTCGGCCGCCGCCTCCTCGCCGATCGGCCGGTAGCCGATGTGGACGTGGTCGTAGTGCGACGCTTCAGCGAAGCTCGTTTCGCCGGGCAGGTCCTCGAGCGAGATCACCTGGTGCGGGTGCATCGTGCCCTGCAGCTGGAGGACGTCTTTGATCAGTTCGTCGACCAGCGTGCCCGGGCCCTGGTTGCCGGTGACCGGGACGCCGTTGATTTCGGCGATGTCGACAGCGTCGCCGGTCGAGTGCTCGGAGACCGAGCCGTTGTCGGTCAGGTAGCCGTGGCCACACTCCAGCGCGCTGATCCGCAACGTGAAGCCTTTGGTCCGCAGGTACTCGAGCACCGCGAGGACGCGGCGGTCGATCTTGCCCTGTTCGATGTCTTCGCGACCGCACTGGTAGATGTCGAGGCCTTCGTCGCCGAGGACCCGCTGCTGGAGCGCTTCCTTAGAGAGCAGCAGGACGCCCGCCCCGCTCAGCTTCTCGTTGAACGGGTTTTTGCCCTTGGCGCGGTAGATCGCCGTCGCTTCGAGCAGCTTCCAGCCGTCGAGGATCGGCTTCGGGTCGATCCGCGGAGCGCCTTTGCCGGCCGGGCGGATCGAGAAGTTGATGTGCGGGTCGATCCCTTCGTCGCCCTTGGCGACGTGCGAGAGGACGGTGCCCGCGATGACCTTCGAGCCGACCCGGATCGCCCCGTTGCCCGACGCCTTTTCGAGCAGTTCGTCGGCCTTCGCTTCGACCTTCTGCTTCTTCGGCACGTCGGCGCCGGCGCGCTTCGGCAGCGCCCGCAGCCGCGGCCGCAGTTCCTGGCTTTCGACCGGCACCGCCTTTTCCTTGCCGTCGGTGGTGACCACGGTCCGGCCGTTGCGGACCAGCTTGCCGAGGCCGGCGTAGGTGTAGCGGTTGCCGTAGGTGTCTTCGAGGACGATGAAGTTGCCGAGCTTGGCCGACTTGCCCATCTTGCGCACGACCCCGTCGTTGACCGCGACGACCGGTGAGCCCTTCTTGGCGAAGATGTTGATGCCGCGCCGGGTCGGCGAGGAGGAGATGACTTCGGCCGCGTTGCCGCTGATCCGCGTGTCGGTGTTCGAGTTCTTCAGCGCCTCGCGGGCGGCGAGTTCGTCGGAGTACCGCGAGCTCGCGGCGACCGGGAAGTGGGCGCCCTCGGTGAGGCCGGTCAGCGAGCCGACCAGGGTCGAGGGGATGCGGCCGTAGGCGCGGGCGTAGGTGAGGACCTCCTGCGCGTACCAGTCGGCGTGGTTGTAGGCGAGGATCGCGCCGTACAGATCCTTCTGGCCGCCCGCGACCTTGAGGTAGTGGGCGGCGGCGCAGATCGCGTCGACCGGGTTGTACGGGTCCTTACGCCCGTCCCCGTTGGCGTCGAGCCCGTACATTTCCCAGCTCGACGGGAGGAACTGCATCCAGCCGACCGCGCCGGCGCTGGAGACGTTCAGGTTCTTGCCGAAGTCGGTCTCGATTTTGTTGATCGCCGCGAGCACCTCCCAGGGGATGCCGTATTCGGTTCCGCAGGCCTGGTAGATCGGCAGCAGGAAGGGCGGGATCTCGAACGAGTTGATGACGAAGTTCGGGACGCCGATCGGGGCCGGGCCGAAGGGCGCGATCGTCGTCGTCGGGTTCAGCAGGTTCGGCGCGCCGCCCAGTTCGAACTGGGCGCCGCCGTCGCCGTTTTCAGGGAGCGGCTGGGTGCCGCCGCCGGTCGCGGTCGGGGCCTTGACGGCGCCGCCGCTCTTGCCGCCGCCGCTGTCGTCGCCGAGCGTTTCGCCGTGGGCGACGCCGCCGCGGATTTCCGGTTGGACTTCCTCTTCCAGAGATTCGCCGCGACTGAAGTCCTTGTGCTTCGTCGTCGTCTCCGGCTTTTCGGTCGCGCCGGAAATTTCTTCGCCTTCGCTCGTCCCTGAAGTGGTGGTCGAGGGTGAGGGCGTCGTCGCGGTCGCCGGGGTCGAGGGTGAGGTTGAGACTTCCGGGCCCTCGGTGTTGTCGGTCGGCGAGGAGCAGTCCGGGTCTTCCATGTCGATCAGCCCATCGCCGTCGTTGTCGACGCCGTCGGCGCACTGCGGCACCGTTGGCGTCGTCGTGTTCGACGGGGTGGTCGTCGTCGTCGAAGGCGTCGTGGTGGTGGTCGACGACGGGGTTTCGGTCGAGGAGCTGCTGCCGACCAGCCCGGGCAACAGGGTTTCGGTCACCGAGGCGAGCGGGAGCGCGGCGCCGGCGCTGCCGGTTCCGGCACTGGCGATAGCGGCCAGCGAAAGGAAGGCGGCCAGCGCCAGGATCAGTGCGAGCTTGCTCTTCATGCGCCTCATTTAGTCCCGCTTTGGACGATCGCCGCAGCGATCGGCCCCTCCCAGCGGATCTGGTCCGTCACCGTACTGAGAACACCGGTCGCGGGCAACGCCGAGCGGCGCCCCCAATATGGACTTAATAACGATGGTCGACCTCATACGGCGAGCGGGAGATTCCCATGTGTTCCGGATGTGCTCGTTAAGCTGGCGTCAACGAATTGAAAAGATTGGATTGACCTTGACCCCTGATGATTACGGCGAGAACGGCGATCAGATGGCGGACGGAGATGGCATCCGGGCCCGCTCCGAGCAGGCGATCGGCGAGATCGCCCAGGCACTGATCGACAGTCCCACCCTCCACAGCGCCCTGCAAGCCGCCTTCGGCGCCCGCGATCGGGCCCTTGAGGCCCAGCAGGCGGCCTTCGGCGCCCTCAATCTCCCCTCGGCGGGCGATGTCGAGCGCCTCGAGCGCCGGGTGCGCTCGCTTTCGCAGCGACTCGAGGACGCCGAGGAGCAGATCGACGACCTGAACCGTGAAATCGGCACCCTACGTCGGAAAATCGCTGCAAAAGCGGAGAAAACCTCGCCGGGATCCGACGCTGAGTAACCCTCGACTTGAGGGTTAGCCTACGAGGGTAAGGCCAAGAACGACTTCGTCCAGGAGGTTCGCGGCGATGTGGTGGGCTTCGAGAAGCTCGACGCCCTCGACCGAGGGGACGCCGATCACCGTCAGGCCGGCGGCGCGGGCCGCGGCCACGCCCGTCGGGGAATCCTCGAGGGCGATCACGTTCGGGCCCGGCTCGACCCCGAGGCGCTTGCAGGCCTCCAGGTAAGGATCGGGCGCCGGCTTCGGCTCGGCGACTTCGTGGGCGCTGACGACGATGTCGAAGATCGATTCGAAGCCGACGATCTCGAGCGAGCGACGCACGAAGATCAGCGGCGAGTTGGAGACGAGGCCGATCGGGGTGCCTTGGGCTTTCAGCCGTTCGAGCAGGTCGCGGGCGCCGACCATCGCCTCCACCCCGTGCTCGAGCTCGGCGACGACCAGCTCGTCGAGCTCGGCCATCAGCGCGACGCCCTGGCCCGGTTGCTCCAACCAGCCTTCGAGCAGCTTCGAGGCCATCGCGCCGGATTTGCCGATCAGCTCGACCTTGTGGGTCGAGGTGAACTCGAACCCGTGGCGCTCGAAGATGTCCTCCTCGGCGCGGGTCCAGACCGACTCGGTATCCAGCAGCAGGCCGTCGTTGTCGAAGACCACGGCATCGGGGCGTTGGGGTGGCATGGCGCGCATCATGTCAACCCCGCCGCGTCGACCCGCCGTCGCCGAAACGCGCTAGTTTCGCCCGACGATGCCCTTCCACATCGAAGTAGCGACCGGCAGGCGCCACGCGCGTTCCTTCAACCTCACCGCGGAGGAGCTGGGCCGGACCGTCCTCGATCCCTGGCTCTCGGATCGCCCGATCCTCCTCGGCGACCGCAAATGGACCCGCAACGACGAGGACGCCCGGCTGCGGATCCTCGAGGGTCCGGAGCTCTCGATCCAAGATCTCGCCTTCAGCCAAGGCTGGGCGAACGCCGGGCGCTCCGCCACCGACGTCACCGAGTCGGTGCTCGAGGCGGCCACCGACGGTCGGCGCAGCGAGCGCGGGCCGGCGACCCTGATCATCCGCTCCGACTCGCCGGTGCAGACGCTGGCGGACATCGTCTCCGGCCACGAAACCGAAACGGTGTCGCCGGAGAAGGCGCAGGAGCGGATCGACAGCCGCGACCCCTCGGTCGCGGCTGTGATCCTGGTGGTGCAGCGGGACTAAGCGGTCGGCGCCGAGTTGGTGGCGGCTGCCGCCGGGGCGCCGGCGAAGTTCAGCGCGCTGCCGCGCGGGATGACCAGCACCGGGTAGTTCGCCGCCTCGACCGCGTAGTCGCTGGCGGCGCTGAGGACGACTTTGCCCTCCGGGGCCTCCTTGCGCGAGCCGACGACGAGGAAGTCGAGCGGGCCCGAGCCGTGCTCGGCGACGGTTCCGCCGAGTGCCGCGGCGAGGCTGTCGGCGGTCGAACGGGCGGCTGGGTCACCCTCGTCGATGACGCCGACGGTGTTGACAGAGAGGGCCGGGTTGGACCGCAGGCCGGAGGGCGCGACGGCGATCGCCGAGCCGCCACCGAGCAGCAGTTTGTGCGCCGAGATGCCCGGCTTCACCAGGCCGTTGGCGGTGCGGTACTCGGAGCCGAAGACGATCACGTCGGCGTGCTCCTGCTCGGCGACTTCGGCGAGGCCGACGCTGGTCGCGGGGTTGATGACGACGTACTTCGGCATGTCGGGGGTGCCGACCGAATCTGCGCCACGGGCGAGCAGCTCTTCGGCCGCGTGCTGGTCGAGCGATTCGCCGAAGGAATGACGGACGTAGGCGAGCGAGAGCTCGGCGCCGGAAAAGGCGAGCAGCCGGCCGAGGGCGAGAGCGTCGCGGTCGTTGTCGCTGTCGTCGTAGGAAACGATGATCTTCAGTGCCATGGGAAGTCTCCTGAGCGTTCGGGTCTTTAAGTGCTCCTTCAATGTGCCACGGACCTAGCATCAGCGCAACTGGAATTACTGCTACTTACGATAAGCTCCACTTATGCTTGACGTGAAGCGGCTGAACATCTTCAAAGAGGTCGTCGCGCACGGCTCCTTCTCCGCCGCCGCCGACGCGCTCGACTACTCGCAGTCGGCGGTCTCCCAGGCGATCCAGACGCTCGAGGGAGAAGCCGGGGTGGCGCTGATCGATCGCGCTCGCGGCGGCGTCCGCCCGACCGCCGCCGGGGCCGCGCTCGCCGGCCACATCGGCGGCATCCTCGCCCAGCTCGAGGCGGCCGAGGACGAAATCGCGGCGATCGTCGCCGGTCATGGCGGCCACCTGCGGACGGCCTCGTTCCCGACCGCCGGCTCTTCACTGATGCCGGGGGCGATCGCCGGCTTCCGTAGCTCCCACCCCGGGGTCGAGGTCTCGCTCGCCGAGGGTGAGCCGGAGGAGATCGCGCCGCGCCTGCGCGCGGGTGAGTTCGACCTCGCGCTGCTGTTCGAATTCGAGGGCGTCGGCGAGCGCCTCACCACCGGCCTGCGACGCTTCGAGCTCTTCGAGGATCCGCTCCACCTCGCCCTCCCCGTCGACCACCCGCTCGCGTCCCGCGAGAAGGCGCCGCGACTCGAGGACCTGCGCGAGGAGTCGTGGGTTCAGACCTCGGCGAACAGCCCCTGCGCCCGCCACGTCGTCCGCAGCTGCATCGCCGCGGGCTTCGAGCCGCGAGTCTCCTTCGAGTCCGACGACTACCAGACGGTCCAGGGCCTGGTCGCGGCCGGCGTCGGCGTCGCCCTCATCCCCCAGCTCGCCCTTCCCGGGCCCGGCCTCCGCGAGGACATCGTGGTGCGGCCGCTGGCTCCCGGGAGCCCGGTCCGCAAGGTGTTCGCCGCGACCCCCCGGGCCGCCGCCGCCACCGCCGCCGTGGCGACGATGCTCGACGTGCTGAGACGTGAAGCCCGAATCCGGAGCCGCCCCCCGGGAGGAGGACGGGAGGCGACTCCGTGATTGGTTTCGGGCTCAGGCGGTAGGCGTCAAGCCAGCCCTACCTGCCATGGCGGTAGGCGTCAGGCCGTACCCGCCGTCGGGGCCGCAGACCCCGAAGTTGAAGCGGTCACACCGTCTGGGTAGCCGAGCGACGGGACGTCCGACGGGTACACCTCGTGCCCGTGGACGGCGATGTCACCGACCTCCATTTCAGCCTCGCTCATTCTCAGCGGGATGAAGAGCCCGACGATTTTGAGGAGGATGAAGGTGCCGATCGCGGAGAAGACGATCACCCAGGCCGCGGTGTATGCCTGCACCCAGAGGAGGTGCAGCCCGCCGCCGGAGATCAGGCCTTCGTGTTCGCCCGCCATCAGCTTGTTGGCGAAGATGCCGGTCAACAGACCACCGGCCACACCCGCGAAGCCGTGGGTGTAGATGACGCCGAGGGTGTCGTCGACATTCCTGAACGGCGCCACGCGGCTCAGGTAGTTGAGCGCGAAGTAGACCAGCGACGCGGCGATTACACCGATGATCATCGCGGCCCAGCCGTTGACGAAACCGGCCGCCGGGGTGATCGCGACGAGGCCGACGATCATGCCGTTGACGCTGCCGATCAGGCTCGGCTTGCGGCCCGTGGCGTAGTCGAGGGCGACCCAGACGAGGAAGGCGACCGCGGTGCAGAGGTTGGTGTTGAGCACCGCCGCGGACGCGATTTCCCCGCCGCTGTACCAGTCACCACCGTTGAAGCCGTTCCAGCCCATCCAGAGGAGGCCGGCGCCGACCGCGACCATGGCGAGGTTGTTGGGAGCATCGACCTCTCGGTCACGCTGCAGCCTCGGTCCGATGACCGCCGCCGCGACGAAGCCGGACACACCGGCCGCGAGGTGGATGACGTAACCACCGGAGAAGTCCAGCGAGCCCTGCTGGGCGAAGAAGCCGCCGCCCCAGATCATGAAGGCGTTGACCGTGTAGATGAGCAGCGTCCAGAGCGCGACGAACGGGATCCACGCCTTGAAGTTGAACCGGCCGAGGACCGAGCCGAGCATGAGG
Source organism: Solirubrobacterales bacterium (assembly GCA_036787695.1). Lineage (GTDB taxonomy): Bacteria > Actinomycetota > Thermoleophilia > Solirubrobacterales > 70-9 > VAYN01. Next base: position 3,622 of record DAIQOT010000071.1, on the reverse strand, counting down.
ATCGGCGTGATCGCTGCGAACACGATCTGGAAGTACGCCAACGTCGACATCGGGAAGAGGAATTCTTCTTCCGCGAGCTCTGGGATGTGAGCCTGTTCCAGCAGGCTGTGGCTATTGAGGATCGCTCCTGGCTTCCCGATGAAGTTCCCGAAGAAGCCGCTGGTAGCCCCGAAGATGTGAACCGGAGACCCAAACGCCATTTTGAATCCGACCAGGACCCAGAGGATAAGCACGATCGCGAAGGCGACGAACGCCATCATCATCGAGTTCACAGACCAGCGTTTCTGCATTACGCCGCCGTAGAGGACCACGAGGCCCGGGATGCTCATCAAGCCGACGAGCGTCGCGGCGGTGAGCTGCCATGAATTGGCGCCTTCGCTCAACCATTCCATTTAATTGATGCTTCCTTTCGTTCTAAGCGGGCCACCCTGCGGAACGGCTCCGCAATGGCACAGCGCGCCCATCTGGACTTGGCGTAACCCTTTCGCCAAGCACCGTGCGCCTCTACGTACAGGTGTCTAAAGATCGATGGGCGAACTTCTCCCGCATGGCGATAGACCCCTTGAGCGCAGCCACATAAGGTCGGCCCATGCCACTAGAAGGTCATTACGAGCGGCAGACGACGCCGCTCTACAAACTCAGCAAGAGGGAGATCTGGGTCGCCGCGAGCATTCTCGTGGTGACGCTGGTGACCGTCGTCACGTTGGTCGCCTTCACCGGGGCGTCGAACAGCAACCCGGCGCCGGCGATGGGGTGCATCAACCCGACCGTGGCCGGCATCGTCGGCGCGGAAACGATCAACGCCTGCGGTCAAGAGGCGGTCGACATCTGCGCTCACGCCTCCGAATACGAAGGCGCGCGGGCGGAGACGATCGTCGGGAACTGCGAACAGCAGGCGGTCAAATTCTGAGCTTCCGGTCGCCTCGCGCGGCCGGTCGCGTCTAGCGGGTCAAGGGGCGGCGCTCACCAGGGCGCCGCCCCTTTTCGCTGCCTACTTACCGCTCCACTTCGGCGTGCGCTTGCCGAGGAAGGCGCCGATGCCCTCTTTGGCGTCGTCGCTCGAGAAGGCGGCGATGAAGCCGCCCTTCTCCGCCTCGATGCCCTCGTCGAGGTCGCCCTTGTTCGACACCTTCTTGACCTGGCCGAGCGCGATCGGCGCCTGGGCGGCCAGCTTGTTCGCCCACATCAGCGCCGTCTCGAACAGCTCGTGGTCGGGGACGACACGGCTGACGAGGCCGATGTCGAGCGCCTCCTCGGAGAGGATCGCGTCGCCGGTCAGGTTCATCTCCAGCGCTTTGTTCTCGCCGACCAGGCGCGGCAGCCGCTGGGTGCCGCCGAAGCCGGGGATGATCCCCAGCTTGATCTCCGGCTGGCCGAAGACCGCCGCCTCGGCGGCGAGGCGGAAGTCGCAGGCCATCGCCATCTCGCAGCCGCCGCCGTAGGCGATCGCGTTGACCGCGGCGATCGTCGCGACGTCCTCGGTTTCGAACTCGCGGAACAGCGCGTGGGCGGTGTCGAGCAGCTCTTTGCCGCCCGCCTCGTCCATCGTCGTGAACGCTTTGATGTCGGCGCCGGCGGAGAAGACGATCGGCACCGAGGAGGCGATCACCATCGCCCGGATCGAATCGTCGGCCTTGGCTTTCTCCCAGATCGTCTTCAGGTCGGCGATCACCTGCGGGTGGACGGCGTTCATCGGCAGGTTGGCGAGCCAGGCGATCGCGACCGGGCCGCGGGTCTCGAGTTTCACCTTCTCCGGCTGGTCGCCGGCGTCGGGCTGCGGGTAGGCGTAGAAGCCCTGGCCGGTGGTGATTCCGAGGCGGCCCTGGGCGACGAGGCGCTTGAGGGTGATCGGCGGCTCGAACCGGTCGCCGTACTTCTCCTCCAGCGCCTCGATCTTCTCGAGCATCTTGTCCAGGCCTTCGACGTCCGCTTTCCAGAACGGAGGCAGCAGGCCTTTGCGCGGGTCGAGGCCGGCGCCGGTCATCATCCCGAGGTCGATGTCGCGGACCGAGGCGATCCCCTCCTCGACCAACAGGCAGGCCTCGATCAGCGCGCGGGCGCCGAACATGTCGATCAGCTCCTGGGCGTCGGGCTCGGCGTCGCCGGGGATGTTCTGCTCGCCGTCTTTGAAGAAGCCCTCGCCGCCGCTCTTCATCCCCAGCTTGCCTTCGCCGACCAGGCCGCGCAGGCCCTCGTGGACGTAGAAGCTGTCGCCGTAGGAGTGGTTCAGGTGCTCGGCGACGTGGAAGACGGTGTCGAGGCCGAGCAGGTCCTGCAGGAAGAACGGCCCCATCGGCGCCATTTTCGCGTCGGCGATCGCCTGGTCGATGGCCTTGAGCGAGAGCCCGTTCTCCTCCTGGGCGCGCCAGATCTCCCCCATCGTCGCCATCAGGATGCGGTTGACGACGAAGCCGGGGACCTCACCGCAGACGATCGGCTGCTTCTTGATCGCCTGGGCGAAGTTGTAGGCGGCGGTGGCGGTCTCCCGCGAGGTGTCCTCGCCGACGATCACCTCGACCAGCGGCATGATCGACGCCGGGTAGAAGAAGTGGAAGCCGACGACCTTGTCGGCGCGCAGCGTCGCCTCGCCCATCTCGGAGATCGAGAGCGAGGAGGTGTTCGAGGAGAGGATCGCGTGGCCGGGGGTGGCGGCGTCGATCTCGCGGAAGACGGCCTGCTTGATCTCCATCTTCTCCGGGACCGCCTCGATCACGAAGTCGACGTCGGCGAACTCGGCGTAGCTGGTCGTGCCGGTGATGTTGCCCATCACCTCGGCGACGCGGGCGTCGGCCTGCTCCTGGGTGATCCGCTCCTTCTTCACCTGTCCGGCCAGCTGGCCCTGAGTGACGGCGCGGGCCTTCTCCAGCGCGGCGTCGACGAATTTCTGGTCGATGTCCTTGACGACGACCGGGATGTCGGCGGCGGCGATCGCCTGGGCGATCTCCCCACCCATGGTGCCTCCACCGACGACGGCGGCCTTACTTACGAACATTCGACTCGACCCCTCCCTGATTCTCTGGTTCTCGCGACTTTGGCTGGGCGGCCGGCGGCCGCGCGAATTGGGAGGCTATCTGCATGGACGACGACGCGACGAGAAGCGAGACACGAGAACGTGACGAGTTGCTGGCCTTCGAGCTGGGGCTCGACGAGCGGGTCGTCGACGAGGTGCACCGACTGCCCTGGGGACGGCTCTTCCTGTCGCCCTCGACGCCGCTGATCTGGGACTCGAACTGGGTCGCGATCGAGCAGGTCGGGCTGACCATCGACCAGCTGGTCGCGATCGCCGACGACGCGCTCGGCGGCGAGGGCTTCGGCCACCGGACGATCGGCTTCGTCGACCAGGCCGACGGCAGGCGCGTGCGCGAGACGGTCGAGGCGGAGCAGGCGCTCTGGCCGCGCTGGGAGGTCGAGCAGACCCGGTACATGGTCTGGCGCGGCGGCCCCGTCGAAATGAGTTCGCAGAAACCCGCGGATAGCGCGGGAAAGTGCGAACTCACCGGGGCGCGGGAGGTGCGGCTGGCGGAGATCGAGGGGCTGCGGAAGGCGCTGATCGGCGAGTCGATGCCCGCCGACGGGGGCGGCGCGGCGGCCGTCGACCAGCTCTACGAGCTCGATCGGCGCT
>DAIQOT010000070.1:0-16283 GCA_036787695.1 Solirubrobacterales bacterium | reverse complement strand
TCGCCGATCGGCAGGTCGGCGGGGGCGACGGTTTCCCCGTCTTCGACTTTCTTGCCGTCGATCGTGATCGTTTCCGCCGCCACCCCGCCGGGGTCGCTGGCGGAGACGTTGATCGTGAAGGATTCTTCGACGCCGAAGATCTGCCCCGCCGCGGGGGTGTTGATCGCGATCGTCGGCGCCTCCGTGTCGACGGTGAAATCGATCGTCCGGGTGATGCTGCCGCCGGCGCCCGCGTCGGCGGTGAGGACGAGCGTGTGGCTGCCGTCGGCGAGGCCGGTGAGCTGCGAGCTGAAGGAGGTCTGGACCTCGCCCAGCGAGACTTCGGCGCCGCCGTCGAGCTTGTAGGTGACGGTAGCGGGCTCGCTGACGTTGCCGGTCAGTGGCACCGTGCCGGCGACGGTCGCCCCGCGGGGCGGCGAGGAGACCGAGGCGACGACCGTGCCGCTCTGCGCTTCCGAGCTCGCCGCCGCGGTGACCAGCTGATTGGTCTGCGCGAGGTCTTCGGCTTCGATCCATTCCGGTTCGCGGGCCACGTTGGAGAGGCGGAACTCGTCGTAGTTGAAGGCGGTCGGGGATTCGCCGCTGGTGTAGGAGCCGAGCAGGAACGGGAGCAGCGCTTCGCCATGGGCCGGCGTCACGGCGACGGCCACCTTTTCGGCGAGCTTCCCGTCGATGTAGAGGTCGAGTTCGCTGCCGTTGTAGGTGCTCGTGAACGTGTGCCACCCGGCCGTGACAGCCGTGCTCGCGCCGGTGGTGGGAGTCGAGACGGCGGAGAGCGCGCCACCGGCTTCTTTGAGGATCGAGGCGTAGGCGTGGCCCTGGTGGATCAGCATCGAGAACTGCTCACCTGGATGGGCGCCGCTGTACTGGTCGCGACCGCCGATCTGGTGGTAGCTCGACGCTTCGAGGATCGCCGGGGTCACGTCGACGGTGGCGGAGAACGAGTAGTTCGACAGGTTGTCGCCCATTTCGCTGCCGAAGTCGATGTTCCCGTTCTGCCCGTTGAGCAGATAGCCGAAGGTGCCGGAGCCGGTTTCCTGTTCGTAGAGGCCGCCACCGGACACCGGCGTGCCGTCGAACCCGTTCTGGGTCGAGTCGGCGATCACGCCCTCGTCGACCGAGAAGTGATTGACCTCGAGGAACTTCGGTTCCCAGACTTCGGTCGAGCCGGTCGTGTTCAGCGGCGCCCCGTCGTAGTAGAGGTCGAGCGTCGCCCCGGTGCTCGACAGGGTTGGCATCTTGACCCAGAAGGAGCTCGTCCCGTTCGGGTTCCAGCGCTCGATTTCGTACGGAAGCGGCGTGCTTTCGCCTTCCGCGACGAACGCCAGGTGATCGGGTTCGGCGTCGGCGTAGTCGAAGTTGCTCTGGTCGACCTCGACCAGGACGGGGAAGTTCGAGAGGCTGCTCGTCAGCTGGGGGTCGCCGACCGAGAGCTCGAGCCGCTGCAGGGCCGAGGAGACGGCCCAGGACGATTCCGACGGCGGCGGCGGAGTCGTCCCACCGCCCTGGCTTTCGAAGGGCTGCTCGGTCACGAGCTGGTCGGTCTGGGCCAGCGCTTCGGCGTCGATCCATTCGGCGCCGCGATCGGAATCCGAGAGGCGCATCTCGTCGTAGCCGAAGTTCGTCCAGGTCGTGCTCCCGGCGTTCGGCGTGTAGCTGCCGAGCAGGAAGTGCAGCAGCGACGAGCCGGAGGCGATGCCCGAGGCCATCGGGGTGGTGGTCGCCAAGGTGCCGTCGATGTAGAGCTTGAGGTTGCTGCCGTCGTAGGTCACCGAGAACGTGTGCCAGCCCGCCGACACGGCGCTGCTGGATTCGGCCGTCGAGCCGGTGACGGCGGTGCTGGTCAGCGGATTGAGGGCCGACGCGTAGGCGTGGCCTCCGTGGATGAGCAGCGAGAACTGCTCGCCCGGGTGCGCACCCGAGTTCTGATCGCGCCCGCCGATGAGGTGGTAGGCGGAGCCGGTCACGTCTTCCGCCGAAACATCGACGGTGGTGGAGAAGGTGAAGTCTTCGAGCGCGGCGCCCATCGTCGTGCCGAAGTCGACGTCGCTTTCCGGGGTCCCGCTCAGCGCCATCGAGAGCCCGCCGTCCTGTCCGGGCTCGGCGAGCGTCTCGGTGCCGGTGCCGATCGTGCCGTCGAAGCCGTTCGCCGTCGAATCCGGCTCGGTGGTGCCGCCGGCAGCGTCGAAGTGGTTGACCGCCACGTAGCCCGCGTCCCACACTTCGGTGGGATCGGTGGCGTTGGCGGGAGTGCCCGAGCCGAAGTACAGGTCCAGCTCCTGAGGCGTCGAGGTCACCTGCGGTACGCGTACCCAAACAACACTGGTACCGGCCGGTTCCCACTCTTCGACTTCGTACGGCAGTGGAGTCGAGCTGCCCGAGGTGGTGAACACAAGGTGTTCGGCCTCCGCGCCGCCCGTGTAGTCGAAGTTGCCCTGCGAGAGCAGAACCTTGACCGGGAAGTCACTGAGCGTCTTACCTTCCGCGAGCGCGCTGTCGGACACGCTCAGGGCCATCTTCTCCGGCGCTGCCCCCACTTCCCATCCGGCCGGGGCATCCGAGGAGGCAAGCGCGCTGACCCCTCCCACCGCGAGCGCCAGCAATGCGACGAATACCACCATCAGGCCAAGGTTCCGCACAGGGGGCCGGCGCAGCGTCATTATCGGGGAGGGTCCTTCCGCTCAGAGGTAGTGCACGCCACTGGCGCGCGGGAACGGCGGCACCTTATGAGGGGCCCTCACACCAATTTGTTTCCATCCCGTATACGGGATGTAACGATGTTGGTCAGGTAAGGATGTTCACCGCGCGGGCGACGACCAGGCCGAGGATCGCCAGTGAGATCAGTGACTGGAGGGCCATCGCGATCTTCGCCCAGGGGACCAGCGGCATCACGTCGGTGGGGCTGAACGCGAGGGCGTTGGTCATCCCGAGATAGAGGTAGTCGATGAACAGCGGGCGCCAGCCCGGCGGCGCCAGCTCCGGGTTCATGTGCTGCGGGAAGGCGAGGTCGGGATACTCCGGCGGGCCGAGCGCGCGGGCCACCGAACCGCCACCGTCGACCTCCCAGTAGAGGAGGGCGAAGACGATGTTGTTGGAGAACCAGACGGCGCCGCCGGTAAGCAGAAGGCGCGTCGCCGAATGCGTCAGCGAGCCGCCGACGACGAGCACGTGGACCAGCAGCGCGGTGCTGAGGATGGCCGAGAGGGCGAGCAGTCCGAGGAGCAGACGCGAGAGCAGCCGAACGGCCCTGGTCGAACGATCGATCCGCCCCGGATCGGCGGCGATCAGCACCAGCAGCACCAGCCCGATGACGCCAAGAAACCACCGCGACTCCGGCCGAACTCCCGACGGCAGCCACCCCGTGAGCAGGACCGCCGTGATGACCGCGAGAGCCATCGGCCAACGACGCTCACCTCTGATCTGATCGTGAGCGCTCAAGCCCGATCGACGCTACGCGACCCGCCGACCCCCGTCAATCACGCTCCAACGACGCGCGGTTTTCGGGCCCGCGATTCAGGGATCGTCGCCGTCACTACCTGCGCGGAGCCGGCCCTAGCCGCTGGTTCCTCGTGGTCCTAAGCTACGAGCAAGAGCCGGTGCGGCTGATCAGCGCGTTCCCGAGGCGAAAGGACCCGGACTCATGGAGAAAGTGAACATCACGATCGGCTCCGTCACCTTCGACCACGCCGACTACGACGCCGACAACGATGTCCTTCGCCTCAGCATCGGCGAGCCGAATGGAGGCGAGTGCGAGGACACCCCCGAGGGACACGTCCTCCGCTATGCCTACGGGACCTACGATCTCCTCGGCCTGACCGTGCACGGTCCCCGTCAGATCATCGAACGCGACGGCCACCTCACCGTCACCCTCCCGCAGACGTCCAAGATGAGCGCCGAGGATCTGGCCGCGGCGTTCGCCGCGGTCGAAACTCCGGCCGAGGCAAGTCGCGGGCGCTAACCTCGTCGCGTGGCCCATCCGTCCGAGCGCGAAGCGGCCCAGATGGGGCGCGACGACGCGCCGGAGGCGATCGAGATGGCTCGGGGCGGGAGCGCGATGTATCCGATCGTGACGATCGCCGACGGCGACGACCACCGGGAGCAGACCACCGGGTTCCACAAGCGGTGGTGGCGACAGTCCGACGAAAAGTGGCCGGAGTCCGTGCGCGAGGCCTACAACGACGCCTTCACGCGGGAGCTGGCCGCCGCCAAGGTCGCGGTGGTGGAGCTTCAGTTCGACGGCGCCAACGGGAAGTGGACCAACGTCGGCGTCGTCGACCTCGAACAGTGGGAGCCGACGTTCCCGTTCGACCCGGAGAGCACCGGCTGGGTGAAACAGGACCCGCGTTCGCGGGTGGGATGGAAACGGCGGTCGATGCTGCGCAAGAAGTTCGGGCGCAAGGACAAGAAGAAGGCCGAGCTGGTCTGAGTCGCCGCTACCTCAACCCGCGGGGACCGCCTCCGTCGGCAGCCCCAGTCGCGCCACCCGCTGGGGCAGGTCGACGTGGAGCCAGTGTGAGAGGTGCGCGGGCGGGGTCTCGATGATGATCTCGGTGTAGGCGCCGGCGTCGAGCTCTTCGACGATGTCGTCATAAGCGTTGGAGCTCCGTGCGACCCGCCCGGAGACCTCCTCGCCGACGGCGTCACGTAGCCGCGGGATCGCCCGCGCCAGCAGCTCGACGCCGTCGCCGCCGTCGGGCCCGTCGTGGTCGGTGCCGAGGTTGTCGGGGTTCGGCACGAGCAGCCGGAAGGTGGCGGGCGAGAGGGCCGCGCGCCTTCGCACCGCATCGACCAGCGCCTCGGTCGGCGCCACCTTGTTGAGGACGACTAGGACTGCCGGCCCGCTGCCCGGGGGCGCGGCCACCGGGCCGGCGCGGATCACGTCGCGCTTGGAGATCGCCAGGAAGACGACCAACGCGAGGATCGTCGAGAGGAAGATGATCGAGGTGACCGTGGTGCCGAGGCCGAGCCCGCCTTCGGCCTTCGGCGAGGCGAGGTAGTCGCCGATCGAGGCGCCGAGCGGGCGGGTGAGGATGTAGGCGAGCCAGAAGGAGAGGATCGCGTTCATCCGCAGCGCCAGGTGGAGGAAAGCGATCACCGCGATCGCGCCGGCGAAGATCCCGACCGTCGGCAGGTAGCCGAATTCGAGCTCCTCGGAGATCAGGTCGCCGGCCGAGGTGCCGAGGGCGAAGGTGAAGAGGATCGTCGCCCAGTAGAACGCCTCCCGGCGGCTGGTGACGATGGTGTGGACCGAGAGGGTGCGCTCGCTCCAGAACCAGGCGGCGAAGGTGGCGATCAGGCAGAGGCTGAAGGCGACCGTCGTCGTTTCCAGGGTGACGCCGTAGTTTTCGACCAGGTTGTCGGAGACCAGGGTGCCGACTACGCTGACCAACACCACCGCCAGCCAGTAGATCCCGGGGACGTAGCGGCGGGAGCGGAACTGGGCGACCAGGACCGCGATCAGCACCGCCCCCATGATGTAGGAGGTGTTGGTGAGGCCGAGGCCGAGGTTTTCGTTGAGGTTGTCGGCGAAGGTCTCCCCCACCGTCGTGCAGAGGATCTTGATCACCCAGAAGTAGGCGGTGATCTCGGGGACCTTGTTGAGCATCCGGCGCCCGTTGCTTGGCACCGGCGGACGAGGCACTGCGGTGGCTGCGTTCATGCGGCCAGCGTGAGGGGGCCGCATTGGATGCGGGTGAGAGGGATCGCTAGCCGAGGTCGAAGACGAAGCGCTGGAGCACCTGGGCGCCGGCCCCGGCGGCGACGCTGTCCTCACCGTGGGCGGCCGCGGTGACGGCGACCGAGCGCCAGGAGGAGCGGGGGCGGTGGCGCTCGATCGTCGCCGCGACCGCGTCGAGGTAGGTCCGCTCGTGGCGGGCGAAGTCGGCACCGGCGAGGACGACGTGCCCGACGTCGAGGGTCTCGACCAGGTTCAGCGCGCCGACCGCGATCACGTTCGCCGCCGCCTCGACGTCGCCGGCCGCGAGCGCCGCGCCGTGGACCGCCTCGACACAGCCGTCGCGCCCGCAGACGCAGCGCGGCCCGTTGATGTCGACGACGGTGTGGCCGAACTCGCCGGCGTTGGTGTGGGCGCCGCGGAAGGTGGCGTCGCGCAGCCAGAGGCCCGCCCCCACGCCGGCCTCGATCAGGATCAGCGCGGTGTCGGCGGCGTCGGTGCCGAGCGCCCAGGCCTGGCCCGCCGCCGCGGCGGCGACGTCCTTGTCGAGCACCACCGGCATCCCGAGCGCCTCGTGGGCGAGGTCACAAAGCGGCACGTCGTGCCAGCCCTTCAGCGAGTAGGCGTCGCGGACGATGCCGCGGCCGTGGTCGAGCGGGCCGATCATCCCGATGCCGACGCCGACCAGCGTCCCCCCTTCGCCGGCGATCGTCTCGCCCAGCTGCCCGACCCCCTCGCGCACGCGGTCGATCAGCGCGCCCGGGCCGAAGTCCGGCTCGAGGTCGAACCAGAGGCGCTCTCCCACGTTCCCGCGCAGGTCGACCCGCGCCAGCCGCACGCCGCGCCGGGTGACGTGGACGCCGACCGCCTGGCGCGCCGCATCGCGCATCCGATAGACGGTCGCCGGCTTGCCGACGCCCGAGCTTCGCGTCCCCGCCGTCTCGACCAGGCCGGCGTCCGTCAGCCGAGTCAGCACGTTGGAGACGGCCTGCGGGGTGAGCTCGGTCCGCGCCGCCAGCGAGGCCCGGTCGACGGCCTCCCCGCGCCGGGCCGCATCGAGCACCAGCACCTCGCTGCGCCGCCCGATCCGGTCCGTCCCGCCTCGCGTCGTCATCGCCCGAAAGATATTACGCAATGCCATTGCTAAATTGGGCCGGGTGTTCCTGACCCAGAAGCGCGTCGCCATCTTCGCCCTCGCCCTCGGCGGCTTCGGCATCGGCCTGACCGAGTTCGTCACCTTCGGCCTGCTACCGCAGATCGCCCGCGACGTGACGCCGGGACTGTTCGACACCGACCGCGGCGAGGCGCTCAGCCACGCCGGCTGGACCGTCTCCGCCTACGCGCTCGGCGTCGTCGTCGGCGCGCCGACGCTGGCGGTGCTCGGCGCGCGGATGAACAAGGTGAAGCTGCTCGCCTTCCTGCTGATCGGCCTCGCCGTCGGCAACCTGCTCTCGGCGCTGGCGCCGAGCCTCGGCCTGCTCCTCGTCGCCCGCTTCCTCGCCGGCATCCCCCACGGCGCCTACTTCGGCGTCGCGGGGCTGCTGGCGGCGGAGATGATCGGCCCCGGGGCGCGCTCGCGCGGCCTCGCGATCGTCCTCTCCGGCCTGACGATCGCCAACGTCGTCGGCGTCCCGGCGATCACCCGCCTCGGCCAGCTCACCAGCTGGCGGCTCGCCTACGTCACTGTCGCCGTCGTCTTCATGATCGCGATGACGATCGCGGTGCTCACCCTGCACGACCCTGGCGAGGCGACCGATTCCTCGCCGCGCGCCGAGTTCGGCGCCTTGCGCTCGCGCGCGGTCTGGCTCTCGGTCGCGGTCGCGGCGATCGGCTTCGCCGGCTTCTTCGCCGTCGACAGCTACCTCGTCCCGGTCACCACCCACAGCGCCCACCTCAGCAGCGCCGTCGCGCCGTTCGTGCTGGCGACCGTCGGCCTCGGGATGACCGTCGGCAACGCCGCCGGTGGCGTGTTCGCCGACCGCCGCCCGACCGCGAGCCTGCTCGGCGGCCTCGTCGCCCTCGCCGTCGCGATGTGCGCGTTCGCCCTCGTCGCCCACACGACGATCGGCCTCTTCCTCACCGCCTTCGCCGTCGGCGCGACCGCCCTCTTCATGGGCCCGCCCCTGCAGGCGCTGCTGATCCGCGCCGCCCCGGAGGCGGTCCTCATCGGCCCGGCGCTGAATCAGTCGGCGATGAACACCGCCAACGCGATCGGCGCCCTCGCCGGCGGCGCCGTCCTCTCCGCGAACCTCCCCTACACCGCGACCGGCTGGGTCGGCGCCGGCCTCGCCCTCGGCGGCCTCGCGCTGGCGCTGGTCGCGGCCAAAGCGATGACCTCGTTCCGCCCGGCGCCGATCGAGGCGCCGGCCCTCGAGTAGGTGCCCTTCGCTATTTCCCCCTCATTTAGCGGGGAAGTAGCGAAGGGCATGCACCCCCTGCGCTTTTTCTACTCCGTACGAGGTAGAAAAAGCGCAGGGGGACGGGCTCAGCTCGCGAGCAGCTTGGCCTTCTGCGCGGCGAACTCGTCCTCGGTGAGGATGCCCTGCGCTTTCAGTTCGCCGAGCTCCTTCAGCTGGTCGATCATCGACGGACCTCCCGCAGCCGGTGCGGCGGCCGGAGCCGGTGTGGGCGCGGCGGCCTGCGGTGCGGCCTGTTGTTCTTCCTGCTGCGCCCAACGGTTCTCCTGGCGGCGACGGACGCGGCCGCTGACCGCGGTCGCGGTGCCGGCGACAACCGCCGTGCGTGCCATCCCTCTCAACAGTCTCGGCATCGAACCTCTCCTCTCACTCGCTCTCGACCGCGTCCAGCGCGGCGACGATCTCTTCGACGGGGATGCGACCGGTGGCGACGACCTGGCCGCCGGTCCCGCGCAGGGCGGTCGCGAACGGCGCCGCCCAGGCGTTCTCATAGACGATCAGCGCCGCGGCGCTGCCCGGCTCGACGATGTCCGCGGCGTGAGCGCGATCGTCCTCGTCGAGCAGCCCGGTCGAGGCACCGACGAACACCTCGAGCTCTGGCACGTCGCCGCTGACGGCGTCCAGCTCGACGAACTCGACCGTCCCGTCCTCGTCCTTGGCGATGAACACCAGGTCGAGGATCCGGATCAGCCCCCGGTCGACCAGGTCGACCAGATGCGGAGCCAGCTGACCGTGCGGTCGCGTCCCCTCCCACTCGACCAACAAGTAGTCGATCGGCCCTACCTCGAAGCTATCTGCCATCTCCGCCCTTTCCTCATTCCGCGCGCTCGGCCGCGCCTGTCGGCGCCATCCTAGGTGAGGAGATCGCCCGCAGGGCGCCGGAATCGCTGCCCGGATATAACGGGACAGTGCCTTCTCTGCGCGTCGCGATCGTCGGCTACGGCCTCTCTGGCCGCTGCTTCCACGCGCCGCTGATCGCGACGACCGAGGGGCTCGAGGTGGCGATCGTCGCGACCTCGAACGGCGGGAGGCGGGCGGAGGCGGAGCGCGAACATCCTGGGGTCCGGGTGGTCGACGGGCTCGAGGAGGCGCTCGCGGAGGCGCCCGACCTGGTCGTCGTCGCGGTGCCGAACACGGGGCACGTTGAGGTCGCGACCGCGATCATCGACGCTGGTGTGCCGCTCGTCGTCGACAAGCCGTTGGCGAGCACGCTCGCCGAAGCGGAGGGGATCGTCGCCCACGCCCGCGCCGGGGGCGTCCCGCTCACCGTCTTCCAGAACCGGCGCTGGGACTCCGACCAGCTGACCCTGCGGCGCCTGCTCGACGAAGGCGCGCTCGGCGAGGTCACCCGCTACGAGTCGCGCTTCGAGCGCTGGCGGCCCGCGCCGAAGGCCGGCGCCTGGCGCGATGAGCTCAGCTCCGAGGAGGGCGGCGGCGTCCTGCTCGACCTCGGCTCCCACCTGATCGACGGGGCGATCGACCTCTTCGGCCCGCCGACCGATGTCTACGCCGAGGTCGCGGCCCGCCGCGGCGGGCCCGCCGACGACGACGCCTTCGTCGCCCTCCACCACCCCGGCGGGACGATCAGCCACCTCTGGTGCTCCGCCGTCGCCGCCGTCCCGGCCGCGCGCCTCCGGGTCCAGGGGACCGCGGCCGGCTTCGTCGTCGCCGACCTCGACCCGCAGGAGGCGAAGCTCCGCGCCGGAGAGCGTCCCGGCGCCGCCGACTTCGGCATGCCGACCGAGCCCGAATACCCTCACCTCGTCCGCGGCGAAGAGTCTGAGCAGGTGACTCCCGAGCCCGGCGACTGGCGCCGCTTCTACGAACTCCTCCGCGACGCCCTCACCACCGGCTCCCCGCTCCCGGTCGAGCCCGAGGAAGCCCTGACGACCCTCCGCGTCCTCGACGCCGCCCGCCGCAGCGCCCGCGAGGGCGTCGTCGTCCCCCTCGACCCCTAGCCCACGGGTTCGAGGACGCGGTCGATCACGCCGTCGACGAAACCGCGCGAGACGGGGGCGCCGGTGAGGGCGCGGTAGACGATCGGGCCGACCAGGGAGTCGAGCGTCGCGTCCAGGTTGAGGCCCGCCGGCAGTTCGCCCGCGGCGACGCCGCGTTTGAGCAGCGCGCGCTCGCGGGCGCGGCGCGGGTCGAGGTAGCGCTCGTGGAAGAGGGCCGCCGTCTCGGCGTCATGCTGGGCCTCGCCGAGCAGCGCCAGCAGCACCACGCCGGCGTCCTCTTTGGCGAGGAAGCGGGCGAGGGCGCGCAGGTAGGCGCGGACCGCGTCGACCACCGGCCCGTCGTCGGGGATCTTGAGCCGGCGGTCAGCCTCCTCGACCAGCGTGTCGAGGAGGATGTCGACCTTCGACGGCCACCAGCGGTAGATCGTCTGCTTCGAGACGCCGGCGCGGGCGGCGATGCCCTCGACCGTGACGCCGCCGAAGCCGCGCCCGATCAACAGCTCGTCGGCGGCGGCGAGGATCGCGAGACGCGCCTCCTCGTTGCGCCGCTCCGGCGCCCGCCCTTTCGGGCCACGATCCGCCGCGATCTTCTCCTTCGCCATCGTCGCCGATCCTAGCCCCGCCCTCGTCACGTCCGCACCCATGGCTCCCCTGCCACGCCTCGATCCCCGTATGAAAACTCTTCTTTTGCTCGGAGCCATTTTGGGTAGCCGAACGTAGTCGCGGTAGGGAGCCGCCACAAGCGTCCAGGAGGAGGTCCGGACATGAATTCAGGAAAGGCCGGCCGGCGGCGGTTCACGCTGCTGCTCGCCGCGCTCTCGGTTGCGATCGCCCTCGTCGCCGCCACCACCGCGCTCGCCGCGGGTGGCGGAGGCGGGCCAGGCGGCTCACCGCCCTACATGAACCCTCACCTACCGGTCGAACTGCGGGTCAACGACCTGCTCTCGCGGATGACCCTGCCCGAAAAGGTCGGCCAGATGACCCAGGCCGAGCGCGCCCCGATCGAAGGCGAACCGGCGCAGCTGACCGAACTGAACGTCGGCAGCGTCCTCTCCGGCGGCGGCTCGGTGCCGACCCCGAACACGCCCGAAGGCTGGGCGAACATGGTCGACATGTTCCAGCAGGCGGCGCTCGAAACGCGCCTCCACATCCCGATCATCTACGGCGTCGACTCGGTGCACGGGCACGGCAACCTCTACGGGGCGACGATCTTCCCCCACAACATCGGGCTCGGCGCCACGAGAGACCCGAAGCTGGTCGAAGAAGTCGAGGCCGTGACCGCGGCGGAGACGCGGGCGACCGGGCCGCAGTGGGTCTTCGCGCCCTGCATCTGCGCGCCGCAGGACGACCGCTGGGGCCGCACCTACGAGGGGTTCGGCGAGAGCCCGGCGCTGGTCGAAGAAATGGAGACCGCGATCCGCGGCTTCCAGGGCCCGCCCGGACACCTCAGCGAACCCGACCACGTGCTGGCGACGGCGAAGCACTTCGCCGGCGACGGCGACACCGTCTACGGGACGAGCACGAACCCGTCGGGCTACACGATCGACCAGGGCGTGGCGATCACCGACAAGCAGGAATTCTTCGAAAAGGCCCTGCGCCAGTACATCCCGGCGGTGCAGAAGTACGACGTCGGCACCGTGATGCCGTCGTACTCGAGCGTCGACTGGACCGAAGACGGCGTCGGCAACCCGATCAAGATGCACGCCGAAGGCGGCCTGATCACCGGCTTCCTGAAGGAACACCTCGGCTTCGAAGGCTTCGTGATCAGCGACTACAACGGCATCCACGAATTGCCGGGCGGCTACGAAGAACAGGTCAAGGCCGGCGTGATGGCCGGGATCGACATGTTCATGGAGCCGGAAACCTACAAAGAGTTCGAGGAAACGCTGTTGAAAGAGGTCGAAGCGGGCGAAATCCCGGAAAGCCGGATCAACGACGCGGTCTCGCGGATCCTCAAGGCGAAGTTCGAACTCGGCCTCTTCGAGCACCCGTTCACCGACCGCTCGGGGATCCCGGAAATCGGCGACCAGGCGCACCGGGAAGTCGCCCGGCGGGCGGTCGAGGAGTCGCAGGTTCTGCTGAAGAACAGCGACAGCGCGCTGCCGATCCAGGCGGGCGGTGACGTCTACGTCGCCGGCTCGAACGCGGACAACATCGGCAACCAGGCCGGCGGGTGGACGCTGACCTGGCAGGGCGGCTCGAACAACCCGACCCCGATCCCGGGGACGACGATCCTCCAGGGGATCGAAGGCGCCAACGCCGGCGGCACGACGACGTTCAGCGAAGACGCCAGCGAACCGG
Source organism: Solirubrobacterales bacterium (assembly GCA_036787695.1). Taxonomy (GTDB): domain Bacteria; phylum Actinomycetota; class Thermoleophilia; order Solirubrobacterales; family 70-9; genus VAYN01. The sequence continues at coordinate 3,933 of DAIQOT010000070.1, read as the reverse complement.
TGCCGAGCGACGCGACCGGCGTGGTCGTCGTCGGCGAGACGCCCTACTCGGAGGGCTACGGCGACGTCGGCGGCCCGCAGTGGGCATTCGACCCCGGCGACGAAGGCAAACCGCGGCCGCCGAAGACGATGGAATTCTCGGCAGCCGACAAAGCGACGATCGACAAGGTCTGCGCCGAAGCGGCCAAGTGCGTCGTCGTCATCGTCTCCGGCCGGCCGTTGATCGTCGAACCGGCGCAGCTGGAAGCGATCGACGGCCTGGTCGAGGCGTGGCTCCCGGGCAGCCAGGGCGAAGGGGTCAGCGACGACCTCTTCGGCACGGCGCCGTACACCGGCAAGCTGCCGGTGAGCTGGCCGAAGACCCTCGATCAGGAGCCGATCAATGTCGGCGAACCCGAATACGACCCGCTCTTCCCGTTCGGCTTCGGGCTGAGCACCGGGTCGGGAAGCGGTCACGGCCACGGCCACGGGCATGGGCATCACCACCGCGGCCATCACGGTCATGGCCATCACCACCACGGGCATCACGGCCACGGGTGGCACCACCGCCATCACGGCGGTCACCCGCGCGGAGGGAGGTAGGACGCAGCCGGGCATCCGGCGGCGGCCGAGGTCGAGGCCGCCGCCGATCGCCCGTCCCAGCGGCGATGCGATCCCGGCATCACAGCGCACCGAATCGGTCTTGGACACGCCCCGACCTCAGGCGCACGATGACTCCGCAAGCAATTGAACGGAGGCATCACAGTGAGATTCGAAGACCAGCGCATCGCGATCCTCGGCGGCACCTCAGGGATCGGGCTCGCGACCGCCAGGGCGGCAGCTGAGGAGGGAGCCTCGGTAATCGTCGCGTCGGCGACCGAGGCCCGGGTCGAGGCGGCCCTCGCCCAACTCCCCGACTCGGCCGAGGGGCACGTCGTCGACTTGCTCGATGAGGACGCGGTAGGGGAGCTCTTCGCCGCGGTCGGCACGCTCGACCACCTCGCCTTCACCGCCGGCGAGTCATTGCGGCTCGGGCGCGTCGCCGAGACCCCGGTCGCCGACGCGCGGCGGGCGCTCGAGCTACGCGTCTGGGGCGCCTACTCGGCCGTCAAGCACGGAGCGCCACGCCTCCGCGAGGGCGGCTCGATCGTCCTCACCTCCGGCAGCGCCGGGCAGCGTCCCGGCCCGGGGTGGGGCGTCGTCGCGCTTATCTGCGCGGGGATGGAGGGCTGGGCGCGGGCCCTGGCGCTGGAGTTGGCGCCATTGCGGGTCAACGTCGCGCGCGCCGGTGTGATCCGGACCGAGCTCTGGGCGTCGATGGACGAGGCCGACCGGGCCGAGCTCTACGAGAGCGTCACCGCGCAGTTGCCGGTCGGCCGTGTCGGCGAGGCCGAGGACGTCGCCGCCACCTACCTCTACCTGATGGCCAACGCGCACAGCACCGGCGACGTCGTCACGGTCGACGGCGGGACGCTGCTCGTCTGAGCCACCCAGCCTGAGACCGCCGCCGGGCCGCGGTTCAGGCGGCGACGGCCCCGACGATGGTCACGTCGGGGTCCTCCGCCGCCACCTCGCGGGCCGCGGCGACGAACGCCGTGATCAGCCGCGAGCGGCGCGACGACTCGGCCGCGAGCAGCACTTCGTCGGGGGCCGCGTCGGCGACCGGCACGTAGACCACGTCGGGCCGCGTGTAATGGCGGGTGGCGGAGAGCGGCAGGACGATGATCCCGTGGCCGGCGGCGACGTACTCGAGCTTCTCCTCTACCCCCCGCAGGATCGTCGTCCGTCCCGGGCCGGTCTTCACCGGTTCGAGATAGACGAGGTGGTGGTCACCGGCGATGTCGGCCTCGAGCACCGACTCGCGCCCGGCCAGCCGGTGGTCGACAGGGACGGCGACGAGGCGCCGCTCCGTATAAAGCGGAGTCAGGCGCAGCCCGCGGGCGTCCAGCGGCCGGCGCACGTAGGCGACGTCGACCAGGCCGCCGAGCACCGCCTCCTCCTGGTCGTCCCACTCGAGCCGCTGAACGTCGACGCTGACCCCGGGCTCGGCGGCGGCGAACCGGCGCACCGCCTCGGTCGGCATGATCCCGGTGCGGAAGCCGACGACCAGGGACCTCGACCCCCGGGCCGCCCGTTGGACCCGCCGCCGCGCCGCGTCCGCGCCCGCCAACAGCGGCCCCGCGTCCTCGAGCAGCTGCCGCCCCGCCGGCGTCAACGACACCGCCCGCCGGTCCCGCACCAACAGCGCCACCCCGAGCTGCTGCTCGAGCGACTGGATCTGCCGACTCAGCGCCGGCTGCGCGATATGCAGATCCTCCGCCGCCCGCCGAAAGTGAAGCCGTTCGGCAACCGCGACAAACCCCCGCACCTTGACCAGATCAAGCTCGCTGATGCCGGAATCGTATCGCCGGTTCAGGGAGGGTCGCAGTGCTCCTGCCCTACCCGCCTGCCGCTTCCTGATCGAGTTCGTCGACGGCGTGTTCGATGGCTTCGATCGACTGGCACGACTCCAAGCCGTCCCCTTCGTGGCATTCGGTCTGCAGTTCATGCGCTTCCTTCACGTCGCCGCGACGGACCTTCGCGATCTTCGCCGCCTTCCCCGCGAACTCTTCGGGAGCTTCGCGGAACTGAGCCCGCGCGTACTCGACTTCCGCCAGCAACAGATCGCCCTGGGCCTTTTCCACGCGCTGGGAGGCCTTGGCGATTTCTTCTTCCGGTTGATGCGCGCCCCCGCCGCAGCCGGCCAGGAGAACCACCGTCAAGAGACCGATCGCAACCCATCGCATCCCGCCGCTTTACCCACTGCCACTCCGCGCCATGCCCTGACCTGCCCAGCGCCCGGGACGTGAGGGTTCCGACCGGAAGGCACAGGTCCACACGCGTCCCGACACACTTGGCGGGATGACAGGAGGTGCCCTTCGCTGTTTGTACCCCTATAGAGGGACAAACAGCGAAGGGCAGATTGCGACGCCTGGCGAAGACGCGCGGAACCGTGACGTTCCATGGGTCTTCGTGACCTCTCCCGCCCCCTCGGGCGAGTTCGCAGAAACCTTCGCTATGCGGCCGAAAGTGCGAACTCAACCGCGAGGGTGGGTCACCACTTCAGCTCGATCTCGAGCTCGCTCTCCTCGCCGCCGGTCTCGAACTCGACCTTCCAGTTGACGTGCTCGGGGATCGCGATCTTGAACTGCATGTCGTTGCGGTCGAACTTGACCTCTTCGCCGGCCCCCGAAAGGAGGTTGGCGATGCGGCGCAGGCGGGTCGCGGCTTCATCTCGGGTGAGGGTCTCGCGCTGCTCGACCTCGAACGTGTCCATTGACCTGCTCCTCTCGTTGTATGTGCACTGCGACCTCCGGCGTCCCCCTGGTCGTCGGCTCCTCCTCCGCCCCATCCGCGCCGATCGCCAGGCGGGCCAGCTCGGCCACCGTCCCCCGCAGGGTCGGCGGCACCTCGGTCGACGGCGAGGCGCCGGGGTGGCCGCGGGCGATCCGGACGCTCAATACGCCCGCCATCGAGCTGAAGTGGATCGGCGCCTTCAGTGTCGCCGCCTCGCCGTCGATCCCCGCCGCCACCGGCCCGTCGGCCTCGATCTCGAAGTCGCGACAGCACCAGCGGTGGAGGTCGACGCCGTGGCGGCCCTTGGCGGCGACCTCGGCCGCCGTCACGCCGAGCACGCCGCCGTCGAGCCGCGGCCGGGTCCCCGAGCCGAGTCCCATCCCCAGCCGGTAGGAGTTGTTGGAGACCAGCAGGGCGACGGTGTCGTGTCCGTCCTCCCCGCTCGGCCCGCGCCAGTGGAGCGCCGTCCCCCCGCGCTCGCCGAGCTCCCCGGGCGCCATCGCGGCCAGCGTGCGCAGCTTCGCGTCGCGGTAGGCGAGGCGCTGGACGGCGTTCGCGTAGAGGCCGATCGAGACGTTGTTGACGAAGGCGCGGCCGTTGACCGTGGCGAGGTCGACCC
>DAIQOT010000069.1:6854-16323 GCA_036787695.1 Solirubrobacterales bacterium | reverse complement strand
CGAACACCAGATGAATTACTGCCCCCACGACCAGACCGGCGACCGCATCCTGAAAGACCGCCGCCTGTCGAAACTCCTGAAGTAGTCGTCAGCCGAGCGGTTTGTCGCGTTCGACGCGCCACAGGCCGGTCGTCTGGTCCAAAGGGACGTCCCACCCCGGCGGGTCCGGCTTCACCGGCTCGGGTCGTTTCTTCTTCTTTTTCTTGAAGATTCCGAAGATCAAAAGGTCACCTCGACGATCAACGTAGCGAAGGCGACCCCGACCGTAACCAGGCCGGACAGAAATAAATACTCAGCTTTTTCCACCATCCGTGCGGCGTCGTCCACGTGACGGGTGGTCGATTCGATCGCGACCAGCAGGCTGCGGATCGCGCGCAGGTGAACGCGCCAAAGATCAGGCTCATTGGCGAACCGCTCCGAGGTGTAGTTGGCGACTTCTCTGGCCGAGATGTCGGAGACGAGTTGCGGTAGGAGCGTGCCACGTAAGGCCGCTGCGAGGGCGGCGATCAAGAGCGCCGAGCCGAGGACCAGCAAGGTACCCGCCAGATCCCGAGTCGCACCGTGCAGCGAACCGAGGACCGACGCCGCATTGGCCCCGGCGAGCGCCAGCACGGCTCCTGAGAATCCGGCGAGTTGGCCTCCGCGCGTCCGCAGTGACTGGACCCGCGCGCGCAGATCGCTCAAGAGTCCTTCGGACTTCTGCAGGTACCAGGCGATGGCTTCGGGATTCGGGTCCACGGCGCGAAGCTAGCGCCGAATCTGGCCTCCCCGACCAGAAGCGCGAGAGAAATTACAGAGGCGTGAGTTAGTTGGCGCGAAGAAGTAGCGAGAAGTCGAGAACGGGCGCTGAATGAGTCAGGGCGCCGACCGAGATGAAGTCGACGCCGGTCTCGGCGATCTCGCGGACCGTCTGCAGGTTGACGTTGCCGGAGGCCTCGAGGGTGGGGTTGCCGCCGTCGCCGTGGGCGTCGCGGAGTTCGACCGCGGCGCGCATCGTCGGCGGGTCCATGTTGTCGAGGAGGAGCTGGTCGACGCCGGTGCCGAGGGCGTAGGCGGTGTCGTCGAGGTTCTCGACCTCGACCTCGATCGGCAGCTCGGGATGCGCCTTACGCGCCGCGTAGACGGCCTTCGCGATGCTTCCCGCGGCGGCGATGTGGTTCTCCTTGATCAGGAAGGCGTCGAAGAGGCCCATCCGGTGGTTGGTGCCGCCGCCCGCCGCGACCGCCGCCTTCTCCAGCTTGCGCAGGCCGGGGGTCGTCTTGCGCGTGTCGAGGATCCTCGCGTTGGTGTCGGAGACCGCCTCGACGTAGCGCGCCGCCAGCGTCGCCACCCCGGAGAGGTGGCCGAGGAAGTTCAGCGCGGTGCGCTCGGCGGCGAGCAGGGCGCGGGCGCTGCCGCGGGCGACCAGCACCTCGGCGGGCACGTCCTGGCGCCACTCGCCCTCGGCGGTCAGCATGTCGACCTCCGCCACCCCGGTCTGGGCCATCGTCTCGACCACCAGGTCGAGCCCGAAGACGACCCCGGGGGCTTTCTGGACGATCCGCGCGGTCGCGGTCAAGTCGGCGGGAACCGTCGCCTCGCCGGTGACGTCGCCGTCGCCGAGGTCCTCGGCCAGCGCCCGGGCGACCAGCTCGCGCATCTCATCGACGGTAATTGCGGCCATCCGATGACCCTAGCGGGGCGCGAGGGGGGCGAATCTCACGTCGGCGAGACTTGAGACGTTGAATAGAAGATGGCCGACCTACCGCCCTTCCAGACGCTGATCGACGAGCACGCCGCCGAGGTGATGGCGGTGCTGCGCGGCGCGGTCGGCCGCGAGGGGGCCGAGGACGCCTTCCAGGAGACCTTCCTCGCCGCCCTGCGCGCCTACCCCGGCCTGCGCGACGACCGCAACCTGCGCGGCTGGCTGGTGACGATCGCCCACCGCAAGGCGATCGACCACCACCGGGCACGGGGACGAGCGCCGGTCCCGGTCGCCGAGGTGCGCGAGGAGGCGTTCACCGATCCGGACCCCGCCGACGGAACGATCTGGGAGGCGGTCGCCGCCCTGCCGCCGAAGCAGCGCGCCGCGGTGACCCTGCGCTTCGCCTCCGACCTCCCGCACGAGGAGATCGCCGCGGCGCTCGGCTGCTCACCGGCCGCGGCGCGCCGCAGCCTGCACGAGGGACTGAAACGACTACGTAAGGAGATCGCATGACCGCGACCATCGACAAACCGGTCACCAAAAAATCGCTGGAGGCGCTGCGCGACCGCGCCGCCGCCGAGGGCCTGCTCGACGTCGCCTACGCGACCGCCGACTCGCCCTTCGGCACTCTGCTGCTGGCGAAGACCCCGCGCGGGCTGGTCCGCCTCGGGCTCCCGGGCGAGGACGCCGAGGCGATGCTGGTCGACCTGGCCGGGCGCATCTCCCCGCGCGTCCTCGAAGACCCCGCCCGCCTCGACGAGGAGCGGCGTGAGCTCGACGACTACTTCGCCGGCCGCCGCCACGCCTTCGAGCTGCCGATCGACTGGCAGCTCAGTAACGGCTTCCTCCTCCGCGCCCGCCAGGGGATCGCCGCGATCCCCTACGGCGAGACCCGCACCTACACCGACCTCGCCCGCACCGCCGGGAACGAGCGCGCGGTCCGCGCCGCCGGCTCGGCCTGCTCGCGCAACCCGATCCCCCTCGTCGTCCCCTGCCACCGCGTCCTGCGTAGCGACGGCAGCCTCGGCGGCTACGCGGGCGGCCTGGAGATGAAGGAGCGCCTGCTGGAGCTCGAGCAGGCGCCCTAGACCCCGGGGCCGGGGACCGGGTGGCTTTGGATCGGGGATCGAAAGCGCCTAGACCAACCGTCCATTCGGCTCGGGGAACCCGCCCGGCGGTCGATGTAGGCCGCATGAGGCGCTACTCCCCCCTGCTGATGATCCTCGTCCTGCTCGGCGCGCTCGGGGTGTCCCAGGTCGCCGCTGCGGCCACGGCGCAGCCGACGGCCACGACCTCCACCTCCTTCTCATCCAGTCCGTCGGCCCTGCTCGCCGCCGCTCCGGAAGCCGAAGAAGAAGACGAAGCCGAAGAAGCTGAAGACGAAGGCGGAGAAGTCGAATTCGAAGTCGAAGAAGAAGTCCTGCTCGAAGAATGCGAATCGGCGACGGACGAATTCGAATTCGAAGACGCGGCCGAAGAAAAGGAATTCGAAGAAGAAGTCGCGGAATGCGAAAAGGAAGCCAAGAAGAAGGCCAAGGGCAGCAGCAGCGCGTCCTTCGTCAGCGCCCCTGAAGAGTGCGTCGTCGAACACGCCGAATCGACGATCCAGACCCTCCCCGCCTCAGACCAGGTCCGCCTCACCGTCCACTACAAGGACTACGCGACCGGCGCCGTCGCGATCGGCCTCAAGCTGAAAGACCACAAGGGCAGCCTGGCGCTCGAACACACGACCAAGCACCTCGGCCACAACGGCACGCTGCACCTGACGACGAAGCTCGGCGAAACCGAAATGGAACGCGCCGAAGACGCACGGGAGTTCGACGTCGCGCTGCGCGCCCCCGGCACCCCGGGCTACTGCGGCGACATGCTCGAACAGCACCTGAAGACCACCGCTCCGCCGGCGGCGCACGGGTCGAGCGCCCACGGCGCCTCGCGGGTCTTCCGCGTGCCGGCCAAAAAGGGCTGAGGCGCCGCTTCAGCCCTTGGCGGGGACCGTCGCCGCCAGCCAGTCGGCGGCGAGCGGCAGCACGGCGCGGTCGATCGTGTGGACGACGTCCGTCTCCTCGTAGGTGACCTCGATCCCGCCGGCGACGAGCAGGTCGCGGGCCGCGCGGCCGAGGCCCACTTCGATCACCGGGTCGCGGTCGCCGTGGGCGATGAAGGCGCGCGTCCCCTGCCGGTCCTCGAGGCTCGGCCGCCAGCCCGACACCGTCGGCACGAAGCCGCTGAACGCGAGCACCCCCGCGACCGCCGGCCGGTCGGCGCTCCAGGCCAGCGTGTGGCTCATCACCGCGCCCATCGAGAAGCCGGCGAGGACGGTCCGCTCCGGGCCCACCCCGGTCTCCTCCCAGAGCCGGTCGTGGAGCTCGGCGAGCGCCGCCCGCGAGGCGTCGAAGGTCGGTCGGTCGGGGTAGCCGACCCGCGGCACCAGATACCAGTGGTAGCCCGGCCACCCCGGCACCTGCAGCGGCCCGCGCGCCGAGACGGCCCGCAGCCGCGCCTCCGGGTCGAGCACGTCCGCCAGCCCGATCAGGTCGTTCTCGTCGGTTCCCCGCCCGTGGTGGAGGACGAGCAGCCCCTCGGGCTCGCCGGCCGCAGGTCGTTCGACGGTGACCAGCGGCGGGCTCATCTGGCTAGTCCGCCGATGAGGCGGCGGTTTTCTCCAGGTAGTCGCGGACGAAGCTGTCGATGTCACCGTCGAGGACGCGGTTGACGTCACCGACCTCGTGCTCGGTCCGGTGGTCCTTGACCATCGTGTACGGGTGCAGGACGTAGGAGCGGATCTGCGATCCCCAGGCGACGTCTTTGACCTCGCCGCGCGCCTTCGCCAGCATCTCGGCGCGTTTGCGCTCCTCCAGCTCGATCAGCTTCGATTTGAGCAGCTGCATCGCGACCGCTTTGTTCTGGGTCTGCGAGCGCTCGTTCTGGCACTGGACGACGGTGTTGGTCGGCAGGTGGGTGATCCGCACCGCGGAGTCGGTCTTGTTGACGTGCTGGCCGCCGGCGCCGGAGGCGCGGTAGGTGTCGATCCGCAGGTCGGACTCGTCGATGTCGACGGCGACGCTTTCCTCGACCAGCGGGCCGACGTCGACCTGGGCGAAGCTCGTGTGGCGGCGCCCGGAGGAGTCGAAGGGGCTGATCCGGACGAGGCGGTGGACGCCGCGCTCGGCGGCGAAGAGCCCGTAGGCGTTCTCACCGCGGGCGATGAAGGTCGCCGACTTCAGCCCGGCCTCCTCCCCCGCCGAGGCCTCGGCCATCTCGACGTCGAAGCCGCGCCGTTCGGACCAGCGCAGGTACATGCGCAGGAGGATCTCGGCCCAGTCCTGGGAGTCGGTGCCGCCGGCGCCCGCGTGGACGGTGACGACGGCGTCGCCGGCGTCGTACTCACCGCTGAACAGGCGCGCCTCTTCGAGCTCGGCCAGGCGCGACTCGATCGTCGCCAACTGTCCCTCGAGTTCGCCCTCGATCTCGACGTCTTCCTCGGCCAGCTCGGCTAGGTCACCGAGTTCGGCGACGTCGGACTCGAGGCCGCGGAACATCTCCAGCCGGCGCTGGGCGCGAGCGTGGGCTGCGGAGACGCGGGCGGCGGTCTCCTGGTCATCCCAGAAGCCGGGCGCGCCCATCTCGCCCTCGAGCTCGGCGGCTTCCCGCTCTAGGCGAGCGGGGTCAAAGGTAGTCCGAGAGCAGGGACAGCTGCTCGCGGACAGCGGCGATTCGCGGCGCTACGGGCTCTTTCTGCGCGGCATCGGCCATACATCAAGAGATTACTAGTGCCGTCCAGCGAGCTCCGCCAGAAGATTCGCTCGACTCGACGGTCTAGGCGTGGCTGAAGCCGGCGACGCGCAGCGCCTCGGCGCGGTCCTCCATCGGGCGCCAGACGCGGATCCGTCCATCACGTAGCTCGAAGGTCCAGGCCATCTCGTCCTCGCCGGCGAATTCGCCGTCGTCATCGTCCCAGTGCCAGCGCCGCATGATCAGCGCCACCGCGCGGCCACCGCCGCCCTCGATGCCGCCGCCCTCGTAGAGCTGCTCGACCTCGATCGTCTGCTGCACCCCGCCGCGCTTGCGCGTCGCCCACAGCCGCGCCGCTTCGGGCCCTTTCAGGAGCCCCTTCATCGAGTGCATTTCGACCTCGGGGTCGAGCACCGCGACGAACGCGTCGAGATCGCGTTCGTTGAACGCCCGGACGAACTCGCGAATCACGTCTCTATGAATGGGCGTGGACGAGGCCACTGGCGTAACTCAGGCGGAGAGGGTCAGGAACCGTGGCACTTCTTGAACTTTTTGCCGCTGCCACACCAACAGGGGTCGTTGCGACCGATGTTTTCGTGCTCGTCTTTGACCACCGTCTCGACCACATCGCCGGCGCCGCCGCCGACCGCCTGCGAGGCGGCAAGGTCGACCGCGCCGCCGGAGGTCGCGGTGCCCGCGCCGGCTCCCATGGCGACCTGTTCGAGCGCCGAGGGCTGAGCCTCGGCGGTGCCGCCCGAGTAGTCGAGCGCGCGCCGGTCGGTCCCCGCTTCGAAGCCGCCGCCCTGGAAGGCTCCGCCCGCCGGTTCGGCGTATTCGATCTCGGCGTTGAAGACGAGTTTCGAGAATTCCTCCCAGATCGAGTGCATCAGCTCCTGGAACATCGAGAAGCCCTCGTTTTTGTAGGCGACGAGAGGGTCGATCTGGGCGAAGCCGCGGAGGTGGATGCCCTCGCGCAGGTAGTCCATGTCGAAGAGGTGTTCGCGCCAGCGGTTGTCGATCACCTGCAGCAGGATCGAGCGCTCGAGGTGGCGCATCAGCTCCTCGCCGAGTTTGTCTTCGCGCTCGTCGTAGGCCGCCATCGCGTCCTCGTCGAGGTCGTCTTTGAGTTTCTCGCGGTCGACCGTCTCCGGCGCCAGCGCCGCCACGTCGGTCCCGATCGGCCAGATCTGGCGCAGCTGCGTCTCCAGCTCCTCCAGGTCCCAGTCGTCGAGGATGTCCGACGCCGTGTACTCCTCGACCAGGCGCTCGATCACGCCTTCGAGCTCTTCGCGCCCGTTCTCGGAGATGTCTCGGCCTTCGAGGATCTCGCGGCGATAGCGGTAGACGACCCGGCGCTGCTCGTTCATCACGTCGTCGTACTCGAGCACGCGTTTGCGGATCAGGAAGTTCTGTTCCTCGACCTTCTTCTGCGCGTTCTCGACCGTTTTCGTCAGCATTTTCGCCTCGAGCGGCACTTCGGTCCCGTCGTCGTCGACCGGCCCGAGGCGGTCGAGGATTTTGAAGATCCGGTCGCCGGCGAAGAGGCGGATGACGTCGTCTTCGGCGGAGAGGAAGAAGCGCGACTCGCCGGGGTCGCCCTGGCGGCCGGCGCGACCGCGGAGCTGGTTGTCGATGCGGCGCGACTCGTGCCGCTCGGTGCCGCAGATGAAAAGGCCCCCGAGCTCACGGACCTCGTCGGCCTCGGCCTGGCACTGCGGTTTGAGCTCCTCGGTCCGCTCCGCGACCGCCTCCTCGTAGCCCTCGTCGCCGTGGGTGATGCCCTGTTTTTTCAGCGCCGTGATCGCCAGGTGTTCGGGGTCGCCGCCGAGCTTGATGTCGACGCCGCGGCCCGCCATGTTGGTCGCGATCATCACCGCGCCCTTGCGCCCGGCCTGGGCGATCAGCTCGCCCTCTCGTTCGGCGTGCTCGGGTTTGGCGTTGAGGACGGCGTGCTGGATGCCGTCGCGTTTGAGCGCCCCGGAGATCATCTCCGAGACCTCGACCGAGACGGTTCCGACCAGCACCGGCTGCCCGGCTTCGTGGCGCTCGACGATCGCGTCGATCACGGCCTGCCACTTGCCGTCTTTGGTCTTGAAGATCTGGTCGTTCTGATCGAGCCTGACCATCGGCTGGTTGGTCGGGATCTCGACCACCGGCATCTCGTAGATTTTCATGAACTCGGTCGCCTCGGTGAGGGCCGTACCGGTCATGCCCGAGAGCTTGTCGTAGAGCCGGAAGTAGTTCTGCAGGGTGATCGTCGCGAGCGTCTGGTTCTCCTCGCGGATCGCCACGCCTTCTTTCGCCTCGACCGCCTGGTGGAGGCCCTCCGACCAGCGCCGACCCTCGAGGATGCGGCCGGTGAACTCGTCGATGATCATCACCTCGCCGTCGATCACCGCGTAGTCGTCGTCTTTTTTGTAGAGCGCCTCGGCCTTCAGCGACTGGACGAGGTGGTTGACGAGGTTGCCGTTCTCACCCATGTAGAGGTGCTCGACGCCGAGGAACTCCTCCGCCTTTTTGACCCCGCGCTCGGTCGGCGCGACGGTCTTGTGTTTCTCGTCGTACTCGTAGTCGTAGTCGACCTCGGTGGTGTCCTTCGATTCACCGAGCGATTTGAGTTTCTCTTTGTGCGGGACGCCGACCATCTGTTTCGCCAGGCGGGCGAACGTGTAGTAGAGCTGCGCCGCTTCTTCGGGGCGACCGGAGATGATCAACGGCGTCCGCGCCTCGTCGATGAGGATGTTGTCGACCTCGTCCACGATCGCGAAGTCGTGGCCGCGCTGGACGCATTCCTCGAGCGACTGCGACATGTTGTCGCGCAGGTAGTCGAAGCCGAACTCGGAGTTGGTGCCGTAGACGACGTCGCAGGCGTATTTGACCCGGCGGGCGGCGGGGTCGTCGCCATCCTGGAGGGCGGCGACGGTGACGCCGAGCGCCTCGAAGATCGGCGTCAGCCATTCCGAGTCGCGGCGGGCGAGGTAGTCGTTGACCGTCACGACATGCACGCTGTTGCCGGCGAGCGAGTTGAGGAAGACGGGCAGGGTCGCGGTGAGCGTCTTTCCCTCGCCGGTTTTCATCTCGGCGATCGCGCCGTCGTGCAGCACCATGCCGCCGATCAGCTGCACGTCGTAGTGGCGCTGGCCGGTGGTCCGGCGCGACGCCTCGCGGCAGAGGGCGAACGCCTCGGGGAGAAGATCGTCGAGCGACGCCCCCTCCTCGCGCGCCCGACGGCGCAGTTCGTCCGCCTCCGCGCGGATTTCATCGTCGGAGAGGGCTTCCATCTCCGGCTCAAATCTGTTGATCGCCTCCGCGCGCTTCTGGTAGGCCTTGAATTTCCGCCCCTCCCCCGCGCGCAGGGCCTTGGTTACGAGGTCCATTGCGGGCATTGCTCAAGAGTAGCGGGCCAGTGGAAGCTTCACCCCTTGCCGCCGGCCGACAAGCGGCGTACGATCGATCTTCGATACCCACAAGGAGGTAGCTCATGCGGATTGAGATTCGGGGACGGAACGTCGAGATGACGGACGACCTGCGTGAGTTGGTGAACAAGCGATTCAGTCGATTGAATCGTCAGGTGTCGGGATTGGCGTCGTGCGAGGTGGTCCTCTACGAGGAGCGCAACCCGTCGATCTCCGATCGTCAGGTGGCCGAAGCTACGGTCCGCCTGAAAGGCGCCACCCTGCACGCCCGCGAGGCGTCGCCCGAGATGGCGTTGAGCATCCACCACCTGTCCGAGGACGTGAATCGGCAGGTGAAGAAACACCGCGAAATGCTCCGCAAGCGGAAGGTGACGCGGCGGGTGATCGGCCAGATGCGAGGTAGACCGGCGGTCTAGCCGCCGAAAGCGGCGTTCGGGGACGCGCGAAAGGTGCGCCCCGGGCGCCGGAAGACGAATTGGCTGTCGCCTCGCGGCTGCTGATCCGACCCGTGTCTTCCGAGGTCGGCTCAGCAGCCGCGAGTGTGCGCTAAGTGATGAGGCTTCGTGACGAGCGCCGAGGAGCGTGCGCGTTCCTCCACGAATTGCGCGCATCCCGTGACCCTCCGATGTTGACGGGC
>DAIQOT010000069.1:0-6844 GCA_036787695.1 Solirubrobacterales bacterium | reverse complement strand
ACTCCAGCCAGTCTTGAGTTTTCGGCCCGTCAACCCGGTGGGCGCACGGAAGGGTGACGAACGTGTCGAATCCTCGGACTTCCCTGAATCTCCCTCACGTCCACCTACACGCGCCGGGTGAACGTCAGTGCCACGACTCGCTTCGCGCCGGCGCTGCGGAGGGCGGCGGCGCAGGCGGTCAGGGTGGCGCCGGTCGTGAGGACGTCGTCGATCAGGAGGACGCTGCGGGGGGCCTCGGCGATCGGCTCGATCTGAGGCGGGTGGCCGATGCGCTCGGCGCGGCGACGGCCGACCTGGTGGCCCGAGCCTCGGCGGGCCAGACAGGCGACGGGCTCGGTCCCGAGCCGTGAGGCGAGCGCCGCGGCGAGCTCACCGGCGGGGTCGAACCCTCGGCGCCGCCGCCTCGCCGGTGCTGCCGGGACCGATACGACCTCGCCGCCGAGTAGGTGGTCGGGCACGAGCCAGTGCATCCGCTCGGCCATCACCTCCGCCACCGGCAGCAACCTCCGGAACTTCAACGCCCCGACCATCGCCCGCGCCACGCCTTCGTGCGGGGCCGAGGACCAGACCCGGTCGATCCCCTGCGGCCCACCGGTGAGCAACGGCCGCGCCGCGCCGAGTGCTCTTGAGCAGCGGGTGCAGAGCACCGCCTCCGCCCGGCACCCTCGCCCGCAGGCCGCGCAAAGCGGCGGCGCGAGCAACGAAGAGGCGACGCTGACCAGGTCCATGCCTCGACCCAAGCGAGAAATTGCGCACGCGTGGCGCGCGGAAAGTCAAATCTTCGTGACGCTCCGGCCGAGGCGGCGGTCGAAGCCGGTTCGTTCGCACTTTCCCGCGCTATTCGCGGGTTTCTGCGAACGCGCCGGGGGTGGTCAGCCGTGGACGCGCAGGCGGGGTGGTCAGCGGGCGCCGAGGATGGCGCCGATGACGACGCTGCGCTCCGGGATCTGAGCCCCGGGGAGGACGATCGCGTCCTTGATCCGGCTGCCCGCGCCGACCTTCGCGCCGTCGCCGATCACCGACGGGCCGTCGATCCGCACGTCGTCGCCGATCTCACAGCCGGGGCCGAGCAGGACCGGGCCCTCGAGGTCGGGCTCGCCCTCGGCCGCGGTCCCGCTGCGGAAGCCGTCGACGACCTCGCCGACCTGCTCGACCTGGACCGCGCCGCTGAGGGCGTCGTAGGTGCTTTCGCGCAGCTCGTCCAGATTGCCGACGTCGTTCCAGTAGGCGTCGATCTCGTGCGAGTAGAACGGCACGTCGCCGTCCAGCAGCCGCGGGAAGACGTCCATCGCCCAGTCGGCGAAGCCCGCCGGGTCGCCCGGCTTGGCCGCCTTGCTGGTGCCCGGGGCGGGGAAGTAGTCGAAGATCTCCTTGCGGAACATGTAGATGCCGCAGTTGGCCAGGTCCGAGAGCGCTTCGCTCGGCTGCGGCTTCTCCTGGAAGCCACCGATCCGGCCCTCGGCGTCGGTGATCGCCACGCCGAACTGGGTCGTATCCTCGACCCGCTTCGTCGCCAGCGTCGCGATCCCGTCATGGCTCTCGTGGAAGGCCCGCATCGCGGTCAGGTCGATGTCGGTCAGCGCGTCGCCGGAGATGACGAGGAAGTCGTCGCCGAGGAAGTCGGCCGCGTTACGCACCCCGCCCGAGGTCCCCAGCAGGGCCTCCTCGCGGCTGTAGGTGAGCGACACGCCGCAGCCCGAGCCGTCGCCGAAGTGCTCTTCGATCAGGTCCGGGAACCAATACAGGTTGGCGATCGTCTGGTCGAAGCCGTGTTTGCCCAGCAGTCGCAGGATGTGCTCCATCACCGGGCGGTTCAGGACCGGCACCATCGGCTTCGGCATGTCGAAGGTGATCGGCCGCAGCCGCGTACCCAGGCCCGCCGCGAGGACCATCGCCCTCATCCCATCTCCTCCTTGAAGCGCTCGATCGCCTCGACCGGCAGCGGGTCGACCTCGCGCTGGCGGGCCACCTCCAGCGAGACCAGGTCGCCCAGCATCACCGTCCACATCAGCCGCTCGATCCGCGTCTCCCCCGCCGTCTCCACCCGCACCACCGCGGCGGCGTTCGGCTCGATCGCCTTCGCCGTCAGCTCGAAGCGGCGCGCCACGCGCGGGTGCTGGTCGCGGTCCTCGAGGAAGATCGCCGCCGGGCGCTCGTCCCCCACCGAGCCCGACCAGCCGAGCAGCTCGTTGTGGTTGGCCTCGGGTAGTTCCCCCCACCAGGCGTGGAGCTTGGCGTTCTCGTTGACCTGCGTCTTCCAGCGCCGGGCGACCGGCGCGGTCAGGTCGGAGCCGTAGATCACCGGCACGGCGCCGGCGATTAGCGTGGCGATCTCACGCGCCTGCTGCTGCAAGGTCTCGGCCTGCTCGGTGAGGAAGGCCGCGGCGGCGTCGACCTCGGTGTGGACGCGCGGCGCCACGCCGGCCAGGTAGGCGGCCTCGGCGGCGACGACCACCATGTAGGCGACCGCGGCGCGGGGCTGGAAGATCCCCGGCAGCCCGACCACCGGCACGCCGGTGTCGCGGGCCCGGTCGACGAGCTGCCCGCCGATGCTGGCGACCAGGCGTTTGGCGCCGAGCGCCTCGGCGGCATCGAAGCAGGCCAGCGTCTCCTCGGTGTTGCCCGAGTAGCTCGAGCAGAGCACCGTCCACTCGGGCGTCGCCCAGCTCGGCAGCGCGTAGCCGCGGACGGTCGCCATCGGCCCGGTGAGCCGGTCGCCGAGCGCCGCCGCGGCAAGGTCGCCGCCGATCGCCGAGCCGCCCATGCCGCAGACGAAGAGCCCGGCCGAGGGCGCCGCCTCGAGGCGCGCCGATTCGATCCGCCAGAGGGCGTCGCGAAGTTGGTCGGGGATGCCGAGGACGTCGTCGATCATGGTCAGAGCGCAACCCTCTCATTCTCGGCGACCATCGCGTCGAGAACTTCGGCTCCGGGCGCGATTTCCGCCCCCGCGCCGAGGATCGAGCCGCGCACGCGGGCGCCCTCGCCGACGGTGCAGCCGGGGAGCAGCACCGAGGCGTCGACCGTCGCCTCCGCCTCGACCGCGCAGCCGGCCGAGACGACCGCCCGCGGCCCTACCCGCGAAGTCGTCGCCAGCGCGCAGTCGGCGCCGACGAACAGACCCGGCGCGGTCGGGCGCACGGCCGTCGACACCCGGCCCTCGAGGATGTCCCAGGTCGCCTGCAGATATCGCTCCGGGGTGCCGATGTCCATCCAGTACCCATCGAGACGCAACGCGCACAGCCCGTCGCCGACAAGCCGCGGAAAGACCTCGTGCTCGATCGAGAACTGGCGCCCCGCCGGGATCAGGTCGAGCACCGAGCGCTCCAGCACGTAGGCGCCGGCGTTGATCTCACCCGGCACCGCCTCGCCGGTCTTCTCGGTGAAGGCGAGCACCGAGCCGTCCGGGTGGCACTCGACCAGCCCGTAGACCGAGGAGTCCTCGACCGGGTAGAGGCCGATCGTCGCCCGCGCGCCGCGCTCCTCGTGGGCGCGCAGAAGCGTCGACAGGTCGAGGTCGGTGAGGACGTCGCCGTTCAGCGCCAAGAAGCGGTCTTCGAGCCGGTCGCCGAGCGATTCGGCGGCGTAGCGGATCGCCCCTGCGGTGCCGCGGCGGTCGGGCTCGACCACGTAGGTGAGCGCGACGCCCGCGTGTTCACCGTCGCCGAGCGCCTCACGCAGCTGGTCGGGCAGGAAGCCGCAGGCGAGCACCGCCTCGGTCACCCCGTGCTCCCCCAGCCACTCGATCATGTAGGCGAGGAAGGGCCGGTCGACCAGCGTCAGCGCCGGCTTGGGGACGGTGTCGGTCAGTGGACGCAGGCGGGTCCCCATTCCCCCCACCAGGACAATTGCCTGCATTCCTAGCGTCCCTGACCGGCGCGATGCGGCGTCCTCGATCGCTCGCGTGCAGAGCACGCCACGCTCACTGCGTCCTTGCCTCGCTTGGTCATGGACGCTAGGAAACCTTGGACGCTGCCGTGCGCGGCTTGCGGCCGATTCCCTCGTATTCGAAGCCGGCCGCGGCGATCGCCGCCGGGTCGAGGAAGTTGCGGCCGTCGACCACGAGCGGGTGCGCCATCGCGGCGGCGGCGGCGTTCCAGTCGAGGTCGCGGAACTCGCTCCACTCGGTGACCAGCACGGCGGCGTCGGCGCCCTCCAGCGCTGCCATCGCCGAGTCGGCCATCTCGACCGAGTCGAGCATCTCGCTCGCCCGCTCGATCGCGACCGGGTCGTAGGCGACCACCTCGGCGCCCTCGCCCTGCAGCCGCGCCGCCAGCACCAGGCTCGAGGCCTCGCGCATGTCGTCGGTGTCGGGCTTGAAGGCGAGGCCGAGCAGCGCCACCCGCTTGCCGATCAGCGAGCCGAGGTGCTTCTCCAGCTTGCCGACGACGCGCCGCTTCTGCAGCTCGTTCACCTCGATCACCGAGGTCAGCAGCTGGAAGTGGTAGCCGGTGTTGCCCGCCAGCATCTTCAGCGCCGAGACGTCCTTGGGGAAGCAGGAGCCGCCGTAGCCGATCCCGGCGCGCAGGAACGAGGACCCGATCCGCGTGTCGGCGCCCATCCCGCGGGCGACCTCGCCGACGTCGGCGCCGACCTCCTCGCAGACGTTGGCGATCTCGTTGATGAAGGAGATCTTGGTCGCCAGGAAGGCGTTCGAGGCGAGCTTGATCATCTCGGCGCTGGCGACGTCGGTGTGAAGGATCTCCCCCTCGCCGAGCGGCGCGTAGAGCGCGGCGACCGCCTCGGCGGCCTCCTCGTCGCCGGCGTCGGAGCCGATCACGACCCGGTCGGGGTGCATGAAGTCGGCGACCGCGGTGCCCTCCTTGAGGAACTCGGGGCAGGAGACGTAGGCCAGCCCGGGCATGTCGCGGCGGATCGATTCGCCGGTGCCGCCGGGGACGGTCGACTTCATCACCAGCACGTGGTCGGAGTCGTCGGGCAGGTCGGCGACGACCGCGCGCACCCGCGAGAGGTCGGCGTCACCGGAGTAGGTCGGCGGCGTGTCGACGCAGGTGAAGAGCAGCCGCGCGCCGTCGAGCAGCTCGCTCATGTCGGTGGTGAAGGTGATCCGCTCGGCGTTGCGGTGGAGCAGATCGGTCAGCCCCGGCTCATGGATCGTCACCTCGCCGCGCGAGAGCGCCTCGACCTTCTCCGGCAGGATGTCGCGGGCGATCACCTTGTGGCCGAGCTCGGCGAAGCAGGCGGCGGTCACCAGCCCGACCCAACCGACTCCGATCACTCCGACTGCATCGCGTTCGCTCATTCGGATTTGCTCCCCTTCTTCGCGGTTTTTCTCTGCGGCTCGATCACGTGGCAGGACTCGGCGATCCCCATCATCTGCTTGTTGGTCAGCAACTGCTGCAGGCTGTTGGAGATCCAGTAGGTGTTTTCACCGCGGTGCCAGGCGACCAGCTTGATCTTTCCCGAATCGGTGTAGATCGAATATTCGCGCCCGTTGACGGTCACGGTTTCGGTCGGGTCGTCGAGGATCGGTGGGTCTTCCCAGCCACGGATGCCCTGCACGCCGAGGTAGTTCGGTTCGTATTCGGGTCCGAAGATGCCGATCATCCGATAGGCCGCGTGACGCACCTTTTCCTGGTCCCGGAGGTGGTAGACCCACGGGTTGACGATGTGTTCGTAAGGGTTGTCTTCCTGGTAGAAGGCGCCTTCGGGCAGGCGGGTCGGGTAGAAGACCGGGAAGCCGCCGCCGACGTGGCGCGCCGCCCTTTCGGCGATCTCCTGGCCGGCTTCGGCGGCGGGCACGAGTTCGTCGCCGCCCGGCGGCGTGTGGTGCTTCTTCTTGTGGTGCTTCTTCTTGCCCTTGCCGTTCTTCGCCCTCTTTTCGGCCTTCTTTTCCTGCTTGGCTTTCCTCTTCGCCACCTTTTCTTCCTCGGATTCGTGGGGCTTGGAGTCGTAGCCGACTTCGCCGAGGAATTCCTTCGCCGCGTGGTGGACTTCTTCAGGATTGGCGTAGACGTAGCTGGGGCCGAGTTCGGCCGGGAAGTGGACCTGGTTGACTTCGGCGCCGCGAAGTTCGTAGAGCAGGTCGAGGAGTTCGATCAGTTCCGAGCCGTCTTCGATGTTCGAGGTCGTGTATTTGGCGAGGATGTCGATCAGGTTGTGGTTGTCGGTGATCAGGTCCAGCGGCGAGATCTGGTGACGAACCTGGCTGAGGAAGCTCTGCTGGCGGGCCGAGCGGACGATGTCGGTGTCGGTGTGGCGATAGCGCACGTACTGCAGCGCTTTTTTCCCGCAGAGCTTCTGGTACCCCGGCTTGATGTCGATTTCCGAATACTGTTCTTCGGCGCCGAGCCCGACGTTCGAGTGGTAGTAGCGGCGATCGACGTCGGTGTAGACGCAGCCGATCGCGTCGACCGCCTTGACGAATCCGAGGAAGTCGATATTGACGATCCGGTTGATCGACAGGCCGGTCAGTTCCTTGACCACCTGGATGGTCAGCTTCGGGCCGCCGTCGGAGTAGGCGGCGTTGAACTTGTCGGTGCCGTACCCGGGGATTTCGGTCTTCAGATCGCGCGGGATCGACATCACCGAGATCAGGTGCTTTTCGGAGTCGAGCCGCAGCAGGATCGTCGTGTCGGAGCGGCCGAATTCTTCGCCGAATTCGGGACGTTTGTCGGAGCCGACGACGAGGATCGTCTCCGGCGCGCCGCCGTGGACGTGTTCGACGACTTCTTCGACTTCTTTGCTGACGTGCTTGTTTTCCTTCGTCCCGATCGCCGCCGCGATCGAGTTGATGTAGAGCAGGACCGCCGACGAGGTCGCCGCCGCGCAGACGGCGACGATGATCAGGCCGGCGAGGCTGAACCGCCACCAGTAGCGCTTCTTC
>DAIQOT010000261.1:0-5226 GCA_036787695.1 Solirubrobacterales bacterium | reverse complement strand
CTCGGCCGCGAGTACGAGGAGTACGACGACGGCCTCCTCGTCGCGATCACCGAGCGCCGCACACCGGCGCAGATCGACGACCTCGCCGAGGCCCTCGGCGCCGCGATCGCGGCGGAACGTGGAGAGAACCTCCCGGATAGCGGGAGTAAGGCTCCACAGGGCGCTACGGAGGCGGTCGCATGACCCCGCTCGCCGAGGCCCCGATGCAGAAAGAACGCGCGACGACGATCTACGAGAAGTCGAAGACCGGTCGGCGCGCCGCGGTGCTGCCCGACGCGGAAGTGCCGGAGACGCCGATCGAGGATCTGATCCCCTCGAACCTGCTGCGCTCCGAGCCGCCGAACCTGCCGGAGATCGCCGAGCCGGAGATCGTCCGTCACTACAACCGGCTCAGCCGGCGGAACTTCGACCTCGACTCGGGCTTCTACCCGCTCGGCTCGTGCACGATGAAGCACAACCCGCGACTGAACGAGCGGGTCGCGGCGCTGCCCGGCCACGCCCGGCTGCATCCCGCACAGGACCCGCGCCGTGCCCAGGGCGCGCTCGAGCTGATGTACCTCTTGCAGGAGAGCCTGTCGGAGATCTGCGGCCTGCCCAGCGTCAGCCTGCAGCCCTCGGCCGGGTCCCACGGTGAGCTCGCCGGCCTGCTGTTGACCCGCGCCTACCACGCCGATCGCGGCGAAACGCGGACCAAGGTGCTCGCGCCCGACACTTCTCACGGCACCAACCCGGCGTCGGTGACGATGGCGGGCTACGAGGTCGTGAAAGTCGCGACGAATGAGCGCGGCGGCGTCGACATGGACGACCTGCGGGCGAAGATCGCCGAGGACCCCGACCAGATCGCCTGCCTGATGCTGACCAACCCGAACACGCTCGGGCTCTTCGACGAGAACATCGAGGAGATCGCCTCGCTGATCCACGCGGCGGGGGGGACGCTCTACTACGACGGGGCGAACCTGAACGCGATCATGGGGCGGACGCGGCCCGGCGACATGGGCTTCGACATCGTCCACCTGAACCTGCACAAGTCCTTCAGCCAGCCGCACGGCGGCGGCGGGCCAGGGGCGGGGCCGATCGCGGTCAGCTCGCGGATCGAGCCGTTCCTGCCACGTCCGCAGGTGGTCCGCCGCGAGGCCGACAACGGCCACGGCCCGAGCTTCGACCTCGAGTTCGACCGGCCCAAGTCGATCGGCCGGCTGCGCGGCTTCCAGGGCAACTTCGGCGTCTTCGTGCGCTCCTACGCCTACATCCTCAGCCTCGGATCCGACGGGCTCACCGAGGCCTCGGAGACGGCGGTGTTGAACGCCAACTACCTGAAAGCGCGGCTCGCCGAGGGCCGGGCCGGCGAGCGGCTGCCGATCGCCTTCGACCGCCACTGCATGCACGAGTTCGTCCTCTCCGGGCGGCCGATGAAAAAAGAGCTCGGGCTGGCGACCCTCGACCTCGCCAAGCGGCTGCTCGACTTCGGCTTCCACCCGCCGACCGTCTACTTCCCGCTGCTGGTCGATGAGGCGCTGATGGTCGAGCCGACCGAGACCGAGACCAAGGAGAGTCTCGACGCCTTCGCCGACGCGATCGAGGAGATCCTCACCGAGGCCGAGACCGATCCGGAGCTGGCCAAGAACGCGCCTTACTCGACCCCGGTCCGTCGGCTCGACGAGGTCCGGGCGACGCGGAAACCGGTGGTGCGACAGGCCTTCGGCCCCACGGGTGGCGACGGCGGCGCGGCCGAGGCCGCCGCGAGCCGGAGCGACGCATCCGGCGGCTCCGCGCCCGCCGGCGAGACCGACTTCAACGACGCCACCTCGCCGGCCGACTCCGACGCCTGAGTCGATGACCGCTCTCGGCTCCGCCGGTTTCTGACGTGGCCGACCTCGCCGTCACCGGCTCGACTGGCGCCGTCGGTGGCCGCGTCGCCAAGACGCTCGCCGACCTCGGGATCAAGCAACGGCTGATCGTCCGCAGCGCCGAGCGGGCGCCGCGGCTCGACGGCGCCGAGGTGCGCGAGGTCCCCGGCGGTTACGCCGACCCGGCCGGCTTCCGCGAGGCGCTCGAGGGCGTCGGGACGCTCTTCCTCGTCTCCGCCGAGGAGGCGCAGGACCGCGTCGCCCAGCACAAAGCCGCGGTGACGGCGGCGAAGGAGGCCGGGGTCGAGCGGATCGTCTACACCTCGTTCCTCGGCGCCGCCGCCGACTCGACCTTCCTGCTCGGCCGCCATCACTGGGCTACCGAGGAGGCGATCCGCGAGGCGGGCCTCACCTTCACCTTCCTGCGCGACTCCTTCTACATGGACTTCATCCCCTACTTCGCCGGGCCCGAACGGACCTTCCGCGGGCCGGCCGGGAACGGGCGCCTCTCGCCGGTCTCGCGCGACGACGTCGCCGCCGTCGCGGTCCAGGTCCTCTCGACCCCGGGCGCCCACGACGACAAGACCTACGGCCTCACCGGCCCCGAGCTCTTCACCCTCACCGAGGCCGCCGAGCGACTCGCCAAATACACGGGGGAGACCTACTCCTACGTCGAGGAGACGAACGAGGAGGCCTGGGCGAGCCGCCGCCCGAGCGGCGCCGAAGACTGGATGATCGAAGGCTGGATCAGCACCTACGTGGCGATCGCCGAGGGCTCCCTCGACCTGGTGAGCCCCGACGTCGAGGCCGTCACCGGCCGCCCACCGATGACGCTCGAGCAGACCCTCGACGCCCATCCCGAGCTGCTCTCCGGCGACCTCCCCGGCTGACCGGGCTCAAGCGCCCGATCCAGTCGCCGTGGGCGACCTTCTCGGCTAATCGGACCATCGCCCGCCGACCTATCCGGCGCGTCGGCGCACCGGATTTCTGCCGCCGTGGACGAGGACAGGCCGCGCGTCCCATGAGAGGGTGACCCGATGCGCGTCGCCACCGTTGACGACATGGACGCGGCACGCGAGACGCTGGCGCGGGCCTTCGAGCACGATCCGCTCTGGGGCTGGGCGTTCGAAGACGCCGAGCGCGAGCGCAAGCTGGCGTCGCTCGGCACCGTCTTCGGCTTCTTCGTCGAGGCGGCGCTCGACCTCGGTTGGGTGCGGGTCACCGACGGGGTCGAGGCGGTGGCGCTGTGGATCCCGCCCGGCGCGCCGGAAATGACGCCCGCCGACGAGGAGCGGCTGCCGGGTGTGATCGAGGCCGCCTGCGGACCGGAGTCGGCGGTGCGGGTCAGCGAGTTGCTCGACGCTTTCGAGAGCAGCCACCCGCACGAGCCGCCGCACTTCTACCTCAGCCTGCTCGGCACCCATCCCGACCACGCGGGCCATGGCCACGGGCTCGGCCTCGTCGCCGACTGCCTGGCGGCGATCGACGCCGGCGACCCGCCCGCGGCCGCCTTCCTCGAGTCCTCGAACCCCGCGAACATCCCACGCTACGAACGCCTCGGCTTCCGCCCGACCCGCGACCTGGAGCTGATCGCCGGCCTCCGCGGCACGCAGATGTGGCGCGCGCCCGGCGGTTCGGCGCCGGCCGTCGCCCACGGGCGCTTCGACCCCGGGCCGTAGCCCGGCGCCGGCGCCCTAGTCCTCGGAGACCTCGGCGAAGCCGCCGAGGTCGGGCAGCTCCTGCTCGAGCTCCAGCACCGGGGCGAAGAGATCGCCGTGCTTCTCGATCCTCGCCAGCACCGCGTCGGCCTCGAAGACGAGGGCTTTGCCGTCGCCTTTCCGCGCCGCCGTCTCGACCTCTTTCCAGGTGATCGGGGTCGAGGCGGTCGGGTGTTCGCGCGCCCGCAGGCTGTAGACCGCGACCGTCGTCTTGCGCTGGTGGTTTTGCGACCAGTCGACGAACACCTTGCCCTCGCGATCGACCTTTTTCATCGTCGAGATGACGTCGTCGGGCGTCTCCTTCTCGAGCAGCTGGGCAATCGCTTTGGCGAACGGTTTGGTCACCTCGTAGTTCGCTTTTTTGGAGTTCAGCGGGACGTAGACCTGCATCCCCTTGGAGCCCGAGGTCTTCGGGAAGCACTCGACCCCGAAGTGGCCGAAGAGGTCGCGCAGGCGGAGCGCCACCCGACAGCAGTCGACGATGTCGGCGGGCGGGCCGGGGTCGAGGTCGAAGGCCAGCACCGTCGGCCGTTTCGGCGCTCGCGCCTTGGAGAGGGAGGGGTGGAACTCGACCGTTGCCAGCTGCGCCATCCAGACCAGCGTCGGCAGCCCGTCGCAGACGCAGAAGTCGATTTTCCCGGCCCGCGGGCCCGCCTCGACCCGCGCCGTCTTCACCCATTTCGGCCGGTGTTTGGGGCAGCGCTTCTCGAAGAACGCCGCGTCGAGGTCTTCGACCCCTTCCGGGAACCGGCGCAGGGTCACGGCTCGCGCGGTCAGGTGGGGGATCATCGCCGGCGCCACCTTGGCGTAGTAATCGATCATCTCGCCCTTGGTGAAGCCGGTCTTCGGGTAGACGACCTTGTCCAGATTCGTGAGCTTCAGCTCACGGCCTTCGACCTCGACCTGGCGGCCAGACGCCACGGGGTCGACCTATTTCGATTTGGCTTTCGCCCGCGAAGCCGCTTTTTTCTGCGGGGCGGGCGATTTTTTGGCTTTTGCTTTGGCTTTGGGGGGCGCTTTGGTCGGCGCTTTTTTGCGCGACGTGGCCGAAGATTTAGACGCGGACTTCGCTTTGGCTTTCGGTTTCGCCCCGCCTTTGCGGCTGCCGACCGCGGCGATCGATGCCTCGAGCGCCGCCATCAGGTCCGGAGTCTTGGTCGCCTTCGGGGCCTCGGCGTCGGACGCGACGATCTCCTTGCCTTCGGCTTTGCGTTCGATCAGCGCCAGGAGCTGCTCGCGGTACTCGTCCTTGTAGTGGCTCGGTTCGAAGTCGGTGGAGAGCGACTCGATCAGCTGCTCGGCCATCTCCTGCTCGCGTTTGGCCGGTTTCGTCTCTTTGTCGGGGACGATTTCCAGCTCCGAGGCGGGGACGACCTCATCGGCGAAGCGCATCGTCGTCAGCGTCAGCACCTTGCCGTCGCTGCGGATCGCCGCCAGGTTCTCTTTGCTGCGCAGGACGAAGTTGCAGATCGCGACCTTGCCCGAGGCGCCCATCGCCTTCGCCAGCAGCGCGTACGCTTTCTCGGCGCCGTCGGCGGGGCCGAGGTAGTAGGGCGAGTCGAAGTAGATCGGGTCGATCTGTTCGAGGTCGACGAAATCCTGGACCTCGATCGCGCGCGTTTTCTCCGGCGCCAGCGCTTTCATCTCGTCTTTGGTCAGCG
>DAIQOT010000068.1:0-16338 GCA_036787695.1 Solirubrobacterales bacterium | reverse complement strand
GCCGCTTCGATCCCTTCTTTCACCGTCACCACGTCTTCGGGTTTGCCCTGGCCCGACCAAGGGCCGAGCGGATCGGCTTTGTCGTCCCCGAGCGGGCCGACGACCGCGACCGATTTGAGCCCCTTCGAGAGCGGCAGCGCGCCGTTCGCGTTTTTCAGCAGCACCATCGAACGCGACGCGGCGGCGCGCTCGGCGGCGACGTCTTCCGGCTGCATCGTCTTTCCGGGGATTTCGGCGATGTTCACGTAGGGGTGGTCGAACAGCCCCGCGTTGAACTTCACCGTGAGGATCCGCCGCACCGCGTCGTTGACCCGCGACATCGAGAGCTTGCCTTCTTCGAGCAGCTGTTCCCCGAAGTCGAGGTAGTTGGTCGAGACCATCTCCGAGTCGGTGCCGGCTTCGAGCGCGGCGCGCGCGGCTTCCGGCCCGTCGGCGGCGATGCCGTGGCCGCACGGCCCTTCGTCCGGATTGACCGGCGGGCAGGCGCGCAGCTCGGCGACCGCCGTGTAGTCACTCTCGATGAAGCCCTTGAAGCCCCATTTCTTCTTCAGGATTTCGGTCTCGGTGAAGTGGTTCGCGCACCCGGGCACACCATTAAGCGCGTTGAAGGAACACATCACCGTTTCGGCACCCGCGTCGAGCGCGGCTTTGAACGGTGGCAGGTACATGTTCCACAGCCGCTCGCCGGACATGTCGGTGGTGTTGTACTCGCGGCCGCCCTCGGGCTGGCCGTAGGCGACGAAGTGCTTGGGACTGGCGAGCACCTTGTCGGGAGCGGCGGGGTCGTCGCCCTGGAGCCCGTGCACGCGGGCGGCGGCGAACACCGAGCCGAGGTAGGGATCCTCGCCCGAGCCCTCGACGATCCGTCCCCAGCGCGGCTCGTGGCTGACGTCGACCATTGGCGAGTAGGCCTGCTTGATGCCGACCGCGGCGGTCTCCCGCGCGGCGATCACGTCGTCGGCTTCGGCCACCGCCGGGTCCCAGCTGGAGGCCTCGGCGAGCGGCGTCGGGAAGATCGTCCGGTACCCGTGGATCGTGTCGTAGGCGAACAGGATCGGGATGTGAAGTCGTGAGTTTTCGACCGCCGCGTGTTGCAGTTCGTCGATTTTCTGCGGGTCGACGAGGCTGAAGACGCCGCCGAGCCCTTCTTCGGCGCTTTCGGTCGTCGCCTGCGCGTCGGAAGAGAGCGTCAGCTGCTCGAGCTTTTCGTGCGTCGTCATCTGGCTGACGAGGGCGTTGACCTTGGCGTTGACGTCGCCACCACCGTGGCCGCCATGACCGCCGTGCCCGTGCCACGAACCACCGTGATCCCCGCCGCGCGGCACGCCGCGGTCGGTCGGCCGGGTGCCTGCGAACACGCCTCCCGCTCCGGCCAGGACCAAGCCGGTGAGCAGAGACAAGACCAATGCCAGCGCAAGGAGCGCAGGCCGTTTCCGGATCGCCATTCTCGAACCTCCCCAGGTCGTTCTAGCTCCGACCTGAGCAATACCCCCTATGTGCGGATCGAAACGTGCCCGTCGAGGAAACGGCCGAACGCCTCGAGCGCCGGCTCGGGGTCGCGGCGGCCGACGCCGATCCGGAAACGGTCGGTGGGGACGGGGCCGAGGTCGGACCGGTAGATGCTCGCCGGCAGCAGCACGACGCCCTCCTGCTCGACCAGCTCGGTGCAGAAGTTCTCGACCCCGTCGTCGCCGAGGTAGCGCGGGAAGGAGACGCAGCCACCGACCGGCGCCTGCCACTCGAGCCGGTCCGGGTGGGCGGCGAAGAACGCCTCGAAGGTGGCGATGTTCGCCTCGACCAGATCCCGGTTGCGGGCCTGGATCGCGGCGCCGTTGCGGAGGGCGATGGTGGCCAGCGCCTCGCTCGGGGTCGCGTTGCAGATCGAGGTGTAGTGCTTGCGACGCTCGAGTCGCTCGAGCAGGTCGCGGTCCCGGGTCGCGAGCCACCCGATCCGCAGGCCGGGCAGGCCGTAGGACTTCGACATCACGTTGAGGGAGACCGCCGATGGCGCCAGCTCCGCCGCCTGCGGGAGCCGGTCGGCCTCGTCGACCTCGAGGCCGCGGTAGACCTCGTCGGAGAGCAGCGTCACGCCGCGCTCCTCGCACAGCTCGGCGAGGGCCTCGAAGTTGTCGCGCCGGCAGATCGCCCCGGTCGGGTTGTTGGGGAAGTTGACCGCGACGAGCTTCGTCGTCGGGCGCATCTGCCGCGCGATCGCCTCGACGTCGAGCTCCCAGCCGGCGTCGGGGTCGAGCACGATCCCCTCGACCTCCGCCCCCGCGGTGATCGGGATCGACTCGAACGACTGGTAGTTGGGGACCGTGACGAGGACGTGATCGCCCGGTCCCGCCAGCTCCTGCAGGGACCAGAACAGAGCCTCCTCGGCGCCCGCGAAGGTGAGCACGTGCTCGGGGCCGAGGCCGTCGTAGAGGTTCGCGACCGCCTCGCGCAGCTCGTCCCCGCCCCAGGTCGGCGCGTAGGAGAGCGGCAGTCGCTCGAAGCGCTCGCGCTCGTCAGGATCGGCGAAGGCGAGGAGTTCCTCGATCGTCAGCGTCTCGGCGTCGGAGGCGGTCAGGTGGTGGCGCGCCTGGAACTCCCAGACCCCGAGGTACTCCTCGAGGCGGAAGACGGGCGGATCGAACGGGCCGGACAACGGGGCGATCCTAAGCGCCCGCGCCGCGCGCCCTCAGTCCGAGTTTTCGGCCCGCACCGTTTCGACGAGGCGATGGCAGGGGGCGTCGACGGTGTATTCGCCGAGCAGTTCGGCCGCGACCGATTTCGATGGGTCGCTCGGGCTGTCGGGGTAGCCGAGCCAGTGCCCGTACTCGTGGGCGAAGAGGACGCAGCGGAAGTAGACGCCGCGGCCGGGCAGCGGCGCGATCCACATGGAGCAGTGGCTGCCGGGGGCTTCGGCGACGGTGGCGCGGCCGAGGACCCGCCCGCCGCCCTGTTCGAGCCGATGGGCGAGCGGCAACGAAGATTCGAAGTCGATGCTGGTGCCTTCGCACCGCGAGGCCGTTTCGCCCCAGTATTCGACCGCCGCACGTTCATAAGCCGCGCCCCAGCCTTCCGGCGGCGGCGCCTCCGCGCTCGCCGCACCCACGTGGGCGAAGGCGAACAGCAGGGCGACGAGCGAGAGGGCGCTCGTCAGGGCAGCGGTATGAAGACGCGTCGACACACCTGATCAACGGCCCCGCCGCGCTGCTTTTGCGCCGCGGACCAAGCTCACATAGCGAGGGACGGACTAGAGCTTTGGCCCTACCCAATCTCGGAAGGGGCGGACGAAGTCCATGCTCAACCCGCGGACCTCTTCCGCCACCTTGTGCAGTTGGCCCGCCGTGACCTTGTCGTAGTCGTGCTCGATCAGGTTCCGCAACCTCTGGGCGTTGCGAAGTCGCCGGGAAAGCGCCGCGCTGATCACTCCGCCGTCCCGCAGCGCTTCGAAGCTTCGATCGGCGGGCCCGGCGTTCGTCGCCGGAAGTGGCAGCCCATCGAGCTTGACCCCGGCGATCGCCAGGTCGGCAAGGATGTTTTGCACTCGCGTGACCGCTCGTTCGAGCGCCTGCACGCGGTTGTAGAGAGCGATGTCCGCCCTCGGCGCGAGCGCTTTCTTCAGTTCGGCGAGGTCGAGGCCCGCTCCGAACTCCGCCATCGCGTACTCGAGCGCTTCGTGCTCGCGCGGCAGGCTCGCCAGCCCGTCGATGACTTCCTTCTTCCACCGCCGCCGGTCGACGGGCCGAGGTTGCTTGGCCTCGCCGTCGGTCACGAGAGGAACCTGTCGATCTCGGCGAGCGTGCGTTGACGGTCGCGTTTCGAGCCGCGGTCGGCGCGCTGCCGGAGGGCACCCAGTTCGGACCGGAGGCCGGGCCAGAGGTTGATCCGGTCGACCAGGACCCGGCCCTCCCCCACCGCCGTCGAGATGAGGAGATCGTTGGACGACGCCGCCTCGACACTCAGCACGTCGACCTCCCTGCCGAGCCGCCGCTCCAGACGGTCCTGGAGTTCGACCATCCCGTCCAGGGAGGAGTCGCGGAGCGCGACGATCAGATCGAGATCGCTGTCGGCGCCGTCGTCGCCACGCGCCGCCGAGCCGAAGAGCAGCGCGAACGCGACGTTCGGCTCGGTCCGGAGCGCCCCTCGCAGAGCCGCCAACAGTGGCCAACTACGCCGCAGGTAGCCGGCCTCGCCCGGCGCGATCTTCAATTTCCGCGGCGAGAGGCGCTCGGCCCTGAGCGTCCCTTGTCCCGCGGCGCGGCGCAGCGTCCGCTCGTCGACGCCCAGGTCTTCGGCCAAGGTCCGGAGCTGGCTCATGTGTCCATTCTACGATCTCGTGTGTCCGATCTGGTGGGACCTGGCGCTTGGCGGCGCCACCGGGACGCGGTGGCAGGCGCGGTGCGACGGGCTTATTTAAGTGACGGATGGCCTACCCCCTGCTACCTTGGATGGGTCGGTGCGGCCGATTCGTCGCCCGAGAGGTTCCGTTTCCTCCACGCGCTTTCTTGCCTTGGGGTCGCAGGATCTCCCCAGCAGTTCACAGGCAGGAGACACAGGATCGCAACGCTCGCCGAACTCGGCACTTCCCCATTGGTCGTCGACGCCCACAATTTGCGCTCGGAGGTCAGGTGGAGCTGCGCCCGCTGTGAGGTCTCGGCCGGGCAGATCGACGATCGCCCCTCGCCGCTTCCACTTACCTGGACCACCTCCGAAGGGCTCGCCTACTGCCTCTCGTGCAGCAGGGCCCGGGCCGCCGACGAGGCGATGGAGCTGCTGCCGGAGACGATCACCGGCGAAGCTCGGGCGAAGCTGCGACGCAAAGCGCTGATCCGGTTCGAGATCTCGCGCAGCCCCGACTCGGCGAACCGCGTGATCGCCAGCGCCTGCCGCACCTCGACCATGGCCGTCGCCGCCGTCCGCGACGAAATCGACATTCCCCTCAGTACCGGCGTGGCACCGGCCGATAACTAGGCCACGATGGAGATCGGAATCGGACTGGCGGTGCTGGTGGCGGTGGCGACGAATCTCGCCTCGCTCCTGAAGCATCGCGGTTGTCAGGACACCGCCTCGGTCTCCGGTTCCAAAAAGCTCGCCGGCCTGCGCGACCTCGCCAACTCGCGCTGGTTCGCCGCCGGCTGGGCGCTCGCCGCGGTCGCCTGGCTCGCCCACGTCGCCGCCCTCTCGCTCGCCCCGATCTCGCTCGTCCAGGCGATCCTCGCCGGCGGCGCGGTCACCCTGGCGGTCCTTTCGCAGCGCTTCTTCGGTGAGCAGGTCGGGCGGCGCCAGTGGGCGGCGCTGGCGATCGGCGGGGTCGGCCTGGTCCTCCTCGTCGTCACCTTGCCGCGCTTCCACGGCTCCGACTCGTCCTTCTCCCTCGCCGGGATCCTCAGCTTCGAGGGCGGGCTGATCCTGCTCGCCGCGGCGATCGCCCTCGGCCACCGCTCCGAGCGACTCTCGGTCCACCGCCACGGCGTCCTCCGCGCGGTCCTCGCCGGCCTCCTCTTCGCCCTCGCGGGCATCGCGATCAAGGCCGTCCTCGGCGGCGACGGCAGCATCGCGATGACCGCCTCGCTCGTCCTCGTCGTCATCGCCTGCGGCGCCCTCGCCCAGTACACCGCGGTCGCCGCCCTGCAGTCCGGCGGGGCGATCGAGACGATCGGCCTGATGGGCCTGGTCGCCAACGCGACCCAGATCGTCGGCGGCATCCTCGTCTTCGGCGATCCCCTCTCCCCCAGCCCGCTCGGCATCACCCTCCAGATCCTCGCCTTCGCGATGGTCTGCCTCTCGGCCCTGCTCCTCCCCGCGGTCGCCCCGCGCGGCGGGCCACGCATCGCCCCGCAGGTCTGACGCCGCCCGCCGGCTACGATCCGGCGCATGAGCATCGTCAAGATCAACGCGATAACCGTCCCCCGCGAGCGCTTCGAGGAGTTCGCCGAGCGCTTCGCCTCCCGCGCCGGGAAAGTCGAGGAGGCCGAGGGGTTCGAGTCCTTCGAGCTGCTGCGGCCCAACGACGAGCGCGACGTCTGCCTCGTCCTCACCCGCTGGCGCTCCGAGGACGACTTCCAGGGCTGGCTGAAAAGCGCCGACTTCACCGCCGGCCATAGCCAGCACCGTGAGGGCGGACCGATCGGGACGAGCAGCGAGATCTGGTCGTTCGACGTGCTCGAGCTGAAGGACCGCGCCTAGCCGGCGCTGCCGCCGGACGAGGAGCACCTCACGCGGTCGGGCGGGTAGGCGCTCTGCGGGATCGCGAAGCCGACCGCGGTCACCTTGCCGCCGATATCGGCCATCCCCCGTTCGCGTCGGAGGCGGCCGGCGGCCATCTGCCGGCCGATCGTGATGATCGAGGTCGGCCAGCCGAAGCCGGGCGCCGGCAGAGAGTCGCCCTGGTAGCCCTTTTCGCGGGCCATCCGCAGGAGCACCGGCCAGTCGCGCGCGCCCGATATCGCCGCGACCGCTTCCCGGGCGCCGGCCGTATCGCGTGCCTTGCGGGCGCCGGCCCAGCGCCGCACCCATTCGCAGGTCACCGCCTGGGTCAGCTTCTTCGCCGCCTGGAAGCGGTTGGTGAGCTCGGTCGGCTTGATCGTCGCGGTGGCTTCGAAGCCGGGCGGGACCGGGACGCCGTGGAGCATCCGCGCCAGTTCGGCCTTGAACGCCTGAGGTCGAAGGATGTCGCCGGGCATCGCTTCGAGCCATTCGTCGACGCCGACCGCCCGCACGCTCGTCATCAGCTTTTCCCATTCGCTTCGCTTCGCGAATTCGCCCGCCAGGTAGACGTAGACGCCCCCTTCGGCCGGGAAGATCGTCGTGAAGTAGCTGCCGGTCGGGCCCGCGTGGAGGTGGAAGACATCCGCCGTCCGCCCCGCGATCGTCGCCGTCCAGTTTCCCGTCACCCGTCCGTCGCGGCCATAGCCGTGGAGATCCTCGCGGCGCTCGGCGGCGGGACCCCAGGCGAGGTGGACCCGATGGGTGCCGTCGCCGAGTTCCAGCTGCCCCCTCTGGGGTTTGAAGCTGCGCGCTTCTTCGATTCGCCAGCCCGGGGCCGTGATCAAGAGGCGCGGGTTGGCTTCGGCGACCTTGACGGCGGCGTCGGCGAAGCCGGGGTTCGCGCCCGGGCCCGAATCGAGCGAGCTGCCGGAGAAGATCAGCACGACGGCGAGGACGGCGGCGCCGGTCAGCGAGGCGAAGCCGAGCGGGAGCCAGCGACGGCGACCACGGGACCGGCCGCGCTCCCCGCGCGAGCCCCCCTCGAGTGCGGCGCGGTCCCCGGCCGGGATCGGCTCGGTCGGCGTGTTGCCCTGGGCGATCGCCCGCGCCTTGATCCGGTCGCGCAGCGGCGCGACCGCCCGCTCCAGCTCGGCCAGGTCGACCGGGTCCGCCAGCCGCATGCGGCCCAGCAGGTCGTCGTCTCGGACGGTGTCGCTCATGATCCCTCCTCGGCCGGCCTCGGCGGCCGGCGTCCCTCACAGCGTCGGTGTCCAGCGGTCTTCAGCTCCTTGGCGAGCTTGCGGCGGGCGCGGTGCAGCCGCACCCGGAAGGCGCCCGGCGAGCAGCCGACGACGCGGGCGCCGTCGCCGGTCGAGAGCCCCTCCCAGGCGACCAGCCGCAGCACCTCGCGCTCGACCTCCTCGAGCCGGGCCAGCGCCGCGGCAAGCTCGTCGCGCCTGCCCAGCGAATCGGCGGGATCGATCCCCGGCGCGGCGACGCTCGCCTCCCCCGCCAGCCGCTCGTCCAGGTTGTGGCGCCGGTGCGTCGACCGGTACTGGTTGGCAATCACGTTGGCGGCGATCGCGTAGAGCCACGGCAGCGCCTCCTCCGGAATCCGGTCGCGCCGCCGCCAGGCGATCGCGAAGGTGTCGGCGACGACGTCCTCGGCGCTCTCGCGCCCGGAGACCCGCCGCGCGGCGAAGGCGAAGATCCGCACGTAGTGCTCGTCGAAGCAGCGCTCGAAGCGTCCCCGGTAGATATCGGGTTCGGGGCGCGATCGATCCTCCTGCGGGGGCATCTGAGAGTTAGATGTTCGGCACCGCCTCGGTTGTTACGCGGCGGCGCTCGCCGACCCGCGGATCGGGTAACCGCATCCCCGGATGATCCGCGGGGTTTCCGAGATGACCGTGATTTCCGGACCGAAGACACGGCGCGGCGCGCTCCGCACCGCCCTGACGCTGCTCGTCGCGACCGCCTTCCTGGCGGTGCTCGTCGCCGCCGCGGGCGCCGAAAGCGCGACCGAGGCGACCACCTTCGGCGCCGACGGCGTCGCCACCCCGAGCCTCGGGGTCAACTACGCGGGGACGAGCTTCACCGACCTCACGGCGCGGCCCGACGGCGGCGTCGTCGCCCGCCGCGGCGCGAAGCTCCTCTCCTTCCTCGCCGACGGCGCCCCGGACCCGGCGGCGCCACCGTCGACCATCCCCGAGGGCGAGACGTTCCCGGCCACCGGCGGCAAGACCTTCGTCGTCTCCGGGGACACGCTGACCCGCCTCGACCCCGACGGCACCGCCGACCCGAGCTTCGGCGAAGCCGGAACCGCCAAGGTGCCCTACTCGACCAAGGGAGCCGTCGAACTGGCGTCGGGGAAGGTCGTCGTCGTCACCATCGAAGGCAAGGGAGCGAGGGACTTCCAGATCTACGCCGGGGTCACCGTGCTGAACGCCGACGGCAGCGAAGAGCAGGGCCTGCCGGGGTTCTCCGAGGTGGTGCCGGGGGACTACCTCGAATGGCCGATCCGTGAATTCGTGCCGACGCCGGGCGGCGGCGCTCTCGTGGTCGCCGACCAGTTCATGCTCGAGCTGGGCCCCGACGGGTCGGCGAACCCGAGCTTCGGTAAGGGTGGCGTGCTGACCGGACCGAGCTTCGCGGGCGCGCGCGTCCTCCCCGACGGGACGATCGAGGCCGCGGCGACGTCCTACGTCAGCGCCGGCGAAAAGGAGGAGCCGACGATCCTCGAGTACACCGCCCCCGGGGCGCCCCAGGCCTCCTTCGGCGACGAGGGCCAACGCGAGTTCGACGTGCCGGGCTGGAGCGCCGGCGAAACGGCCTCCTGGGGAGCGGACGGCTCGGTGGTCCTCGGTGGCCAGACCGCGACCGCGGGATCGTGCACGAAAGACGAATGCGTGGAAGCGCCGGCGTTGGTCGCCTTCGACCCGAGCGGGAACCTCGACCGCGGCTTCGGCGAAGGTGGCCTACTGCGACTCGCCGCCCTCGCCGGGCGGCCGGACGGGTTCTCGAGCTCCGGCGTCCTGTCGCTGGCCCGCAGGCCCGACGGATCGATCGTCGCCGCCGGCAACGCCCGGCCGAACGAATCGGTCGCCTTCCTCGCCGCCTTCTCGACGCGGGGCGCGCTGCTCGGGTCCTTCGGCGAAGGCGGCGTCGTGCGGACGCGCGAACCGGTGCCCGCCACGCTGCGACTCGCCGGCCTCGTCCCGCTCGCCGACAAGGGGCTGCTCGGCGCCGGCTACTCCGACGTCGGCATCGAAGAACACCCGGTCCTGGTCCGCTACGCCGCCGACGGCAGCCTCGATCCCTCCTTCGGCGAAGGCGCCGGTTTCGTCAACCTCGGCGGCCGCGGCCGCGTCAGCGGGTTCGCCTTCGACGGCGGGCGGGCGGCGGTCGTCTCCCCCGCCTACCCACGCAGCCGCCTCTTCCTGACGCGGGTCGCCGACGGCGCGCCGGTGTCGTCGTTCGGCTCGGGCGGGATGGCCCTGCTGCCGCGCGGGATGCTGCCCGAAGCGGTCGCGTTCGCCCTGCGCGGCGAACCGGTCGTCGTCGGCAGCAGCCAGGGCCCGCGTGGACACCAACGGGTGCCGGTCCTGCGCTTCGGCCTCGACGGGCGCCCCGACCCGACCTTCGGCCACCACGGCACGGTGACCCTGCGCCCGCCGAGCGGCGGCGAACTGAAGGGGCGCTCGATCATCGAGGTGCCCGGTAACCGGATGGTCGTCGGCGCCCTGGCGGGCGACCGCTTCGCCCTCGCCGGCCTGCTGCCCGACGGCCGGCTCGACCCCCGCTTCGGCAAGCACGGCTGGTCGCTCACCCCACGACTTGGGCAGGTGAGGTCGCTGAAGATGGTCCGCGCCGGCTTCTTCATCTACCTCGCCGGGCTGGTCACGGACGGGGGGCGCCACAGCATCGACCTGATGCGCTTCGACGACGAAGGCCACCTCGACCGCCGCTTCGGCAAGGGAGGCATCCGCACCGCGACGACCGAATCCCGCGGTGATCCGACGGCGGTCCTGCCGAGCACCCGAGGGGTCGTGGTGACGCTGGAACGGGGACCGCTGCCGGTGCTCGTCTTCACCAAGGGCGGAGCGGTCCGGCAGTGGCGGGTGGCGAAGGCGCCGACGAAGGGCGAAGACGTCACGGCGGCGTTCGCCGGTCGCAACCTGATCGTCGGCTGGACCCCCTACGAAGAACGGCGCGCGAACTCGCCCGATTACCACCTCTCGACCACGCCGCTGGGGAGGCTCGGCCCCACCCCTTAGGACGGCGACGCGGGACGGCGG
Source organism: Solirubrobacterales bacterium (assembly GCA_036787695.1). Classification (GTDB taxonomy): domain Bacteria; phylum Actinomycetota; class Thermoleophilia; order Solirubrobacterales; family 70-9; genus VAYN01. The sequence continues at coordinate 5,845 of DAIQOT010000068.1, read as the reverse complement.
ATCGACGGCGGCGTCGTCAGTCGGCGACGGTGGCCGACCAGGCGGGGCCGCCGGCGAGGAAGGTTTCGCGCACCAGCGGGACGCCGGGGCGGTAGACGAAGTCGGTGGGTGAGGCGGCGTCGAGGACGATCGCGTCGGCGCGGGCGTCGGGGGCGAGGCGGCCGATGTCGGTGCGCCGGAGGGCCTCGGCGCCGCCGAGGGTGGCGGCGCGGACCGCCTCGGCGACCGTCATCCCCATGTCGCGGACGGCGAGGGCGATGCAGAACGCCATCGAGGTGGTGTTGCTCGAGCCGGGGTTGGTGTTGGTGGCGAGCGCGACGGTGGCGCCGGCGTCGATGACGCGGCGGGCGTCCGGGTAGGGCTGGCGGGTCGAGAAGTCGGTCGCCGGGAGGAAGGTCGCGACGGTGCGGGAGCCGGCCAGCGCCTCGACGTCGGCATCGGTGAGGTAGGTGCAGTGGTCGACCGAGGCGGCGCCGAGCTCGACCGCGAGCCGCACCCCCTCCCCCGGCCCGAGCTGGTTGCCGTGCAGGCGCAGGCCGAGCCCGGCGGCGCGGCCCGCCTCGAGCACCGCGCGGCACTGCTCGGCGGTGAAGGCGCCGGTCTCGCAGAAGGCGTCGATCCAGCGGCAGCGCGGCGCGCAGGCGGCGAGCATCTCGCCGCAGACGAGCGCGACGTAGGCGTCGGGGTCGTGCTCGAACTCGGCCGGGACAACGTGAGCGCCGAGGAAGGTGACGTCGTCGGTGATCTCCGCCGCGACCTCGCAGGACTTCGCTTCGGCGGCGACGTCGAGGCCGTATCCCGACTTGATCTCGACGTGGGTGATCCCGGCGCGCAGTCCCTCGGCGCGGCGCGCTCGGGCGCTTTGCTCGAGCTTCGCCGCGCTCGCGCCGCGGGTCGCGTCAGAGGTCACACGGATCCCGCCCGCCTCGTAGGGCGCGCCGGCCATCCGCGCGGCGAACTCGGCAGAGCGGTCGCCGGCGAAGACCAAGTGCGTGTGGCTGTCGACGAAGCCGGGCATGACGCACCGGCCAGCGGCGTCGACCCAATCGTCGGCGTCGACCCCCGCCCGCGCGACCGCGACCACGACCCCGTCCTCGAAGACGAGCGCCGCGTCGCGCAACTCACCGAGCGGCCCGGCGCCGCCGAGGCTCGGATCGTTGGTGATCAGCAGGCCGATGTTGTCGATAGCGAGGGAGGTCATCCGCCGGCCCGGTCCGTGCCGTGCGCGAGCGAGCTCACGCGCCGGTCCCGTAGATCGCGAGCGAGATCACCAAGCGGCCCCGTCGCCGCGGTCGTCCCCGGTGAGCGCGGCGATCGAGGAGCGCAGCTCGGCCGCGACGTCGAGGCGGATGTGGGCGGCGTCGCGGACGACGAACTCGCCGCCGACGATGACGTTGGTGACGTCGGCCGCGGTCGCCGCGAAGACGATCGAGGGGGCGGCGGTCTCCGGAGTGATCCCGGCGAGGCGGGCGCCGTCGCCGGAGAGGTTGACGAGGTCAGCGAGGCGGCCGCGTTCGATCGCCCCCGCCTCCGGCCAGCCGATCGCCCGCTGGCCGTCGGCCGTCGCCGCCGTGAGCAGCGCCGCCGCGTCCTGGTTGCCGCGCTCGAGCTTCGCCAGGCGCTCGTCGAGCTCGATCGCCCGGGCCTCCTCGAAGAGGTCGATCACCGCCTGCGAATCGCTGCCGACCGCGAGGCGCGTCCCGGCAGCGCGCAGCGCCGCGGCGGGGCCGATCCCGTCGGCGAGGTTGCGCTCGGTGGTCGGGCAGAAGCAGGCGGTGGCGCCGGCCGCGCCGAGCAGCTCGCGGTCGCGGTCGCTCGGGTGAGTGACGTGGATCGCGGTGAAGCGCTCGTCGAGGGCGCCCGCCTCGGCCAGCACCTCGGTCGGGGTGCGCCCGTAGGCGGCGATGCTCGCCGCGTTCTCGTCGGGCTGCTCGGAGACGTGGGCGTGCAGCGGCGCCCCGCGCTCGCGGGCCCAGTCGGCGACGATCGCCATCTCGGCCGGCGCGACCGCGCGCACGCTGTGGATCGCGGCGCCGACCCGCACGGTCGAAGAAGAGGCCGGCGACGACAAGGCCTCGCCTGACGCCGAAGCGCCCGTCCGTCCCGACGCCCCGTCGGCGAGCGCGCTGACCCGCTCGGCCCATCGCTCCACCGTCCCGTCGGAGAAGCGCCGCTGCCCGTCGCTCAGCTCGGCGCCGATCCCGCCGTGCAGGTAACAGGTGTCGAGCAGGATGATCCGGATCCCCGCCTCGCGCGCCGCCGCGATCACCGCCGCGCCCATCGCGTTCGGGTCCTCATAAGGGGAGCCGTCGGGTGCATGGTGGACGTAGTGGAACTCGCCGACGCTGGTCACCCCGGCGAGCGCCATCTCGCCGAAGGTCGCCCGCGCCAGGGCGAAGTAGAGGTCCGGGTCGAGCCGCGCCGCCGCCGCGTACATCTCCTCGCGCCAGGTCCAGAAGGTCCCCGGGCCGACCTCGGTCTTGCCGCGGAAGGCGCGCTGGAAGGCGTGCGAGTGGGCGTTGGCGAGGCCCGGCAGCGTGTAGCCGGGGAGGGCGACGGCGCCCCGCGGCGCCTCGGCGACTCCGACGCGGACGGTGACGATCCGTTCCCCCTCGACCCCGACCAGCACGCCGGGCGTCGCCTCCTCGCCGCCGAGCCAGGCGTACTCGCACCAGAAATCCGTCATGAACAGGACCTCAAGAGCCGACCCGCTCGACCAGCGCTTCGACGCGGGCGACGAACTCGTCTTTGCCGTGGCGCTCGAACTCGGCCCAGGTCGAGAGGCTCGACATGTCGGCCATCCGGTCGACGAAGAGGATGCCGTCGAGGTGGTCGACCTCGTGCTGGAAGGTGCCGGCGGTGAGGCCGCGCCGGGTCGACTCGTGCGGGGCGCCGTCGCGGTCGAGGTAGCGCACGCCGACGTTCTCGAAGCGCTCGAGGTCGCCGCGCACGTTCGGCATCGAGAGGCAGCCCTCGTTGGTGGCGAAGGTCGCGTCGTCGAGAGGCGTCAGCTCGGGATTGACGATCACGGTCAGCGGGATGGGCGGCTTGTAGGGGTAGCGGGGGTTGCCCTCGCGCACCTCGATCACCGCGATCCGCTTCGCCACCCCGACCTGCGGCGCCGCCAGCCCGGCCCCGTTCGCCGCCCGCATCGTCTCGATCATGTCGTCGATCAGCCGCTGCGTCTCATCACTCGCCAGTTCCTCGGCGCTCACCTCTGCCGCGCGTTCGCGCAGCACCGGGTCCCCCATCTCGCGGATCTCAAGGACGGACATCAGGCCAGGATGACGCAACCGCCCCGGGTGAGTTCGCAGAAAGGGCCGCATAGCGCCCGAAAGTGCGAACTCACCGGGGGCGGGTCGGGTCAGGAGTCCTCGCGCATCGGGACCCGCACGCCGCGCTCGGCGGCGACCTCGATCGCGCGGTCGTAGCCGGCGTCGGCGTGGCGGATCACGCCCATCCCCGGATCCGCCTGGAGGACGCGTTCGAGCTTTTCGCCCGCGAGGTCGGTGCCGTCGGCGACGCAGACCATCCCGGCGTGCAGCGAGCGGCCGATCCCTACCCCGCCGCCGTCGTGGATCGACACCCACGAGGCGCCGGCGCTGGTGTTGACGAGCGCGTTCAGGAGCGGCCAGTCGGCGATCGCGTCGGAGCCATCGGCCATCGCCTCGGTCTCTCTATAAGGGGAGGCGACCGAGCCCGAGTCGAGGTGGTCGCGGCCGATCACGATCGGGCCCTTCAGCTCGCCGCTCCGCACCATCTCGTTGAAGCGCAGCCCGAGGCGGTGGCGCTCGCCGTAGCCCGCCCAGCAGATCCGCGCCGGCAGCCCCTGGAAGGCGATCCGCTCGCCCGCGAGGCGGATCCAGCGTTCGAGCGCCTCGTCCCCGGCGAGCTCGTCGAGCACGGCGGCGTCGGTGGCGGCGATGTCGGCCGGGTCCCCGGACAGCGCGACCCAGCGGAACGGGCCTTTGCCCTCGCAGAACAGCGGCCGCACGTACGCGGGGACGAAGCCGGGGTAGTCGAAGGCGCGCTCGAAGCCGCCCAGCCGCGCCTCGGCGCGGAGGCTGTTGCCGTAGTCGAAGACCTCGGCGCCGCGGTCGAGGAATTCGACCATCGCCGCGCAGTGCGCCGCGATCGCCGCGCGGGAGCGTTTGACGTACTCGTCGGGATCGTCGACCCGCAGACGGTCGGCCTCCTCGACGCTGATCAGGTTCGGGACGTAGCCGTTCAGCGGGTCGTGGGCGCTGGTCTGGTCGGTGACGATGTCGGCCTCGAAGCCGCGGGCGAGCAGCGCGGGCAGGGCGTCGCCGGCGTTGGCGCAGAGGCCGACGCTGAGCGCGCGGCCCTCACGCTTGGCCGCTTCGCAGCGGCGCACCGCGTCCTCGAGATCGTCGGCTTCCTCGTCGAGGTAGCCCGTCTCCAGCCGGCGGACGATCCGCTCGCGGTCGACCTCGATGCAGAGCGCGACGCCGCCGTTCATCGTGATCGCCAGCGGCTGCGCGCCGCCCATCCCGCCGAGCCCGGCGGTGACGGTGATCGTCCCCGACAGCGAGCCGCCGTGGCGGCGCCGCGCGATCTCGGCGAAGCACTCGTAGGTCCCCTGGACGATTCCCTGGCTGCCGATGTAGATCCAGGACCCCGCGGTCATCTGCCCGTACATCGTCAGCCCCTCGGCTTCGAGCTTGCGGAACTCGTCCCAGTTGTCCCAGTCGCCGACCAGGTTCGAGTTGGCGATCAGCACGCGCGGCGACCACTCGTGGGTGCGCATCACGCCGACCGGCTTACCCGACTGGACGAGCAGCGTCTCGTCACCCTCGAGCGTCTTCAGCGAGCGGATGATCGCGTCGTATGCCTCCCAGGAGCGCGCCGCGCGGCCGGTGCCGCCGTAGACGACGAGGTCCTCGGGGCGCTCGGCCACCGCCGGGTCGAGGTTGTTCATCAGCATCCGCATCGCGGCCTCCTGCGGCCAGCCCTTGCAGGACAGCTGCGACCCGTGCGGCGCGTGGATCTCGCGGCTCACTTCATACCTCCGATTTCGGGACTGGCGTTCATCCGAGCTCCCCGATCTTGTCCTCGACCGCGGCAACCAGCGCGCCCGATCCGACCAGCTCCTCGGCGGCGGCGAGCTCCGGCGAGAGCCAGCGGTCGGCGCCGAAGCCGGGGACGTCGGCGCGCAGGCGGTCGCGGGCGGCGGCGGTGCCGGGAGCCGGCGCGAGCGGCTCCCTCAGGTCGAGGCCGCGGGCGCCGCAGGTGATCTCGACCGCGAGGATCCGGCGCAGGTTCGCCAGCGAGGTCCGCAGCTTGCGCGCCGCGCCCCAGGCCATCGAGACGTGGTCCTCCTGCGAGGCGCTGGTCGAGAGCGTGTCGGAGCTGGCCGGCACCGCGAGCCGACGGTTCTCGGCGACCATCGCCGCCTGCGTGTAGTGGCCGATCATCAGCCCCGAGTTGACCCCGGCGTCGTCGGCGAGGAACGGCGGCAGCCCCTCGGAGCGGACTTTGTCGAGCAGCCGATCGGTACGCCGCTCGGCGATCGCGCCGACGTCGGCCGAGGCGATCGCGAGCAGGTCGCAGGCGAGCCCGAGCGGCGCGCCGTGGAAATTGCCACACGATTCTACCCGCCCGTCGGGCATCACCATCGGGTTGTCGATCGCCGATTCGAGCTCGTAGTCGGCGGTGCGCCCGGCGTGGCCGAGCGCGTCGCGGGCGGCGCCGTTGACCTGCGGCGCGCAGCGCAGCGAGTAGGCGTCCTGCACCCGCGTGTCGCCGTAGCGGTGGCTGGCGACGACGGCTGAATCGGCGAGCAGGCGGCGGAGGTTGGCGGCGCTGACCTGCTGGCCGGGCTGGG
>DAIQOT010000260.1:0-5283 GCA_036787695.1 Solirubrobacterales bacterium | reverse complement strand
CAAGCTGATCGGGTTCGTCTCGCTCAAGCGATTGATCCTCGCCCGCCCGTCGGCCCGGATCGAAGACATCATGCAGCGCGAGCCGATCGTCGCCCGGGTCGACGAGGACCAGGAGAGCGTCGCCCGCCAGATCGCCAAGTACGACCTGATCGCCATCCCGGTCGTCGACGCCCAGGACATGCTTCTGGGCATCATCACCCACGACGACGCCCTCGACATCCTCCGCCACCCGCGCTGGCTCGCCCAGGCGCCCGCCGCGATGAGCTTCGCCAACGTCGAGACCGACTCGCGGGCGCCGATGGAGCACGCCCGGCTGGTGCAGAAGCTGCTCGGCTCCGACACCGCGACCTGGGAGCGCTTCGACCGCCTGCGGGAGCAGTGGGACGGGCCGCTGGTCGTAAAGGGGGTGATGAGCGCCGCCGACGCGACGCGCGCCGCCGACCACGGCGCCGACGGGATCGTCGTCTCCAACCACGGTGGGCGCCAGCTCGACGGGGTGCCGGCGACGATCGAGGTTCTGCCGGAGATCGCCGCCGCGGTCGGCTCGCGGGTCGAGGTCCTGCTCGACAGCGGCGTCCGCCGTGGCTCCGACCTCGTTCGCGCCCGGGCGCTCGGCGCCCGCGCCTGCCTGGTCGGCCGGCCCTGGCTCTACGGCCTCGCCGCCGACGGCGAGCGCGGTGTGGACGCGGCGCTCGACCTGTTCGCGACGGAGCTCGACCGCACCCTGGCGCTGCTCGGCGTCCCAAGATTCGACGACGTCGATTCGACGGTCCTCTACGAGGCCCCGACCCCACGAACGGACGGGCCGGGCGCGGCCTAACGTGGCGTTGCGGGGACCCCGCACGGCGCGACAGCATCGCCCAGACCGCGCAAACCCCGAGCACAGGGATGGGCCATGTATCGAGTTGGAGTGGACATCGGCGGGACCTTCACCGACGTCGTCGTCGCCGACGACGCGGGTGACCTGGTTCGCGCCAAGGCGCTGACGACCCCGGCCGACTACACCGAGGGCGTCACCAACGCGATCGGCAACGCCGCCGCCGAGCTCGGGATCACGGTCGAGGCGCTGATGGGCGACTGCGCGGGCTTCGTCAACGGCACCACCGTCGTCACCAACTCGATCGCCCAGGGCGAGGGCCGACGGGTCGGCCTGCTGACCACGCGCGGGTTCAAGCAGTCGATCTACATCCACCGCGGCATCCGCGAGATCCAGCTCGACCTGCAGAAGGAGACGCGGCCGCCCGACATCGTCAAGCAGCGCCACGTCGCCGAGATCGACGAGCGGGTCAACAAAGCCGGCGAGGTACTGGTCGAGCTGAGCGAGGACGACGTCCGCCGCGAGGTCACCCGGCTGGTGGAGGAGGAGGGGATCGAGGCGCTCGCCGTCTGCTTCCTCTGGTCCTTCCGCCATCCCCACCACGAGCGCCGCGCCGGCGAGATCGTCGCCGAGCTCTACCCCGACCTCTTCGTCACCCTCTCCTGCGACGTCTACCCGCGGATCCGTGAGTACGAGCGGATGAACACCGCGGTGCTGAACGCCTTCGTCTCGGCCGGCGCCGAGACCTACATCGGCAAGCTCACCCGCAAGGCGTCGGAGCTCGGGCTGGCCGAGGGGCGGACCAGCTTCATGCAGAGCCTCGGCGGCCACATCTCGGCCCGCGAGGCGATGGCGCAGCCGATCCAGCTGAGCCACTCGGGGCCGGTCGGCGGGGTCGTCGCGGCGAGCCAGTTCGCCGAAGCGCTGGGCGAGCGCAACATCATCACCGCCGACCTCGGCGGGACCAGCTTCGACACCGCGCTGATCCGCGACGCGCGCCCCGCCTACGCCCACCGGACGACGATCAACCGGCTGCTGACCGGGCTCTCGATCGTCGACATCCACGCGATCGGCGCGGGCGGCGGGTCGATCTGCTGGGTCGACGACCGCGGCCTGCCGCAGGTCGGGCCGCACAGCGCCGGCGCCTTCCCGGGACCGGTTTGTTACGGCAACGGCGGCACGCGGCCGACGATCACCGACGCCAACGCGATCCTCGGCCTGATCGATCCGCAGAAGTTCTGGGGCGGGGCCGTCACCCTCGACGTCGCCGCCGCCCGCGCCGCCTTCGAGGAGAACGCGGCGAAGCTCGGCCAGTCGGTCGAGGCGGTCGCCGCCGGCTACCACGACATCGCGATCACCCACATGGCGACGGCGATCGAGAAAGTCAGCCTCGGCCGCGGCTACGACCCGCGCGACTTCACCGTGATCGGCTACGGCGGCGGCTCCGGCCTGTTCATCGCCGAGGTCTGCCGCGACCTCGGCATCCGCAAGCTGGTGATGCCGCGCGCGGCGGCGACGTTCTCCGCCTACGGGCTCTTGTTCGCCGACGCGATCCACGCCGAGTCGACCACCGCGCAGTGGATCTACGGCGCCGGCCCGATCGGCGACGTCAACTCGCTCTACGACGGGCTCGAGGAGAAAGCCGTCGCGGCGCTGAGGGAGGAGGGCTACGAGGACGGCGACATCTCGGTGCGCCGTGAGGCCGACGTCAAGTTCGCCGGCCAGTCCTTCGAGATCTCGATGACCTGGCCCGCCGGGGCGGTCGCCGAGGGCGATCGCGAGCGCCTCGCGGCGGAGTTCGTCGCCGAGTACGAGCGGGTCTACGGCGCCGGCTCGGCCTGGGACGGCTTCCCGATCGAGCTCCACACGGCCCGCGTCGTCGCCTCCGGCAAGACCGTGAAGCCGCCGCTGGCGAGCGCCGGGGCGGAGGCCTCGGCGGCCGCGCCGGTGGGAGAGCGCAAGGTCTTCCTCGGCGACCGCGAGCTGACCGCGGCGGTCTACGACGGGGCGACGCTGACGCCGGGGCAGGCGCTCGAGGGGCTGGCGATCGTCGACGACGTCGACACCACCCTGCTCGTCCCCGAGGGCGCCCGCCTCGAGATCGACGGGATGAGGAACTACGTCTTCGAGATCGAGCCGGCCTACACGCCGGGAGCAGACACCACCAGTACCGCCGCCGCCGCGACCGTCGCCGGCTGAGTCACCCAGGTCACCAACCAGATCGAACGAGGAGCCACAGTGTCCACCACCGCAACCTACGATCCGCTGCTCGCCAAGGTGATCCACCGCCGGCTCGAGGCCGCCTGCGAGGAGGCCGCGATCACGCTCAACCGCACCTCGGGCTCGCCGATCGTCACCGAGGCCAACGACTTCTCGACCTCGCTGCTGTCGGTGACCGGCGACGTGATCGCCTTCACCTCATACCTGCCGCCGCACTTCGTCTCGGCGATCAACTGCGTCCGCGACCTGCTCGCCAACGTCGACCTCGACACGGTCAGGCCCGGCGACCACTTCGCTGCCAACGACCCGCACACCGCGCACCCGCTGCACGCCGCCGACCCGAGCGTGATCACCCCCGTCTTCGGCGAGGGCGAGCTGGTCGCCTGGGCCTACTCCTCGGTCCACGTGCTCGACATCGGCGGGCTCACCCCCGGCGGCTGGATCCCCGGCTCCTACGACCGCTACGGCGAGGGCTTCCTCTTCCCGGTCACCAAGGTCGTCAGCGAGGGCGTCTGGGACGAGCAGTTCGTCAAGTTCTACCTCGCCAACGTGCGGATGGCCGAGTCGCTGAACGACCTGCGCTCCTGCGTCGCCGCCAACAACACCACCGCGGCCCGCCTGCAGGAGGTCTTCGAGCGCTACGGCGCGGCGACGGTCTCCGACTACGCCGACTACAACATCCAGCTTTCCGAGTCGCACGCGCGGGCGCGGATCAAGGAGCTGCCCGACGGCACCTACACCGCCCACGACTGGGTCGAGTACGACGGCCACGGGATCGAGACGATGTCCCGCATCTCGGTCTCGGTGACCGTGCGCGACGACGAGATCCTGATCGACCTCTCCGACTCGCCGCCGGAGGCGAACTCGTTCATCAACGCGACCCGGGCGGCGCTGCTCGGCTGGGTGCTGGGTGACCTGATCCGCGCGCTGATGCCGGACCTGCCGATCAACTCCGGCGTGATCCGCCCGCTCAGCGTGCTCCGCTCGGCGCCCGGGACGATGCTCAACCCGAGCAAAAACGCGGCGACCTCGGCGGGCCACATGGAGTCCGGGACGAAGGTGATGCGCGCCTTCCACTGCGCCCTGCACAAGGCGATCGGGCTCAGCGCGAACCCCGAGATACGCTCGCGCTGCGCCGGCCTCGGCGGCAACGTCGCCCCTCACAACGTCGTCTTCGGGCTGGCCGGGGGCGAGGTGCCGGTGGTCTGGGTCTCGTTCGACTCGCTCGGCACCGGGCTCGGCGCGCAGGCCAACGTCGACGGCCGCGAATGCGGCTGCTACGAGGACATGACCGGCTCGCGGATGCTCGACATCGAGCTCGAGGAGAGCGCGCCGACGCTCCACTACTACCGCCGGCTCTGCCCCAACTCGGGCGGCCACGGCTATCGCCGCGGCGGCATGGGGATCGACACCGCCTGGCGCACCCAGGGGATGGTCGGCACCCAGATGACGGTCTTCTCCAACGTCACCCGGGTGCCCTCGCGGGCGCCCGGCGGCGGCTATCCGGGCGGCGGCACCGGCAACCTGATCTGGAAGCACGGGATCGAGTCCGACTCGCCGACCGACCTCGGCGCCCGCTTCATCGCCGAGGACCTGACCGCGGGCTCGACCCTGCCGCCGTCCCACGCGACCAACCTGCAGATGGACGACGACGACATCACCCGCACCTACGGGGCGGGCGGTTCGGGGCTCGGCGATCCGCTGTTCCGCGAGCCGTGGCGGGTGGCCGAGGACCTCGAGAACGCGATGATCACCGCCGACGTCGTCGACTCGGTCTACGGCGTGGTGCTGGCCGGAGGCGAGATCGACGAGGAGGCGACGGCGCGGCGCCGGCGCGAGCTGCGGGCCGAGCGGCTCGGCGGCGAGCCGAGCCGTGACCCCGCGCCGATGGAGAGCTACCGGGCGCCGCTCCTCGCCGCCGGCGAGGAGCTTCGCTGCGCCCACTGCGAAGCATCGCTCGGGCCGGTGCACGGCAACTGGAAGGAGGCCGCGAGGCTACGCCGCTCGCCGGTGACCGAGCTGGCCGCGCGGCTCGGCAGCAAGGTGCGCGAGACCAAGGTGATCGCGCTCGAGCAGATCGAGTTCATCTGCCCCTCCTGTGGCAGTCTGCTCGAAGTCGACACCTTCGAGGCCGGCGAGGAGCCCTACCAGGACATCCGCCTCGGACACACGCGCAGCTCCGCCGGGGAAGCCTTCTGATGGCGACGGCCCCGGCGGGCGGCAAGGTCGTCGTCACCTACGGCGGG
>DAIQOT010000259.1:0-5288 GCA_036787695.1 Solirubrobacterales bacterium | reverse complement strand
CGGACCACCTTGTGGTCGTTGAACTCGTCCTCGAACGTGTAGCCGGGGCCGCCGGTCCCGGTGCCCTGCGGGCAACCGCCCTGCACCATGAAGTCAGGGATGACCCGGTGGAAGATCAGTCCGTCGTAGAACCCATCGGCCGCCAGTTTGCGGAAGTTCTCGACGGTTTTCGGCGCGTCCTCGTCGAAGAACTCGACGGTGATCGGCCCGGCATTGGTCTGAAGAGTGGCTTTCGACATGCTTCGAAGCCTAACGACCACGCACGGTGACCGTGACCGGTGCGGAGGACCCCCGCGCGAAGGGCCAGCCGCCTTCCGCCGGAGCCGTCGCGCGCAGGCGAATCTCGGCGAGGCCGGTGACGTAGCGGAAGCGGTATCTGGTGTCGAAGCGGCCCTTGGCGTCGGTGCGGACGACGAGCGCCGGACGCCAGCGGCCGGTCGCCCGCTCGAGGTATTGGATCGCGACGAGCTTGCCGCGGCGCGAGACCTGGGCCGGGCCGAGGAGGACGCGGCCGTGGAGGCGGACCGATTCGCCGGTGTCGAGCTCGGTCGGTTCGGCGGCGAGGCTGATCGCGGCGCGAACCCGCAGCGCGAGCGAGCGCCGAGGCGCGGGCGCGAGCCCGCCGCCGCCGTGGAAGGCGACCGTGACGCGGCGCGAGGCACCGGCCGGGAGCCGCAGTCCGAAGCGCCCGTCGTCGTCGGTGACGACCCGCTGACGTTCCGGGGCGCCGACCCCCGCCGAGGGGCGGGCGACGACGACGACCGGCCGCCCCGCGACCCCGCGGCCGCGGCCGTCCGTCAACCGACCTCGGACCGCGGCCGCGCTGCCGTAGTCGACGGTCAGCCCCGAGCTCGACGAGCGACGCGCGGCGCCGTCGACAATCGATCCCGAATCCGGCGAACGGCGGCCGGCGACGAATACCCGAGACGCCCGCCCGGCGACAGGCGCGGAGCGGTCCCAGGACGCCAAGGCCCGGCGCTTCGGGGCGGCCGCGGCTGCCGCCAGACGAACGGTGAGCCGGGTCGCGCGGCGCTTGCCTGGCGCTCGACTCCCATCGCCGGACCGGCCGCCTCCGCCTCCGGTCCCGGTCCCACCGCCCCCTCCCCCCGCGGCCTGGTGGCGCACTTCGGCGGCGCTCCCCGAGACCCGGAGTTGGGAGGAGCCGGAGTTCCCCGCGGCGTCGGTCGCGGCGGCGCGGAAGAGGTAGGTCCCGGCGGCGAGGTCGGGGAGGCGGGCGCTCAGCGTCGCGGTCCCGTCGCCGTCCGGGTCGAGCTCGGTCGGCAGGTCGGTCCAGGCCGTGGCGTCGGCGGCGCGCACGGAGATCGTCCCCGAAGCCGGGCCTGAGTACGGGTCGCTCACCGTCGCCGCCACTTCGCCTTCCCCGGCGGCGGCGAAGGCGATCGACGGCGGCGAGTTGTCGACCTCGATCTGAGCTTCCGGCGCGCAGCCCTGGTCGCCGGCGAAGTCGGTCGCGCAGCCACGCAAGGTGTGCGGCCCGTCGGCGAGCCGCGTGGTGTCGACTTCGACCGACTGCGACGCCGTCGACGGACACGGCGCCAGCTTCGTCGCGCTCGCTACGCCTTCGATGATCGCCACGGCGCAGGCGGGCGCGGCGGCGAGGACGCTCGCCCCGTCGATCGTCGCCGCCTCTCCGACGACCCCAGCGCCGACGTCGGTGGCGGCGAGTTCGAGCTTCGCCGTCCCCCGGTGCCAGCCCGGGGCCGGCAGCGAGCCGCCGAGCCGGGCGCCGGGCGCCTGCCCGTCTTCGAGCGTCAGGACAAGCCCACTCAGCCGCATCACCGAGGGCGTCGAGCGGGTGCAATTGAGGTAGAGCCCGGTGGTCAGGCACTGGATGAACGCTTCGAACGCCCAGGCCGGCCCTTCGATCGGCACGTCGACCGGAGTCGGCCCGACGGCGCCCACTGCGTACGTGAGGAGGTGGAATTCGCCACCGATGTCGACGGCGAGCCCCTGCCAGTTGCCCGGCTGCGGGGTGCCGGACCAGGTCAGGTGGGCGGCGGCGAAGCGCGTCCCGGCCGGCGCGACCCAGCGCGCCCGCGCCAGGCCGAGGGCGCCGTCGGGCGCGACGCCGCCTTCGAGCTTCATCCCCGCCGGCCCGGTCCCCGGCGGCGGCGCGCAGAGCGTCGCGTTGAGCGAGAAGGCGCTGCCTTCGGCGGTCGGGAAGGTCGGATCGAGTTCGGCGCCGAGCCCCCAGCCGCACTGGGCGACGCGGTAGGTCCCCGCCCGCGCCTCCCCGGTCAGAAGCAGCAGGAGCAACACCGCTAACGCGAGCACCATCGCCGTCAACCGCCCGACGCCACGCGTCCCTGGCCGTCCCACTCCGCCTCGCGTCCCCGCCGCTCGTCCCCGCTCCATCGCCCTCATGACCCACCTCCGCTAGCCGTCCTCGTACGGCTATCTCAAGGTCCCGGCGACCCCGATCTCTCCCCCCTCGGCGCCCAGATCGAGGCCGAAACCCGGCCGGACCCCGCGCTTTGCGAAAATGCCGCCCATGGCACTTCCCACGAATGACCAGGTGAACGAGGCGCTCCGCGGTGTGATCGATCCCGAGCTGCGCCGCTCGATCGTCGAGCTCGGAATGGTCCGCTCGATCGAGATCCAGCCCAGTGGACGGGTCGAGGTGATCGTCTCGCTGACGACCGCAGGCTGCCCGATCCGCTCGCACTTCGAACAGGCGGTCGCCCAGCGGGTCGGCGAGCTCGACGGGGTGACCGAGGTCGGCGTCGGCTTCGACGTCCTCACCGACGACGAGAAAGGCACCCTCCAGCAGACGCTGGGACGCGGCAAGCTGCCGCAGGGCGCGCTCGCCAAGGTCAAGAACGTGATCTGCGTGTCGTCCGGCAAGGGCGGCGTCGGCAAGTCGACGATGACCGCCAACCTGGCCGCGGCGCTGAACGCCGAAGGCCACTCCGCCGGCGCCCTCGACTGCGACGTCTACGGCTACTCGATCCCCCGCATGCTCGGCGTCAACGCCAAACCGGAGGTCAACGGGGAGCGCAAAATCCTGCCGCTGGACGCGCCGAGCGGGGTAAAGGTCATGTCGATCGGCTTCTTCGTCGAGGAGAACGCGGCGGTCGTCTGGCGCGGCCCGATGCTCCACAAAGCGCTGCAGCAGTTCCTCGAGGACGTCGCATGGGATGAGCTCGAGTACCTGCTCCTCGACCTGCCCCCGGGGACCGGCGACATCGCGATGTCGCTCGCCCAGCTCCTGCCGCAGGCGAAGTTCATCGTCGTCACCACGCCGCAGCCGGCCGCCCAGTCGGTCGCCCGCCGCGGTGCCGAGATGGCGCACAAATACGACCTCGAGATCATCGGCGTGATCGAGAACATGTCGGGCTTCACCACCCCCGACGGCGAGCGGTTCACGATCTTCGGCGAGGGCGGCGGCCAGGAACTGGCGAACGACCTCGACGTGCCGCTGCTCGGCAAGGTGCCGATCTCCGAGCCGCTCCGCGAACACTCCGACGACGGCACGCCGCTGGTCCTGGCGGACCCGAACGCGCCCGCGTCGCAGGCGATCCGCCAGGCCGCGCGCGGGATCATCGCGATGACCCCGCAGGAGCTTCCGGTCCTGCAGGCGACCCCCGCGATGGCCGAGATGCCGACGATCGGCGGCACCCCGCTGCCGGTCGTGCAGGTCGGCCAGAGCGTCTGACGAAAATTTAGAAAACGCGCGGCCGCAACCGCAACTATGCTTGCGGCCGCGCGTTAGCGCTTACACACATACGCCGAGTCCCGATCTTCGAGAGGTCGGGAGCGGGGGAACCAAGTTTTTGGGGCTAATCCATCCTTCCGGTGGAGGCGCAGGTCCTTCAGCGCCAGCCCGACAGCTAACCCCGCAGGCTCACGGAGGAGGTAGTGAATGCCGTTTGTCCCCGGGGTGGCCCCAAGTGGCGCCCGCCGAAGTCTCACCGCAGTGCTGGTTTGTGCCCTGTTCCTCGCCGCGATCGGCGCGACCCTCGTCGCCGCTCCCGCGGCCTCGGCCAAGGTTCTCCCCGGCGGCGTCAGCGCCCGCTCCGGGCTCGAAGCCGAAATCCCCGAATCGACCGAAGAAGTGCCGCCGGTCGAAACGGAAACCGGCGAAATCGAAGGTGAAGTCCCGCAGGCCGGCAAGGCGGCCCTCGTCGGCACCCGCGCGATCGCCCCGCTGAATGCTCCCGCGATGGTCAAACGGGTCATCGCCGCCGCCAACCACATCCGCTCGACCCCTTACGTCTGGGGCGGCGGCCACGGCAGCTTCACCAGCACGGGCTACGACTGCTCCGGCGCGGTCTCCTACGCGCTGCACGGCGGCAAACTGCTGAGCACGCCGCTGACCTCGGGCTCGCTCGAGACCTTCGGCGAAGCCGGCCCGGGCCGGTGGATCACGATCTACGCCAACGCCGCGCACACCTACATGGTCGTCGCCGGGCTGCGATTCGACACCGCCGGTGACGAAGTCGGGACCGGCCCCCGCTGGCACCCGACCACCGCCGCGGCGGCCGCGGGCAGCTACGTCGTCCGCCACCCGGTCGGTTACTAGGCGCTGACCGCCCCGGCTCTCATCCTCGCTTCGCCGATGAGCGCCGGGGCGGGAGCCACGAAAAAGGGCCGCCTGATGGCGGCCCTTTTTGCGTCTGCTGCGAGAGCGGTGCGGCTAGGCAGCGCTCTGCTTGAAGTAGTTCGCGTTGATCTCGGCGTATTTGGCCCACTCCGACGGCAGCTGATCCTCGGCGAAGCAGGCGTCGACCGGGCATGCCTCGACGCAGGCGTCGCAGTCGATGCACTCGTCCGGGTCGATGAACAGCTGCGTCACCGACTCGTAATCGGCCTCATCGGGAGTCGGATGGATGCAGTCGACGGGGCAAACCTCGACGCACGAGTTGTCCTTTTGGCCGATGCACGGCTCGGCGATCACATAGCTCATACGGGAAGTCTCCTAGATCGTTGTCGGTTTTGCCCGACAGGTGCCGGGCGGCCCCTGCAAAGAGCGGATGCCCATTTTAGAGATATGCGTCGGCGTGGGTGCCGGCGCGGCGCGGCTCTAGGCTTCTGGGCGTCGATGGGGGTCGAACGAAAGGCGGGGACCAGATGCTGCTGCTGACCGGGGCGACCGGGAACGTCGGCTCGCGGCTGCTGCCGCTGCTACTGGAGCGCGGCGAGGACGTCCGCTGCCTGGTGCGGGACCCGCGCCGCCTGGGGGCGCGGCGTGTCGACGTGCAGATCGCGCTCGGCGACCTCGGCGACCTCTCCGATCGCCACACGATGCGCCAGAGCCTGCGCGGCGT
>DAIQOT010000008.1:0-38468 GCA_036787695.1 Solirubrobacterales bacterium | reverse complement strand
CCGCCGGGTCGAGCTCGGCGTCCTCATCGACGGGCACCCCGGGGATCCGCTTCGCCTCGGCCAGCACGTCGGCGGGCCGCAACAGCGCCTTCGAGGGCATGCAGGCGTAGTAGGAGCATTCGCCGCCGATCAGGTCTTTCTCGACGATCGCGACCTTCCAGCCCGCTTCCGCCAGCCGTCCGGCCACCACCTCGCCCGCCGGCCCGGCGCCGAGCACGATCGCGTCGTAGGTCTTCTCGCTCATTGTCCCGCTGCCATTGATGTGTCCTCCGTCATTGCCTCGCCGTCCGTACCCGGCCACTTGTCCAAGCAATACGGGACGCGTACAATCCCAGATGTATCGCACGGGGGCGACAGGCTTCGACGTGGTCGATTCGTGCGAGACGGTTGCAGGTCGAGGTTGTCGGAGGCCTCGTTAAACCCCGACACAAACCAATACGTGCGGACCATGAGTTCGCCCTTGCCGCTTAGTTCATAGCTAGGCCGTAAGAGTCGGTCCTTCCTCGCCCGCGGGAAGGGGCACCGGCTTCAATTGCGGGCTTACCTGGGGCGGCTTGCCCTGACAAACCGGGGAAATCTAAGGGGCTTTATCTCCCGCAGTGCCTGTCGGCGCGGACCCCGGGAGACGAGAATCAAGCGCCGGCTAAACCTGTAGAGACCCTCGCCCAGCGTCCGCGGATCCGAGTTCGAATCTCGGCGCCTCCATAAGTGACATCGCCCCGGCCAGCGCCGGGGCGATTCGCGATGTCGACTTTTCGGCCCCTATAGGGGACCTGAAGTCGACATCGCGGCGGCGGCGAGCTCCCGCCACGGCTCGACGTCCCAGAATCCGCGGGCGGCGCCGGAGGTGGAGGGCAGGACCCAGACCGTGGCGCCGCCGATCCGCTCGGGCTGAGATCCGTAGCCGACCGTTCGGCCGAGCGCCGCCCGCGCCGCGTTCTTGCCGTTGAAGGCGAGGTGGGCGGGGGAGGCGGCCTCGATCGCGGCGGCGAGGCGCGCCGGGTCGACGCCGCGCCGGCCGACCTCCTGGTCGGATCCCGAGGCCGTCTTCGAGATGTCGGTCAGCCCGAGCCCGAACTCGGGCAGACGGGTGAATTCGGCGGGGCGGAGGAGGAGCGGGGTCAGGCCGACCTCGTGCAGGGTCAGCCAGAAGCGGTTGCCGGGCCCGGCGTAGTAGGCGCCGGCGCGGGCCGAGGCGGTTCCCGGCGCGTATCCGCAGAAGACGACGCGCAGGCCCGGCGCGAGCACATCGGCGAGGACCGGCGCGGGTAGGCTGACCATCGGTGGAACGCTACGTCGCCTTCCTGCGCGGGATCAACCTCGGCAACCGGCGGGTGAAGAGCCCGGAGCTGATCGGCCACTTCGAGGCGATGGGGTTCGGGGACGTCGCCACCTTTCGCGCCAGCGGCAACGTCGTCTTCGTCGATCCCGCCGGGGATACCGAGCCCAAGGTGCAGGCGCGGGTCGAAGCGGGGCTCGAGGAGGCGCTCGGGTACGAGGTCGCTACCTTCCTGCGGAGCGCGAAGGAGGTCGCCGCGATCGCCGCCCGCGACCCCTTCGACGCCAAGGCGATCAAAGCGTCGAAGGGCAAACCGCAGGTCGTCCTGCTCGGCCGCAAACCCGGCGCCAAAGCCAAAAAAGCGCTGGAGGAGATCACCCCCGACGGCGACCTGATGGTGGTCGAGGGGCGTGAGCTGCACTGGCTGCCGACCGTCGGCCTCTCCGAAACCGACCTCGACACCAAGGCGCTCGACGCCGCCGTCGGCAAAGGCACGACGCGCACCGCCGGCACGATCGAGGCGATCGCCGCCAAATACTGCGCCTGACGTCGCCCGGGAGCGCGTTCGCAGAAACCCGCGGATAGCGCGGGGAAGTGCGAACTCTGAGGGCGGGAGGTCGCCGAAGCACCGCGTCATCTACCTTGGATCTGTATGGCTATCGCGACCGCGACCTCACTCACCGTCTACGTGGGCGGCAAGCTCCTGTTCGGCGACGTGACCTTCAAGCTCGAGGCCGGCGACCGGATGACGCTCTCCGGGCGCAACGGCGCGGGCAAGTCGACCCTGCTCCGCGTGCTCTCCGGGGAGCTCAATCCGGAGGAGGGCTCGGTCTCGATCCAGCGCGGCGCCCGCGTCGCCCTCCACGACCAGCGCCCGCCGCGCGACTCCGCCGCCAAGCTCGGCGACTACGTGTTCTCCGGCCGCCAGGACATGCTCGACACCGAGGCCGAGCTCGCCCGGCTGGAGGGCGACATGGCCGGCGGTGCCTCGGAGGAGACGATGAATGCCTACTCCGCGGCCCAGGCGCGGCTCGAAGCCGGCGGCGGCTACCGCTGGCGCGACGAAGTCCTCGAAGTCCTGCGCGGCCTCGGCTTCGGTCCCGAGCACGCCGACCGCCCGCTCTCGACCTTCTCCGGCGGTGAGCTGACCCGCGCCTCGCTCGCCCGCGCGCTGGCCGCCAAGCCCGACCTGCTGCTCCTCGACGAGCCTACGAACCATCTCGACATCCCCTCGCTCGAGTGGCTCGAGCGCTACCTGGTGACGATCGACTCGGCCGTCGTCCTCGTCGCCCACGATCGCTGGTTCCTCGAGGCGGTCGGCACCTCGGTGCTCGAGCTCGAATCCCAGAAGGCCCGCTTCTTCGCCGGTCCCTGGCACGCCTGGCGCCAAGAGCAGGCCGCCCGCCAGATCGCGCTCGGCAAACAGATCGACCGCCACGAAGCAGAGCTGGCGCGGATGGAGCGCTTCGTCGAGCGCTTCCGTTACAAGGCCTCGAAGGCCAAACAGGCCCAGTCGCGGGTCAAAGCGATGGACAAGAAGAAGAAAGAAGGGCCGTCCTCCGAACGTCGCGACAACCGGCGCCTCCGGTTCTCCTTCAAACCGCCGGAGCGCCCCGGCCGCGTGGTCCTGAAGATGCACGACGCGCGAATCGAGGTACCCGGCCGGGTTCTGATCGACGACGCCAACCTCGAGGTCGAGCGCGGCGAACACGTCGTCCTCGTCGGCGCCAACGGCAGCGGAAAGACGACGATGATCGAGACGCTGGCGGGGGAGAAGCAGCCGGCAGCCGGGGTGGTCCGCACCGGCCACAACGTCAACCTCGGCTTCCTCTCCCAGCACGCCGACACCGCCTCCGGAGAAGGCACCGTGCTCGACGCGGCGCAGCGCGAGACGGGCCTCACCGGCCCCAAGGCGCGCGCCCTGCTCGGCGGCTTCCTCTTCTCCGGCGGCGACGTCGAAAAGAAGCTCTCCGACATCTCCGGCGGCGAGCAGCGGCGGCTGTCGCTGGCGATCCTCGTCTCCTCCGGCGCCAACGTCCTGGTCCTCGACGAGCCTACGAACCATCTCGACATCGAGAGCCGCGAGGCGCTCGAGGACGCGCTGATCGAGTTCGAGGGGTCGGTCGTGCTGATCTCCCACGACCGGGCGCTGCTCGAGGCGGTCGGCAGCCGCACGATCGTGGTCGAGGACAACAAGCTGAACAGCTATCCGAGCGGTTGGGCCGAGTACCAGCGGCGCCAGGACGAACGCGAGGCCGAGAGCGGCGCCGCGGCGACCACAGCGGCGAAGAAGGAGAAGGCCGCGAACGGCAACGGCGCGGCGGCGAAACGGCGCGACGACAAGGCCGCCGAAAAGGCGGTGCGCAAAGCGGCGCGCCTCGAGCAGCGGATCGAGAAGGCCGAAGCCGACCTCAAGGCGGTCGAGGAAGAGCTCGCCGATCCCGGCGCCTGGGCGAACCCGACCCGCGTCGAGCAGGCGACCGAGAAACACAATGCGGCCAAAGCCGCGGTCGAAGAACTGGTAGCCCAATGGGAGGCGGCGCAGGGCGCCGCCGAGACAGCGACGGCGAGCTAGCGCTCCGCCCTGACCGTACGGTCAGGGAGATCCAGGGAAGGTGCGGAGTTCGGCACGTTCGTCGCCCTCTCGTGCGCCCGCGATGTTGATGGGCCGAAAACCCGTCTATATCTCCGGTTTTCGGCCCATCAACCTAGGGGTGTCATGGGACGCGGGCAGAAGGTGCGTGGTTCGTGACGGAACCCGCGCCTTCGTGACGAACCGAGGACGCCGAAATGCGCCGGTCCAGGCGCGTCAGAAGACCACGGTTCGCTCGCCGTCGATGAGGACGCGGTCCTCTAGGTGGGCGGTGACGGCGCGGGCGAGGACGATTCGCTCGACGTCGCGGCCGATGCGGACAAGGTCGGGGACCTCGTCGGCGTGGCCGACGCGGACGACGTCCTGGTCGATGATCGGGCCGGCGTCGAGCTCGGCGGTCACGTAGTGGGCGGTCGCGCCGATCAGCTTGACGCCGCGCTCGTGGGCGCGCGCGTAGGGGTCGGCGCCGACGAACGCCGGCAGGAAGCTGTGGTGGATGTTGATCGCCGGCGCGCCGACGGCGGTGAGGAAACCGGGGGAGAGGATCTGCATGTAGCGGGCGAGGACGAGCAGGTCGACCTTGCCGATCAGCTCCAGCGCCGACCGCTCTGCCTCCTCCCGCGTCTCGCGTGAGATCGGCACGTGGTGGAAGGGCAGGCCGACCGCCTCGACCTCGGCGCGCAGGTCCTCATGGTTGGAGATGACGGTGACGATCTCACCGCCGAGATGGCCATTGCGCCAGCGCCAGAGGAGATCGGAGAGGCAGTGGTCATCGCGCGAGACCATCACCGCGACCCGCTTCGCGGTCCCCGACTCGCTGAAGCCGTAGTCGATCTCGAACGGTGTCGCGACCTCGCGGACGAAGCGGTCCTCGAGCGCGCCGCGGTCTTCGTCGGGCGGTGAGTCGAAGACCATCCGCATGAAGAAGCGACCCGCCGCGGTCGAGTGCTGGTCGACGTCGACGATGTTCAGACCGGCTTCGGCGAGGAAGCCTGAGATGGTCGCGATCAGCCCGGGACGATCCGGGCAGGCGAGCAACAAGCGCGTCGTTTCGGCGGCGCCCGCCGTTTTTCCCCCGTCAGACATCGCTGTGCATGATGCCGTTTTTCGCTCTGTGAAGCGAAACACCGCAACAAACGAATTTTCTGTGTGACGGCGGCCACACACAGGAGCGGTTTTCCCAGTAACGGTTCACCGCTTGCTCATAGAACGCAAACATATTGCGCTGCTTGGTGCGGTCGGGTCGCTTGCCCTTCCCGCCGTCGCCTCAGCAGCGGGACACGAACACCTTCCGCCGCGCGTCCGCCTGCGCGCCGACGCCACCGACAACGCCGCCGCCCAAGGTGGCGCTCCACACCCCGGCGCCATTGGCATCGGTGACGCCAAGGCACTCGACGGGCCGCTGCTCGATCCGGTCGAGCGCTTCAGCGCTCTGATCGTGACGACCACCCAGCGCACCGAGCACCGACACAAGGTCAAGGCGGAGAAGAAGCACGAAGCCAAGGAAGCGCGCGAAGAAGAAGAACAGTTCGCGCAGCTGCCGGGCGGCGTCTCGATGGAGACGATGGAAGCGATCGCCGCCTGCGAGTCCGGCGGAAACCCCGAAGCGGTCTCGCCCGAAGGCGCCTACATGGGCCTTTACCAGTTCGACCAGGGGACCTGGGAATCGGTCGGCGGCACCGGCAGCCCGACCGAAGCGTCCGCCGAGGAACAGACCTACCGCGCCGCGCTCCTCTACTCGGAGTCCGGCTCGAGCCCCTGGCCCGTCTGCGGCCAGTAGCGCCACCCGCGGTCGACCTGCGTTAGCCATCGGTTCACTCAGGTCGACCGCGCCGGGACTACGATCCCGGGCATGACTTCTGAGGAAATCGAAGAGCTTTCGGGGACGGAGGCCGACGCCTTGGCGGCCGAGTCCTCACCCGAGGACGGGGTCCCGGCCCCCGACCCGAGCGGACCGACCCGCAAGCCGCCGCGCGAGGCGATCGCCGAGGCGCACGTCCGCGCGCCGACCCGCGGCAACCGCCGGCTGGAGAGCTTCATCGACGCCGTCAACGCCGACGACCAGGTGCGCGGCTGGTGGTACATGGCGCAGGTCAACGCCGAGCGGCTCGGCATGTCCGACCACAGCTGGGTCCACATGCAGATCGTCCTCAACATCTCCCTGCGACTGTTCCGCCTGCTGGTCAAAGCGGGGGTCGAGCCGGCGATGGTCACCGACCATGGGATGAGGGACCGCGACGCCGAAGTGGTCGTCGCCGGCGGCGCGCTGCTGCACGACATCGGCATGTCGATCCACCGCACCGACCACGAGGAATACTCGCTCTTCCTCGCCCAGAGCGCCCTCGACCGCCTCCTCGCCGGCGCCTACAAAGAGCCCGAGCGCACGGTGGTCGCGACCGAGATCCTCCACGCGATCATCGGCCACCGCCGCCGCGGCGAGCCCTACACGGTCGAGGCGGGCGTCGTCCGCGTCGCCGACGCGCTCGACATGGCCCAGGGACGCACCCGGATACCGATCGAGTCCGGCCATGAGGGGATCCACTCGATTTCCGCCGCCGCGATCGACGAGGTGCGGATCAGCGCCGGCGACGACCACCCGGTGCGGATCGAGATCCAGCTGAACAACTCGGCGGGCATCTTCCAGGTCGACGACCTCCTGGCGACGAAGATCCGCGGCACTCCCCTGGAGGGGAAGGTCGAAGTGATCGCCGAGATCGAGGGTGAGACCGAGAAACGACTGTTGAGCGGCTTCCGGCTGAGTTAGCCGAGGCGCTCGATGTCGTAGCGGCGGCGCGCTTTGCGGCGGTCGAGAGCGCCCTGGATCAGCGACAGGCCGATCACCAGGATCACGAAGAAGGCCATCACGCCGAAGCAGAAGAAGGTGACGGTCTTGTCCGAGGCTTTGCCCGCCAGGCCCTCGCCGTTGGAGGCCAGAGTCATCGGCGCGGCCACCAACATCGTGGCGAGGGCCGAAAGGAAGATCGCGGTCGCGCGCTTCACGATCGGCAATCTATCGCAACGGGCAGCGTAGGATCGCGCGATGTCAAACCTCGAGGCCCTGCTCCTGGGAGTGGTCCAGGGCCTGACCGAGTTTCTGCCCATCTCGTCCTCAGGTCATCTGATCCTGATCCCCTGGCTCCAGGACTACACGTTCCTGACCGACAACGAATCGTTCAACAAGACCTTCGACGTCGCCCTGCACGCGGGCACGCTGATCGCCGCGATCGCTTTCTTCCGGCTCGAGGTGTGGCGCCTGCTGGTCTCATTCTTCGGCGTCCTGCGCCGGCGCAGCATCGCCACGAGCGAGGAGCGCCTCGCGATCGCGATCGCGATCGGCACGATCCCGGCGGTGATCGCCGGCGGCCTCGCCTCCGACTTCATCGACGAACACCTCGGCGAGCCGTGGATGATCGCGATCCAGCTGATCGTCTTCGGCGCCCTGTTGGACTGGGCCGACCGCCGTCCCCAGCAACGGCCGCTGGAGGGCTCGAAGCTCAAGGACGGCCTCTGGATCGGGATCGCCCAGGTGCTGGCGCTCGCCCCCGGCACCTCGCGCTCGGGGATCACGATCACCGCCGCCCGCTGGCGCGGCCTCGACCGCGACGCCGCCGCCCGCTTCTCCTTCCTGCTGTTGATCCCGATCGTCGCCGGCGCGACCTTCTTCAAGGGGATCAGCGCGGTGAACGAAGGGCTGCCCCCGGGCGTCGGCGGGCCGATGGTCGTCGGCGTCGTCGCTTCGGCGATCTCCGGCTACGCCGCGATCGTGTTCCTGCTGAAACTGGTCCGGACCACCTCGTACCGGCCCTTCGTCATCTACCGCTACGCCGCCGGGATCGCCGTGCTCCTGGTGATCGCCCTGGGCCTCCGGCCGGCGACCTTCTGATGCGTGCCCGGGGACGTCCCTTCAGTGATCTCGTCACACCCGACAGACGGGGCAGTGGAGGGTCCTGAGATTCAATCCGCTTGAACAAGCCGTTCACGCCGCGTAGTGCCCGCAATTTGCGATGGGCGGACTTGTGAAAAACCTGTAAACAGCCGTAAAAGCCGGATCGGCCTGCATATGATCCGAAGCGAGTTGGCCCCTGATCCGACCACTCGACTCGCGGTGATAGATACCGATTCCGGTTTCGTCACCGTCCTTGCCAAGCGCGCCGAGGCCGCTGGTTGGCTTCTGCGTACCTCCGGTGGCGCGGTTCCGCCCGACCAGCTTGTCGCGATGAAGCTGAACGCGCTGTTGGTCGACCCGGCGGTGCTCGGCGACGAAGCGTGGCGCTACCTCGACCGGGTCTGCAGCCTGCTGCCGGACCTCGGCGTCGTCGTCTGCACCGGGCGCTCGACCGTGGCCCAGCGGGTCCGCGGCCTGCGGCTCGGGGTCGACGACTGGATCACCAAGCCTTCCCACCCGGAGGAGGCGATCGCCCGGATCGAAGCGGTCACCCGGCGTCACCGCCGCGGCCGCCACGAGACCGAGTCGGCGCCCGTCCTCGCCGGTGAGCTCGAGATCCGCCCCGACCGCTTCCAGGCCTTCGTCTCCGGCGAAAGCCTCGACCTGACCCGGCGCGAGTTCGAGCTGCTCCACCTGCTCGCCGGCACCCAGGGCCAGGTGCTCGAGCGCGAGACCATCTACCAGCGGGTCTGGGGCTACGCGATGGCCCACGGCGATCGCTCGGTCGACGTCTTCATCCGCAAGCTGCGCCAGAAGCTCGAGAAGCGCTCGCCCGAGTGGGAGTACATCCACACCCACTTCGGGGTCGGCTACCGGTTCGACCCGGAGCCCTCCGGCGACGCCTCCCCGGTCGCGCCCGCGGCACCTTCGACGCCCCTCGCGAGCGACCAAAGTTCACAGGTCGTTCACAAAAGCTTCACCGCGGCGTAACCGGTTCGATAACTCTCACCGACATTCTCAGCGAGGATGGCGGTAGGCAGCGCGCACGAGAAAGCGGGGAGGCTGGAGGTGCGGCCGGAGGAGCACGCGGCTCTCGTCGACGGCCGCCCGCTGAGCCTCACGGTCCGAGAGCTGCAGCTGCTCGTGACCCTGTGGTCGAACCCACAGCGCATCCTCACCCGCGAGGAGCTCCACACCTCGGTCTGGGGCACCCCGCCGCGCCGCGACGACCGCTCGGTCGACGTCTACGTCAGCCGCCTGCGGGCGAAGCTCGGCGCCGCCCTGCCGGGCCAGAAGCTGATCTACACCCACAACGGGATCGGCTACCGCTTCTCGCCGGACGGCTGAGGCGGGCGGGTCGGTGGCGAACGCCGACTCGGGATTTAGACCGGGTTTCTTTACCCCGCCGCCCTGAAACATCTCTTTTACATTTTTTTCACACCGGCTTCGCAGCTAGATAACAAGCTGGGTCGGCGACGCTGACACGCTCGCTCCATGGCCGCCTTCCCTGGCGGTCGATCTCGTCAACAATCAGAAGGAGACTGATGTCCAGCTCTAGATGGCTTGCGGTGTTCGCGGCCGCCTGCGTGCTCGTGCTCGGCCTCGCCGCCTGCGGGGGCGGCAGTAGCAGCAGCAGTAGCTCGAGCAACGAAAGCAGCGAAAGCGAATCTGAAGGCGGAGGCGCACCATCGAGTGAAGCTTCGGGTGAAATCGCCGGTGCCGGCTCCACTGCACAGGAAGCGGCGCAGAAAGCCTGGATCGCCGAATTCGAGAACGCCAACGGTGGCGCCACCATCTCCTACGACGGTGTCGGCTCCGGCGGCGGTCGCGAAAAATTCATCTCCGGCGGCGTCGCCTACGCGGGCTCCGACACGCCGCTCTCCGAATCCGAAGGCGAGCTGGGCAAAGCGATCAAGCGCTGCGAACCCGGCCAGCTGGTCGAGGTCCCGGACTACATCTCTCCGATCGCGATCATCTACAACCTCCCGGGCGTCGAAGAACTGAAACTCGAACCGGAAACCTTGGCGAAGATCTTCAACCAGGAAATCGAAAACTGGAACGACCCGGAGATCGCCAAAGAGAACGAAGGGGTCGAACTTCCGGAAACGCGGATCGTCCCGGTCAACCGCTCCGACGAGTCGGGCACGACCGAAAACTTCACCGACTACCTCTCCAAAGTGGCGCCCAGCGTGTGGACCCACGAAGTGAGCGGTGAATGGCCGGTGAAAGGTGGCGAAGCCGCATCCGGCACCTCCGGTGTGGTCGAAGCCGTCGCCGCCGGCGAAGGAGCGATCGGTTACGCCGATGCCTCGCAGGCCGGGGAACTCGGCAAAGCGCTGATCAAAGTCGGCAGCGAATGGGCCGAACCGTCGGCCGAAGCCGCCGCCAAAGTGCTCGATCTCTCGAAAGAAGATCCCGAACTCGAGGGCGGCCAGAAAAACGTCATCGCCTTCGAAATCGACCGTAAAACCGAAGCGAGCGGCGTCTACCCGATCATCCTGGTCTCCTCGCTGATCGGCTGCACCGAATACAAGAGCGCCTCCGAAGCGGCCCTGGTCAAAGGCTTCTTCGAATACGCGATCAGCCCCGACGGGCAGGCGCTGGCCGAAGAACAGGCCGGCTCCGCTCCGCTCTCCGAAGAACTGACCAAAAAGGTCGAAGCCGCCGTCGGCTCGATCAAATAGGTCCGGTCGACTGATCGACTGAACCAACGCTCGTGGCTCATTACGACACCACGACCAATGCCGGCCAGCTACTGGCGGCGGCGTCCGGGGGACGCCGCCGCCGTGGCGACCGGATCTTCAGCAACGCCGCGGTGATCGCCGCGGTGACGATCCTGGCGCTGCTCGCCGGGGTCGCCGTCTTCCTCGTCACCGAGGGTTACCCGGCGCTGACCGCGTCGTCATCGGAACTGCCGGGGCACGAAAGCTTCATCAGCTACGTCGCGCCGCTGGCCTTCGGCACCGCCCTCGCCGGTGTTCTCGCGATGGTGATCGCGGTGCCGCTCGCCGTCGCCGTGGCGCTCTTCATCACCCACATCGCCCCCGCCCGGATCGCGATGCTGCTCGGCTTCCTGGTCGACCTGCTGGCCGCGATCCCGAGCATCATCTACGGCCTCTGGGGGATCTTCGTCCTCGGCCCGGCCGCGGTCCCGGCGATGAAATGGCTGGAAGAAAAGCTCGGCTTCATCCCGATCTTCGAAGGGCCCGCCTCGATCACCGGCCGCACGATGCTGGTCGTCGGGCTCGTCCTCGCGGTGATGATCCTGCCGATCATCTCCGCCGTCGCCCGCGAGGTGTTCTCGCAGACGCCGCGCAAACTTCAGGAAGGCGCGCAGGCGCTCGGCGCCACCCGCTGGGAGATGATCCGCACCACGGTGCTGCCGTTCGGCCGCTCCTCGGTGATCTCCGGGGCGATGCTCGGCCTCGGCCGCGCGCTCGGCGAGACGATGGCGGTCGCGATCATCCTCTCGGTCTCCGGCGGGGTCAGCTTCAACCT
Organism: Solirubrobacterales bacterium; assembly: GCA_036787695.1. Lineage (GTDB taxonomy): Bacteria > Actinomycetota > Thermoleophilia > Solirubrobacterales > 70-9 > VAYN01. The sequence goes on along the minus strand of DAIQOT010000008.1, from coordinate 27,212 downwards.
GATCAGCCAGGCGAACCCCTCGACGATCGCCGCCAACATCGCCCTCAACTTCCCCGAGTCCTCGGGCCTGGCGATCAACCTGCTGATCGCCACCGGCCTGGTCCTCTTCGTGATCACCCTGGCGACCAACTTCTTCGCCCGCTGGATCATCGCCCGATCGGAGGTGAAGTAGATGACGCCGCCTCCCGACAGCGGTCTCGCCGGCGCCCGGCAGCGCTCGATCTTCTCCCAGGAAGGCGGGGGCGGGACGCTGCCGAGCTGGGCGGCCTACGGCGCCTTCGTCGGCTCGATGGTCTTCACCGCCGCGGTGCTGGCGGCGCTCGGCTGGTTCACGATCGCGCTGATGCTGGTCTTCGGGGCGCTCGTCTCGGTGCTCGCGATCTACGCCTGGTCGCGCGCCGTCGAGGGCGCCCGCCGGGCCAAGGACCGCGCCGTCACGATGGCGATCGTCGCCGCCTTCGGGGCCGCGATGGCGCCGCTGATCTCGCTGCTCTACGAAGTGATCAAGCGCGGCGCCCGCGGCATCAACTGGGACTTCTTCACCACCACCAGCCGCGGCGCGGTCAGCGGCGGCGGCGCCGAGCACGCGATCGTCGGCACCCTCGTCATCACCGCCTGCGCCGTCGTCATCTCGGTGCCGATCGGGATCATGGCGGCGATCTACATGAACGAGTACGGGCGCGGGCCGCTGCGCCGGGCGCTCACCTTCTTCGTCGACGTGATGACCGGCATCCCCTCGATCGTCGCCGGCCTCTTCGCCTACGCGCTCTTCGAGCTCTTCTTCGGCCCCAGCATCCAGCTCGGGATCATGGGGTCGATCGCGCTCTCGGTGCTGATGATCCCGATCGTCATCCGCTCCGCCGAGGAGGTGCTGAAGATCGTCCCCGACCACCTCCGCGAGGCCGCCTTCGCGCTCGGCACGCCGAAGTGGAAGGTGGTCACCAAGGTGGTCCTGCCGACCGCCTTCGCCGGGCTGGTCACCGGGGTGATGCTGGCGACCGCGCGGATCATCGGCGAGACGGCGCCGCTGCTGGTCACCACCGGCGTGGTCGACTCGCTGAACGCCAACCCTTTCCAGGGCCGCATGCAGAACCTCGCGGTCTACGCCTACAACCAGTACCGATCGCCAGGGGTGATGAAACAGGCGGCCTACGACCGTGCCTGGGCGGCGGCGTTGACGCTCATCGTCATCGTCATGATCCTCAATGTGGCCGCCCGCCTTGTCTATCGCCGCTACAAACCGGAGAATCGCTGACGTGGAGGGAAGGAAGCTCAGAAATATGTTCGGGTCCTCGACCAAACCTGAGACCGACAAGGCCAAACCCGCGACGGAAGAGGGGCGCGGCACGATGTCGCCGACCGGCCCCGTGACCGAGACCTCGAGCCAGCCCGTGGGGGCTGACGCCGCGAGCCGCCGGCGGGCGAAGACGCTCGTCGCCAAAGAAGTGAACCTCTTCTACGGCGACTTCCACGCGGTGGAAAACGTCAACATGACGATCGAGCCGAACAAGGTGACGGCGCTGATCGGCTCCTCGGGCTGCGGCAAGACGACCTTCCTGCGCTCGCTCAACCGGATGCACGAGCTGACCCCCGGGGCCAGCGTCAAGGGCGACATCGAACTCGACGGCGAGGACATCTACGCCAGCGGGGTCGACCCGGTCGCGGTGCGCGGGCTGATCGGCATGGTCTTCCAGCAGCCGAACCCGTTCCCGACGATGTCGATCTACGACAACGTCGCCGCCGGGCTCAACTTCAACGCGGGCAAGGTCTCGAAGTCCGACCGCGACGCGATCGTCGAGCGCAGCCTGCGCGGGGCGCACCTCTGGGACGAGGTCAAAGACCGGCTCCAGCGGCCCGGCTCGGGTCTCTCCGGCGGCCAGCAGCAGCGGCTCTGCATCGCCCGGGCGACCGCGGTCAGCCCCGAGGTCCTGCTGATGGACGAGCCCTGCTCGGCGCTCGACCCGGTCGCCACGCTGGCGATCGAGGACCTGATCGGCGAGCTGAAGAAGGAATACACGATCGCGATCGTCACCCACAACATGCAGCAGGCGGCGCGCGCGTCCGACAACACGGCCTTCTTCAACCTCGACGAATCGGGCAAGCCGGGGCACCTGGTGGAGATCGGCGCGACCGAGGAGATCTTCACCAAACCGCAGAAGAAAGAGACCGAGGACTACGTCTCCGGTCGCTTCGGGTAGCTGGACCGGGCGATGCCAGAGATCCGGATCGGTTACCAAGAAGAACTGCGCGCGCTCGAAGCTAGCGCGCTGGGCGGCCTCGACCTGGTCAGCTCGGCGCTGACGCGGACCCTGGAGGCGGTCGAGCACCGCGACATCGAGCTGGCGCAGATCGTCATCGCCGACGACGACCGGATCGACGGGCGCTACCTCGAGGTGCACCAGGCGCTGATCACGCTGCTGGCGACGCAGTCGCCGGTGGCGACCGACCTGCGGCTGATCTCGGCGCTGCTGCACGTGCTGAAGAACATCGAGCGGATGGGCGACCAGTGCGTGAACATCTGCAAGGTGATCCCGATCTCCGGGCACGAGCCGCCCGCCGAGGCGGAGATGGTGAAGCTGATCCTGACGATGGGGATCCACGCGAAGTCGTTGATCATGCAGGCGAAGCGGGCCTTCGAAGAGCGCAACGTCGAGATGGCGCGCGACCTGGTCGTGCGCGACGACGTCGTCGACGAACTGAACCGCGAGTGCTTCCAGGTCGCCCTGGCGATCGGCGACGACGCCGACCAGCGCGAATGGGCGATGACGATGCTGCTGACCGCGCGGGCGATCGAGCGGATCGCCGACAACGCCGTCGACATCGGCGAGCAGGTCGCCTTCGTGGTGACCGGGCTGTTCCGCGAGTTCGAGGACGCCTCGCATCCCACCTCCTAGGCCCGTGGCCACGGTACGCAAGCTTGAGATCCGCCCGGCCTGGGAAGATGCGTCCCAGGCCCAGATGCTCTGCGCAGCGATCGATATCGGCTCCAACACGACCCGCGTCCTGGTCGCGGAGTTGATCGATGGTCAACTCAAGAAGGTGATGGAGCAGCGCGCCTACACGCGCATCTCGAAGGCGGTCGACGCGGACGGCGCGATCACAGACGCGAAGGTCGCGGAGGTCGGCGAGCTGGTCGCGACCCAGGTGCGGCTGGCGCAGGAGCTCGGCGCGATCGAGATCCGCGCGGTGGCGACGGCGGCGATCCGCGAGGCGAGCAACGGGCCGGAAGTGGCGGCGGCGATCTCGGCGGCCGCCGGGGTCGAGGTGGAGGTCCTGAGCGGCGAGGAGGAGGGGAGGCTCTCCTTCATCGGCGCGACCAAGGCGCTCGGCCACCCGGTCGATGGGCCGATCGGCGTTGTCGACATCGGCGGTGGCTCGACCGAGGTGATCCTCGGCAGCGTCGCCGATGGGGTCGACCAGGTGCGCTCCTGGAACATCGGCTCCGGCACGCTCGCCGACGCGCTGGTCGAAGGCGACCCGCCCTCGGCGGCGGAAATCCGCCGCGTCCGTGACCACATCGAGGAATTCTTCGACGGCGTCGTCATCCCGCATCCCGCCCAGGCGGTCGCGGTCGGCGGCTCGGCGACCAGCCTGCGCCGCCTCGTCGGCGCGGTGCTCGAGTACGAGACGCTGGAGCGCGGCATCCGCATCCTCTCGACCGAATCGTCGACCGAGGTCGCCCGCCGCTTCGAGCTCGACCCCCGCCGCGTCCGCATCCTCACCACCGGCGTCCTCCTCCTCGAGAAGGTCTCTGAGCTGCTCGGCCAGCCCCTCCAGATCGGCAAGGGCGGCCTCCGCGAGGGCATCATCCTCGACCTCTTCGCCGGCGGCTCCAGCGCCATCCGCCCGGCTCTTCGCGCTGCCTAGCGCGGGTTGGCCGAGGAGGGCGGCGATGTGCCCCTCCGCCTGAAGCCGTCGCGCAGCTGGGATGGCCGCAAGGGCTCAAGCCGGGGCCCTGAGCTTCATTCGGAGGGGCACATCGCCGCCCTTCGCTCCGTCGCCGAAGGACGCCCGGGACGAAGGCGCCGAATCTCTCGCGAGGTTGGTTTTACTCGTATGCCGAGCATTTCCAACCACGCGAGCCGGTCTAGGCCGATCGCGGTGTGCGTTATGACCGCATAGCGACCATTTCGCACACCGCAACGCCCGGCGGCTCGCGTTGCGCGGTTCGTTTCTTCGCTCTGGCCGAAGTTTCGAACCACGCAAGCCACGCACCCAAGCTTGCGCTGTGAGTTATCCGTGCATGGCGCGGATTTCGAACAGCGCAACGCTTCTTCCCTGAGAGCGAAGCCAGGGAGCCCGTCCCTTTAGCGTCGCGATTACATGAAGTTCACCGGTCCTTTGCAGGTGGTTCACATGATTTGCCTGCAAATGACGAACTATGCGGGTGTACTCACATGACCTCTAAAGGGAGACACCGATGACTTCCCGTGCCGACATGCACTGTCACTCCACCGCTTCGCAGCTCTCTCGCCTTGGCGTTCAGCGGTCGCTCGGGTTGCCCGAGTGCGCGACGCCTCCGCAGGAGGTTTACGAGCTGGCAAAGCGGCGGGGGATGGACTTCGTGACGATCACCGATCACGACACCATCGACGGTGCGCTGGAGATCGAGCACCTTGCCGATACCTTCGTCTCCGAGGAGCTGACCGTTCGCTTTGCCGGCGAGCCACAAGCGGTTCACGTCCTCTGTTACGGGATCACTCAGGGAGACCATGAGTGGCTGCAGGCCCACGCCGGCTCCGTCGAGGCCTGTGCCGCGTACCTGCACGAGAACGAGATCGCGTGCGCGCTGGCGCACCCCTTCTTCACCGTCGCGGCGCCGCTCACACGGCGCCACCGGCGCCGGCTGGCCGAGCTCTTCCCGATCTGGGAGGTCCGCAACGGGTCGCGCGCCGCGGAGCTGAACATGCCCGCCGCCGTCTACGTCGACACCAACGGCGGCACCGGGATCGCCGGCTCCGACGACCACGCCGGCGTGGACATCGGCCGCACCTGGACCGAGGTGCCGACCGCCGCCACGCCGGAAGAGTTTCTCGCCCTGATGCGCGACGGCCATGCCGAAGCGCGGGGCGAACAAGGTTCCGCCGCGAAGTGGACGCACGCCGCGATGGCGCTCGCCACCCGCGCCCTCGACGACGCCGGCGTCGAGGTCTCCGGCGAGACTCCCGACCCGACCGCGATCCTGAAGATGGCCGAACGGGTGATCCGAGAGGGCGACGCCCGCGAAGGCAAGGTCGCCGCCGACATCGGCCCCGAGGACGCCCGCTGCCTGCTCGAGGCCTGGCTCGCCGGGGTCGGGATCGAGGTCCGCGGCCGCGAGCTGCTCGAGATGCTGCAGGCCGACGGGTTCTCCCACGCCGACCTCTACCGCCGCGCCCGCCGCCGCCATGAGCGCCGCCTCCGCGTCGCCGTCGACGACGGCCTCGCCGCCTTCCAGCGCGGTGACCTCGGCACCGCCGCCAACGGCGTCTTCGAGGCGCTCGTCCCGGCCTTCCCCTACGCGCCCTCGACCGCCTTCCTCGGCGCCGAGAAGGCGAAGCTGCGCAGCCGCGACGAGGACCGTCGCCGCGTCGCCCTGATCGCCGACGGGATCGGCTCGATGCACGGGGTGACGCACACGATCGAGCAGATCCGCGAGCGCGGCGTCCCTGGCTTCGACGTCGACGTGATCGGTACCGACCCCGGCGTCGACCGCCGCCTCCCCGCCGCGGCCGAGCTCGAGCTGCCCTTCTATAAGGGGATGAAGCTGGGCGTCCCGGCGGTCCCCGAGCTGGTCGAGGCGCTGGCCGAAGGCAACTACGACCTCGTCCACGTCACCGCCCCCGGCCCGGCTGGGATCGCCGCGACGCTGCTCAGCCGGATCACCGGCGTGCCGCTCCTCGCCAGCTACCACACTGAGCTCGCCACCTACGCGGGCCTGCGCGCCGACCCGATGCTCGAGGCGGTCGCCAAGGCGGGCCTCGGCCTCTTCTACAACACGCCGGCGCGGGTGCTCTCGCCGAGCCCCGCCGCCGACGGCTCGCTCGCCGAGCTCGGCATCGACGGCGCCAAGGTCGGCCGCTGGGAGCGCGGGGTGGACGTCGAGCGCTTCGACCCGGCGAAGGCCGACCGCGACGCCTACCCGGGCGTGGTCAAGATCCTCTACGCGGGCCGGCTCTCGAAGGAGAAGGGCGTCGACCTGCTCGCCGACGCCTTCCTTCGCGCCCACGCCACAGATCCCCGGCTGCACCTGCTGCTGGCGGGCGGCGGCCCCGAGGAGGAGGAGCTGCGGGCGCGGCTCGGCGACGCCGCCACCTTCCTCGGCTGGCTCGGCGGCGAGGAGCTGGCGGTCGCCTACGCGAGCGCCGACGTCTTCCTCTTCTGCAGCGTCACCGACACCTTCGGCCAGGTGATCCTCGAGGCCGGCGCCAGCGGGCTGCCGGTCGTCGCGATCGCCGAGGGCGGTCCGGCGGCGCTGGTCGAGAACCGCCACACCGGGCTGCTCTGCCGTCCCGACACCGACCACATCGCCGGCTCGCTGCTGCAGCTCGCGGCCTCGCCGGAGCTGCGGACGAAGCTCGGCTCGGCCGGGGCGCGCGGCGCCCGCGCCCGCTCCTGGGAGCGCTCGATGAGCCAGTTGGCCGCCGGATACCGCCTCGCGCTCGACGGCGCCACGGTCTCGATTCCGGCCGACGCGCCGCGCCCCGCACCGCAACCGCTCCGTCGGGTCGCCTGACATGGACGAGGGGCAGGCGATTCGCGAGTACGATGTCCCCTTGTCCCAGTCGGTACCCAACCTTGATGACTCCGGTCTGTACTTCAACCGGGAGTTGTCCTGGCTGGAGTTCAACCGGCGCGTGCTCGAGCTGGCGGAGGACACCGACGTCCCACTGCTCGAGCGACTGCGCTTCTGTTCGATCTACGCCTCGAACCTGGACGAGTTCTACATGGTGCGGGTGGCCGGGCTCTTCGACCAGATGGAGGCCGGGATCGACGCCCGCGGGCCCGACGGCCTGCGCCCGATCGACCAGATCGACCGCATCCAGACGCGGGTGCTGGAGCTCGACCGGCGGCTCCAGGCCGTCTTCGGCGGCGAACTGCGGCCGAAGCTGGAGGACGAGCAGATCCGCATCGTCGGCCTCGACAACGCCAACGAGGAGGAGCAGCGGCAGATCCACCGCCGCTTCCACGAGCAGGTCTTCCCGGCGCTGACGCCGCTGGTGATCGGCCTCGGCCGGCCCTTCCCCTACATCTCGAACCTCTCGCTGAGCCTCGCGGTGCTGCTGCGCGATCCCGAGAGCGGGGTCGAGATCGTCGCCCGCGTCAAGGTCCCGAAGGAGCTGCTCGGGCGCTTCCTGCCGGTCGGCGAGGAGGGGACCTTCGTGCCGCTCGAGCAGATCATCGCGGCCAACCTCGACGCGCTCTTCCCGGGGACCGAGGTCGTCGACTACGGCTTCTTCCGGGTCACCCGCGACGCCGACTTCACGGTGAGCGACGAGGCCGACGACCTCCTGCAGGCGGTCCAGGACGAGCTGCGCCGGCGCCGCTTCGGCGAGGTCGTGCGGTTGGAGATCGCCTCCGGGATGAACGAGAAGCTGCGCCACGAGCTGATCGGCGCGCTCCGCCTCGAAGACCGTGAGGTCTACGACATCGACGGGCTCCTCGACCTCGCCGACCTCAAGATCATCGCCGACGTCCCCGGCCACGCCGAGCTGCGCTACTCGCCCTGGACCCCGGTCACGCAGCCGCGGCTGCAGGGTGGAGAGGACGGTCGGGCGCCGGACATGTTCCGCGAGATCCGCCACAACGATCTGCTCGTCCACCATCCCTACGACTCCTTCGCGACCTCGGTCGAACGCTTCGTCGAGCAGGCGGTCGAAGACCCTGACGTGCTGGCGATCAAGCAGACGGTGTACCGGACGAGCGACGACTCGCCGCTGGTGCCGGCGCTGATCCGCGCCTCCGAACGCGGCAAGCAGGCGGTCTGCATGGTGGAGTTGAAGGCGCGCTTCGACGAGGAGGCCAACATCCACTGGGCGAAAGCCCTGGAGGAGGCGGGCGTCCACGTCGTCTACGGGATCCCCGGGCTCAAGACGCACGTGAAGGCGATCCTGGTGGCGCGGCGCGAGGGCCAGCAGGTGCGCGAGTACGTCCACGTCGGGACCGGCAACTACCACGCCAAAACGGCGCGCCTCTACACCGACTTCGGCTTGTTCACCGCCGACCCGGACATCGGTGCCGATGTCGCGGAGATGTTCAACTTCCTCACCGGTTACGGACGCCCGGGGAGCTACCGCAAGGTGCTGGTCTCGCCGACGACGATGAGGGACCGGCTGATCGGCGAGATCGAGGCGACGGTCGCCGCGCACGAAGCGGGCGAAGAGGCGCGGATCGCGCTGAAGATGAACTCGCTGGTCGACGCGGGCTGCATCCAGTCGCTCTACCGGGCCTCGCAGGCGGGCGTGCCGGTCGACCTCAACGTGCGCGGGATCTGCTGCCTGAAGCCGGGCGTGCCGGGAGTCTCGGAGAACATCCGGGTCGTCTCGGTCGTCGGCCGCTTCCTCGAGCACTCACGGGTCTACACCTTCCGCCGCGGCGAGGAGACCCGCGTCGTGATGGGCTCCGCCGACATGATGCCGCGCAACCTCGACAACCGGGTCGAGCTGGTCGCGCCGGTCGAAGATCCCGGGCTGCGCGCCGAAATGATCGATGTCCTGGATCGCTGCTTCGCCGACAACGCGAACGCGTGGGACCTCGGGGCCGACGGCGAGTGGACGCGGATCCGCCGCGCCGAGGGCGAGCCGCGCCGCGACGTGCAGGCCGAACTGAGAGAGCGGGCCGCGACCCGCGCCGCCGAGCAACTTGCCACCGCCGAAATCAAAGTGGTGGGCTGAGATGCCGAATTCCCCCTCCGTCATTAGGATGGCGACGGTGCCGCACCGATCCCCACTTCCTCACGATCGGACCTTCTTTGATCTATTCATCGAGGCGGGGAAAAACGGCGTGCACACGGCGACCCTCCTCGACCAGATGATGGCCGACTGGCCCGACTCGGGGACGCTCGGCGAGCAGATCGTCGAGGCCGAGCACCGGGGGGACAAAATCACCCACTCGATCGTGCAGCGGCTGAACACGACCGAGGTCAGCCCGATCGACCGCGAGGACGTGTACGGGCTGGCGACGGCGCTCGACGACATCGTCGACTACACCGAGGAGGCGGCGGATTTCCTCGCGCTCTACCAGGTGGAGGCGCCGATGGAACAGGCGACGGCGCTGACCAAGGTGCTGGTCGGGGCGTGCGAGCATCTGGCGGCTGGGCTCGAAGAGCTGCCCTCGTTCAAAGACCTGGACCGGCACTGGATCGAGGTGCACCGGCTCGAGAACGACGGTGACCGGATCTTCCGCAACGCGCTCGCCTCGCTGTTCACCAACGCGATCGACCCGATGGTCGTGATCCGTTGGAAGGACATCTTCGAGGTCCTCGAGGAGGCGATCGACGCGACCGAGAAGGCCGCGCAGATCCTCGAGGGCATCGTCATCAAACAGAACGCCTAGGCGTTCTTGACCGCGGAGGCGCGGGGCCGAGTACGATTCCTGGGGTGAAGGCCGCACGGAATGTGGCGATCATCATGGTCTTGGCGCTCGGGGTCGCGTTCCTCCCGGGAGGGGGCAATGCGGTCGACACCATCACCACCGCCATCGGGATGGCGTTCCTGGCCGGGATCACCTGGTCGATCTACGTCCTGTCGCGGGAGAACCAGCTGACGCTGGCTACGCTGAGTGACGGACGGCGGGCGATCCTCTACGGCGCCTTCGGGATGCTGGCGCTGCTGGTCGCCGGGTACCACAAGCTGTGGTCGAGCGGTCCGGGGACGTTGCTCTGGGTCGTGCTGTTGGCGGCCTCGATCGTCGCCATCTGGAGGGTCTGGACCGAGGCCAACACCTACTGAGGTCGGTGCGGCGCGCGGCGGCGGAGCTCGTCGCGGTGTCGCGCCGGATGTGCCTATGGAGTCCTCGGTGGGCCGTCGTTCCACAATTGGCACACAATTGGCACTGAATTGATCCAAAGCGCGCACCACACGCGCGCATTTCAGCTTCAGGGTCGTCGGTGTGGCAACCAAGAGCGCCGACAACAGGAGTCACGGGGAGAAGGGGACCGCCTCAATTGAGCTGGTCGCGGCCGTTCCCTTCTTGTTGCTGGCGCTCGCCGTCGCGGCCCAGATCGCGCTCGCCGGCCAGGCTTTGTGGTCGGCGAGCGTAGCCGCGCGGGCCGGCGCGCGGGCGGCCCTGGTCGGGAACGACCCGAAGGCCGCCGCGCGCCAGGCGTTGCCGGATGTGATGCGCGCCGGCGCCGAGGTCTCCGAAGACGACGACGGCGCGGTGTCGGTGAAGGTTCCGGTCCCGACCTTGCTGCCCGACCTCCCCGAGCTGAAGGTCGGCGCGCGGAGCGGGCTGGGGGGCGACGAATGATGGCCGTGCGCCGCGTAGCCGCGCGCCCGACGGCCGACGCGTCGAGCGACCGTGATCGCGCGCTTCATTCCGAGGATGGCCAGGCGACCGTCGAACTGGTCGCCGCGATCCCGGCGCTCCTCCTCGCGGCGCTCATCTCGCTTCAGCTCCTGGCCGCGGGCTACGCGCTGACGCTCGCCGACGGCGCCGCCGAGGCGGGCGCGCTGGCCCTCGCCGAGGGCGGCTCGGCGGCCGAAGCGGCCCGCGAAGCGCTCCCCGGCTGGGCCGCCGGCGATGTCAAGGTCTCGGTGTCCGGCGAAGAGGTCTCGGTCCGGCTGCGCCCACCGTCCCCGTTCGCATCGATCGCCGATCACCTCGCGGTGACCAGCAGCGCCAGCGCGAGGTCGGCCGAATGAACCGCGCCGCGAGGGTCATGCGCGTCGCCCGCGAAGCCGCTGCGGCGGAGCGGGGCGAGTACGAGCTCGGCGCTGTCCCGGCCTCGTCGGAGCGAACCTCGGGAGGGCGCGATCACTCCGATGCGACGCATGGGGAGCAGCCGACGTCGATCTTCGAGGCGCCGCGTGCGGAGGCGCCGCGGACGAGGTTCGGGCCGGGGCGCACGGCGGAGGGTCCCACCAGTTTCGGGCCGGCGCGCACGACGGAGGCGCCGACTAGTTTCGGGCCGGTCGTGCTGGGCGGGCGGAGTGCGGCGGCGGCGAAGGGTGTCTTCGTCGCTCCGCGCCACGGCACCGTCGTCGCGGTCACGTCGGTCGGCGGCGCCGAGGGCGCCCGGGGTGCGGCGGCTGCACTCTCATGTCATGGGTCGGGGCTCGAGACGGCGGCGTTGCTGGTCGACGTCGGCGGTCGGGTCCCGCGCCCGACGCTGATCGCCTCGGCTTCAGCCCACCATCTCGAGGAGCGGCTGGCGGCGCGGCTGCCGAATCTGCGCCCGGCGGCCCGTGGCGAGGTCTGTCACCTGGCGGTCACCGCCGACGAGGACGGGCTCGCCGCCGCCGGCATCGCGGTCACCGCCGCGCGTGGCGGCCTCGCCGTAGTCCTCGTCGCGCCGGACCTGCTGCAGCCACTCCTTGACACGGAAGGAGCGCCGCGACCGGATGCGGCGCTCCTACGCGCCGACCTGGATGAGGCACGACCGTTGGTCGCGCTCGCGGTCGACGATCTGCTCGGGCGCGGCCTGCGGGTGGCGGTGCTGAAGCGGCGACTCGGCTGGGTGGCCGAGCGCCGGGCAGGCTTCGGCGCCCTCGGCAACGACTCCGGCGGGTTGTCGGAGTCGTTGCTGCGGCGGTTGCTCGGTGGCGGAGCTAGGGGGTGACGGCGTGCCAGACGCCGACGTCCTTCAGCCCTTCGCCGTTCGCTTCGCCCTTATTGCTGTCGCCCTCGAAGGTGTAGACCGGCATGCCCTTGAAGGTGACCTGGGTCTTGCCCTCGGGGTTCTTGACCGTGCCCAGCTTGACCGGGCCCTTCGGCGTGGTGCCGGGGGTGACGAGCAGCGGCGGCCAGGCCTGGAGGCAGGTGGGGGTGGTGCAGATGAATTTGCCGTGGGTCTCGCCGACCAGGGTGTAGAGGGTCAGGCCCTTGGTGTTGGTGAGGACGGTTTTATGGAGTTTGGGGGCGGTCGCCTCGCCGGCGACGGTTTTGCTGCCCTTGGCAAGGGCCATCGGCGCGGCGATCGCGCTCATCGCGAGAAGGGCGGCAATGGCGAGTGCGTAGAGGCCGCGGGTGGCGCGGCGGCGGCGGGCGGGCTGCGTCGCCCGGTTGGATCGAATCGAGTACATAGGTTGGGCTCCTCCTTCATGGGGATTGGGTGCCCGGTCTACGGTCGGGATCCTGGGAAGGTTCGGAATCGGGGCGCCCGGTCCACCGTCCCGGGGGGTCGGGGTGCTCGGGCCAGGGTCGGTGCCGAGTCCGGGCAGGCGCTCGTGCTCGCGCTCGGCGGTTGCTTCGTCCTGATCGCGGCGGCGTGCGCGTTGGTGGCCATCGCCGGGGCGGTGACGGGCAAGGGCCGCGCCCAGCGCGCCGCCGATCTGGCAGCGATCTCGGCGGTCCGCTCGATGCGCGACGACCTGCCCGAGCTGCTCTCGCCGCCGCGTCTGCCGAACGGGTCGCCCAACCCGAGCCACATCGCGAAGGCGACCTACCTGGACCGGGCGCGCGAAGCCGCGCTCGCTTCCGGGCGGGGCAACGAAGTCGACCCGAGCCGCCTCCACCTTGCCTTCCCGGACCGCGCTTCCTTCGCGCCGGTGCGGGCGAAGGCGGTCGTCGTCGGCAAGCTCGACCTCGGTTCCGGCGCGCCGCGGGATGTCGAAGCGAGCGCCGAAGCCGAAGCGGCGGCACCGGTGACGAGTGCCGGCGGCGAAGGCCCGGCGATCGCGAGTGGCGGTGGATACAGCGGCCCGCTCGTGTATCGGAACGGCGAGGGGATGAGGCCCGACGTCGCGGCTGCCTACGACAAGATGGTTGCGGCCGCGGCAGGCGCGGGCATCACCCTGATCGTCGTCTCCGGCTTCCGCTCCGACGCCGAACAGGCCGAACTCTTCGCCGCCCATCCCGATCCGAAGTGGGTCGCCCCACCGGGGACGTCGCTGCATCGATGCGCGACCGAGTTGGACCTCGGGCCCGAATCGGCCTACGGCTGGATCGACGCGAACGCCAGTCGCTTCGGGTTCGTCCAGCGCTATAGCTGGGAGGCCTGGCACATGGGATACGACCGTCCGCCCGCGCCGTGCTCGGAGGCGGGCAACTCGGTCGGCGCGACGAGCGGGGACGGTGCTCCCCCCGGTGGCGAGACGCTGCCGAGCTTCGTGCCGCCGCGCTTCCGCGACACCCTGATCCAGGCGGCGGCAAAATGGAACGTCTCCGCGGCGCTGCTCGCCGGGCAGTTGATGGCGGAGAGCAACTTCGATCCCTTCGCAGAGTCACCCGTCGGTGCCGAGGGCATCGCGCAATTTATGCCCGGAACCGCCGCCTCTTATGGCCTGCAAGACCCGTTCAACCCCGAAGAAGCGATCGACGCTCAGGCCCACCTGATGTCTGACCTGATCCACCAGTTCGGCTCCCCCGAGCTGGCCCTCGCCGCCTACAACGCCGGTCCCGCCCCGGTCGAAGCCTGCCACTGCGTCCCCGCGATCCCGGAGACCAGCGCCTACGTCGCCCGCATCATGGCCCTCCTCGGCGGCGCCGGTGCCATCCCCGTCCCTACGTTCGAAGTGAGGTTGGTCGCATGAGCGTCGCCGCAGCAGGTATCACTGGTGATACATTGGAGCGCATGGCAAAGGTAACGATCAGAGAACTCCGCAACCAAGGTGGCGATGTCGTCGATCGCGCCGCTCGCGGCGAGCAGATAACGATCATCCGGTCCGGCCGGCCGGTCGCCGAGCTACGACCTCTGCGTGCTCCGCTCTCGGCGGACTCCTTGCTCGAACGATGGCGTCGACTCCCGGCCGTCGATCCGGTCGCTCTGCGTAATGACGTCGACGAGCTGGTGGGAAGCAACCTCGACGACTTGCTGGGCCCGCTCTCGTGAGCGCCGAGTCCCGGGGCATCCTCGACACCTCAACGGTGGTCCAGCTAGGGCGGCTTCACGATGGACGCGACCTCCCGGCCGAGCCATTGATCACGGCGATCACCCTCGCCGAGCTCGCCGTCGGTCCGCTGGTCGCCCGGGACGACAAAGAGCGAGCCAGGCGGCAGGCGCACGTCCAGCAGGCCGAGGCCGACTTTGTCGCCCTTCCCTTCGATCAAGAGGCCGCCCGCGCGTTCGCGTCGGTCGCGGGCTCCATGCGCGGCGCTGGCAGGAAGGTGTCGGCGCGCACCTTCGACGCGCTCATCGCTGCGGTCGCGATCTCCAACGGTCTGCCAGTCCACACGTGCAACCCTTCCGACTTTGAAGGGATCGATCGCCTGGAGGTCGTCGCAGTTTCGGTTCCGGAGTAGGCGAGGAAGATCCCTGCTCGCAGGGATCTTCACAAGATCTTGATGCCGGGGGGCGGCATCTTCATGCGGTCTTCACGGGGGTGGATCGACTATCGGGGGTCGATCCCCGATGGCCCAGCTGAAGACGAGAGGACTGCGGAAAACGGTCGGGGTTCCCGGGCTTTTTGCGACCGCATACGGCAACGTCGGGTCGTCGATCTACTACGCGCTCGGGCTGGTTGCCGCCCACGCGCTGGGGCTGACGCCGGTGGTGTTCCTTTTCGCCGGCGGGCTCTTCGCGCTCACCGCGAAGACGTACGCCGAGGGTGCCGCGATGTTCCCCGAGGCGGGCGGCTCGTCGTCGTTCGCCCGTCACGCGTTCAACGAGGTGGTGTCGTTCATCGCCGGGTGGGGGCTGTCGCTCGACTACATCCTCACGATCGCGATCAGCGCGTTCTTCGTCCCGCACTACCTGGCGGTGTTCTTCCCGGCGCTCGGGCACTCGCCCGGGGACGTGATCGGTGGGGCGGCGGTGATCGCGCTGCTGGCGTTGGTGAACATCCGCGGCCTCGGCGAGTCGGCGAAGCTCAACATCGGCCTCGCGGTCCTCGACCTCTTCACCCAGGTCGCCTTGGTCGGGCTTGGGGCGGTGCTGGTGCTCCACCCGACCGTGCTCGTCAACCAGGTCCACTTCGGCACCGCGCCGAGCCTCTCGCAGCTGATCTTCGCCGTCTCGATCTCGATGCTCGCCTACACCGGGATCGAGACCGTCTCCAACATGGCCGAGGAGGCGCGCGACCCCGGCGAGCAGGTGCCGAAGGCGGTCAACCTGGTGCTGATCGCGGTGCTCGGGATCTACGCCGGGATCTCGGTCGTCGCACTCTCGGCGCTACCCGTCCACCAGGACGCCGCCGGCCACTACGTGACGGCGCTCGGCAGCACCTACTCGGAAGACCCGGTGCTGGGGATCGTCTCGGCGCTCCACCTCCACGGCACGTTTGCCTCGGTCGCCCGCTATTACGTCGGCGCCCTCGCCGCGACGATCCTGCTGATCGCCACCAACGCCGGGATGATCGGGGTCTCGCGCCTCTCCTGGTCGCTCGCCGAGCACCGGCAGCTGCCCGGCGCCTTCGCCCGCCTGCACCCGAAGTTCCACACCCCGTGGTTCACGATCATCTTCTTCTCGGCGATCGCGATCCTGCTCGTGCTGCCGGGCAACACGAACTTCCTCGGCAACCTCTACAGCTTCGGCGCGATGCTCTCGTTCACGATCGCGCACCTCTCGATCATCGCGCTGCGCCGCCGCGAGCCCGATCGCTATCGCCCCTACAAGGCCCCCTGGAACGTGCGCTGGCGCGGCGCCGAGATCCCGCTGACGGCCGTGATCGGCGCGGTCGGCACCGGCGCCGCCTTCGTCTCGGTGATCGTCCTCCATCCGGAGGCGCGGATAATCGGCAGCGCCTGGCTCTTGCTCGGCCTCGGCGGCTACCTGCTCTACCGCCGGCGGCTGGGGATCGACCCGCGGGAGATCTCGGAAGTGCGCCGCCCCGACCGGCCGCTCGACTTCCTCGAGGTTTCCTACAAGTCGGCGCTGCTGCCGATCTTCGGCCCCGAGATCGACATCGACGCGATGCACCGCGCCGCCGTCGTGGTCGACCCTGACGCGACCGTCGACGTCTTCTACGTGCTGCGGATCCCGCAGGAACATGACCTGCCCGACGGCGGCTTTGACGCGCTCGAGGCGGAAGCGCGGAGCGCACTCGAGGCGGCGCGCCTCGCCGCCCGCAGCCGCGGCCTCAAGGTGCGGGTCAACCTGGTGCGTTGTCGCAACCCCGGCAAGGCGATCGTCGAGGAGGCGCGGGAGCGCGGCTCCGACCTGATCTACCTCAGCACCGAGCACGCCCCCAGCGACGAGCGCCTGCTCGGCCCGACCACCCGCTACATCCTCGCCAAGCGCCCTTGCCGGGTGATCGTCGAGGGGGCGGGGGCGAACGGTGCCGCGCCGATTGGGACGCCACCGCTCGCGGGCGCCGAGCCGGTCCCGGCCTAGGGCCCACCCGGCGGGCGCGACCTTCTCGGGTTGGAGTTCGGGAAAGGGAACTGGCCGCCTCGGCTGGCGCCCGGGTGAGGGGCCCGGCCGCGTCGAGCTGGCGCCCGGGTAAGGGACGGGCCGTCTCGACCACGGCCCGGGCAGGCTGTGGCCGTGGTCGAGACGGCCGGGGTGCGAGAGAGGTGCCGGGGATCGGCCGGGAAGTCACAGGTCCGGCTCGAAGAACGGGGGAACGCCACGGTTCTCTCCGTCTTCTTCAGACGTTGCAATCACGTGACCAGGGTTTGACCCCCCTATAGGGGGCCTAAAGTCGACAACGCGTTTCGGCCCCTCGACTCGGGGCTAGAACGCATGAAGACCTGTGACGAATCCGGCGTCTCTCCCCGCACTCCGTCACGTTCCCGGCCTCTTCGTCACGGACCAGGTCTTCCGGACGAGCCTCCCGGCACAACCTGTGACGGGAGGGCGGAGTTCGTGCCGAACCCTTGACCTCAACCCTGAAACCCTCACGTCCTGGGCGTCTCGACGGCGGCCACAGCCCGCCGCCCGGGTCGCCGTCGAGACGCCCAGGACCGATCTCGGACGGCCGCCCCGGCCGCCCCGGTCAGAGTGGCCGCCGACCGCCTAGAGCGCTTCGGTCAACGAGGAGGCGCCTAGCCGCGGCCGGGTTCGGCGCCGACCGGAGCAGGGCTCGCGTCGGCTTCCCGGTATTCCTCGTGCAGCTTCTCCATGTGCTCGTGGACGAAGCGGACCACGGTGGCGCCCTCGCCGACGGCGGTCGCGCAGCGCTTGATCGAGCCGGCGCGGACGTCGCCCGCCGCGTAGACGCCGGAGACGCTCGTCTCCAGCAGGCCCTCGGCGCCGGCGTCGGCGCCGGTCAGGACGAAGCCCTTCTCGTCGCGGGCGATCTGGTCGCCGAGCCAGGCGGTGCAGGGCGATGCGCCGAGGAAGAGGAAGAGGAACTGGAACGGGAGCTCGGTGCCGTCGGTCAATTCGACGCTGTCGAGGTGGCCTTCGGCGCCGCGCAGCTCGCGGATTTCGCTGTGGTCGCGAACGGCGACGCCGTAGCGATCGAGCTCGTCGATCAGGTAGGCCGACATCGTCTCCGCGAGGTCTCCGCGCCGGTGCAGAAGCGTCACCAGGGCGCCCCCTTTCGCCAGCCAGACGGCCGCCTGGGCCGCCGAGTTGCCGCCGCCGACGACGCCGACCCGCGCCGCCCCGCAGAGCTGCGCCTCGGGCGGCCCGGCCGCGTAGAAGACGCTCAGGCCCTCGTACTCCTCGAGATTGTCGACGGGCAGTTTGCGGTATTCGGCGCCGGTCGAGAGCAGCACCGCCTTGGCCGCGACTTCGTGGCCGTCCTCGAGCTTGACGATGTGGTCGCCCTCCCCGCCCGGTTCGAGCGAGAGCGCTTTGTAAGGCGTCGCCGTGCGGGCGCTGAACTTGCGCGCCTGGACGATCGCGCGGCTGATCAGTTCGGTGCCGCTGATCCCGGAGGGGAAGCCGAGGTAGTTCTCGATCCGCCGCGAGGTCCCCGCCTGGCCGCCGAGCACGTTGCTCTCGACCACCAGCGTGTTGAGGCCCTCCGACGCGCCGTAGACCGCGGCGCCGAGGCCGGCCGGGCCACCACCGACGATCAGCAGGTCGACCTCTTCGCGTGGCGCCAGCTCGAGGCCGATCCCGAGCGCCCGCGAGAGCTCGCCGTTGCTCGGCGCGCGCAGCTCGCTGCCGCCCGGCAGCAGCACCAGCGGCAGCTCCGCCGCGTCGATCCCGGCGATCAGCGTCGCCGCGTCGGGGTCCTCGTCAGGGTCGCGCCAGGAGTGGGGGAGGCGCATGCGGCGCGCGAACTCGACCAGGTCGCGGGTCCCGTGGTCACGGGCCGAGCCGACGATCTCGATGCCGACCCCCTCGGCCTGCAGCAGTTCGCGCCGCTGCACGAAGGCGGAGAGCAGCAGGTCGGAGAGGGCGCCGTCGTCGAAGAGCAGTTGGCGCAGCGTTTCGCGGTCGACCGCGACGTAGCGCATCGGCTCGGTGACGACCGCGGTCAGGTAGACGGTCTGGCCGGAGAGCAGGTTCATCTCGCCGAGGAAGCCGGAGGCCGCGTGGCGGACGATCTCGCGCCCGGAGCCGTCGAGGATTTTCGCCTCGCCCTCGCGGATGGCGATGAACGGGTAGGTCTCGTCGCCGACTTCGAAGAGGACGTCGCCGACCTCGGCGGTGCGTTCCTCGCCGTGTTCGGCGAGCATGTCGATCTGCGACTTGGACAAGACGCGCGCGATTGATTTCGTCACGCCCCCTAGGCTACGGAACGCGTCAATAGGCACTCGAATGGGAGGAGAGCAAATGTCTGACTTCACGCACAAGAACATCACCGAGGTCGATGACTCGGCACCGGGCTTCGGCTTCGGCGAGATGGGCGAAGTCCGCTTCGCCAAGGACGCGTTCGATGCCGAGAAGACCGGCTTCACGCACATCAAGCTCAACCCGGACCAGCGGATGCCGTTCGCCCACAAGCACGACCAGGCCGAGGAGGTCTACGTGGTGATCGCCGGCTCCGGGCGGGTCAAACTGGGTGACGAGATCGTCGACGTCGTCGAGCTCGACGCGATCCGGGTCTCGCCGACGGTCGAGCGCGGCTTCGAGGCAGGGCCCGAGGGAATCTCGCTGCTCGCGTTCGGTCCTCGCCACGACGGCGACGGCGAAGTGCTGCAGGACTGGTGGACCGACTGATGGCGGGGGTCGAGGTCCACGGCGTCGAGGGGATGAAGGGGATCGTCGGCCAGGAGATCGGTCCGAGCGCGCCCCGCGTGATCACCCAGGAGCTGATCGACGGCTTCGCCGACGTCTCCGGCGACCACCAGTGGATCCACGTCGATCCCGAGCGGTCGAAGGCCGAGAGCCCCTACGGGACGACGATCGCCCACGGCAACCTGACCCTCTCGCTCGCCGACAGCTTCCGCAAAGAGCTGATGCGGGCCGACGGCTTCGCGCTCGGCGTCAACTACGGCTGGAACAAAGTGCGCTTCCCGTCCCCGGTCCCGGTCGACAGCCGCGTCGTCGGCACGACCGAGCTCGTCTCCTTCGACGAGCTCGAGGGCGGCTGGTGGCAGGCGGTGACCAAGTTCACGATCACCGTCGAGGGCGCCCCGAAGCCGAGCTTCGTCGGCGAATCGGTGACCCGCCTGATGGCCCCGCCCGCCTGAGCGGTCCGGGGCGCGGGGGCGAGGATGAGCGCGCTGCCTCCACCCGAGCGGCGCGTCGTCCTCATCACCGGGGTCGGCCGGCGCGCCGGGATCGGCTTCGCGCTCGCTCGCCGCGCCCTCGCCGACGGGGCGAGCGTCATGCTTCACTCGTTCGCTCCCTGCGACTCCGAGCGGCCCTGGGGAGCCGACCCCGGCGGCGTCGCGGCCGTGATCGACGAGTTGGGAGGGGCCTCGGATCGCCTTCGCCACGTCGACGCCGACCTCGGCGACCCCGAGGCGCCGCGCCGGGCGGTGGAGGCCACCGTCGACGCTTTCGGGGCGATCGACGCGCTCATCGTCAACCACGCTCGCGACTCAGGTCAGACGCTGGAGACGGCGACGGCGGAGGAGCTCGACCTGACCTGGGCGGTCAACGCGCGCGCCGCCGTCCTCCTCACCCAGGCCTTCGCCGCCGTCCACCGTGAAGACCGCCAGAATGGTCGGGTCATCTTGTTCACCTCCGGCCAGCATCTGGGACCGATGTCCGACGAGCTGCCCTACGCGATCAGCAAGGGCGCCGTCCACCAGATGACGCGCTCGCTCGCCGCCGCGCTCGCCGATCGAGGGATCACCGTCAACGCGATCAATCCCGGCCCGGTCGACACCGGCTGGCCCTCGCCAGAGCTGCGCGCAGGGCTCGAGCGCCGCTTCCCCGCCGGTCGTCTCGGCCGCCCCGAGGACATCGCCGGCGTCGTCGCCTGGCTCCTCTCACCCGACAGCGCCTGGGTCACCGGCCAGGTGATCGACGCGGAGGGCGGCTTCCGCCGCTGACCCGGATGCCGACGACGACGATCGACCGCGACGATCCGGCCCACGCCGGGCAGGCGGTCTACACGCGCGGCTTCCTGGCGGCCTACGACGCCTTCGTCTACGGCTTCAACCACCCGGTGCTGTGGCGCTGCTCGAAGGCGCGGCTGGTCGAGTACTACGACGAGAACCTCTCGGCCCGCCACCTCGACATCGGGGTGGCGACCGGGGCGCTCCTGGACGCCGCCACCTTCCCGGTCCCGGCGCCCGAGGTCACGCTGATGGACCTCAACCCGAACTCGCTCGCCGCCGCTTCGGCTCGGATCGCCCGCTACGAGCCGCGCACCCACCAGGCCAACGTGCTCGAGGACTGGCGCCTCGAACCGGGCACCTACGAATCGGTGGCGATGACGAACCTGCTCCACTGCCTGCCCGGCCCGATGTCCGCCAAGGGCGTCGCCTTCGAGCACGCCCACCGAGCCCTGGCTCCCGGCGGCACCCTCTTCGGCGTAACCATTCTCGGCAAGGACGTCGAGATGAACCCGCCCGCCCGAGCGATGATCGCTCTCAGCAACTGCCGCGGCATCCTCGACAACCGCACCGACGGCCCCGCCGAGCTCGACGCCGCCTTGGCCCAGGTCTTCCCCGACCGCACCATCCGCATCCGCGGCCTCCTGGCCCTCTTCACCGCCCGCCGCGATTAAGCGTCAAGACGTCTTCCGGTCGATCTCGCGCAGTAGCCAGAATGGGCGCGCGGCGAGTTGTCGGCGCTTCTGCCGCTGATGCGCAATCTCACGAGCGGCGGAGGCGATGATCGGAGCCGAGGCGAGGGCGTGCGCGGCGGCGTTGATGCCCAGTCCGGCGGGGTTACCGGCGACCAATGCCAAGTTGGTGGCGAGCGCCCCCACGGTCGGCGCGTTTTGGGAGACCCGGAGGAGGGTGCCGATGGCGCCGAGGTCCTCGAGTTCGGCCTCGATCTCGACCAAGGCCGGCGCGACCACCCGCCGCCGTAGCGAAGAGCATGCGTCGGCGAGCTGGTCGGGATCCTCGCAGTCCTCGAGTTCCGCAGCGGCCGTCGAGATCGCGGCACGGAAGTTCACCCGTGCTGGCCCCAGCCGCTCGCGCACGTCGAGAATTACGTCCCAGTCGGCGTCCGGGAAGGCGGGCAGCCCACCCAGAACGCCCGAGAGCACTGCCGCCTCGGCGGACGGTGGCGGCATGGGCGAGAAGTCGTCCCGGAGCTCGCCGCCGGCGCGAATCCGCTTCAGGTGCGCGACACCGGCCTCAAGCGCCTTCCTCGTCTCTGCTTCCTCGTCGGCGTCGACCTCTTCATCGATCAAGCGTTCCCACTCCTCGATTGCTTTCAGACCGGCGGGGCTGCGCAGGTACTCGGCATAGCCCTGCCTGAAGGCGTAAGGCTCGGACGTCGGAAGGCTGGTCTCGGCGGCCAGCGGCATCGTCGTCGGCGGCAAATCCCCCCGCATCCACTGCATCATGAAAATGATTGCGACGGCGTTGTTTGGAATCTTGAAAGCTTTTTGTTCAAAGGCGTCGATGAACGCAGTGAACCCGGCCTTCGCCTCATCCTTCAGTGATTCCCTCACCTCCCTCAGTCTCAATGCGATCGCCTCGTCATCCTCGAGCGCGATCGCCTCGTCGATGACCTCCACTGCCGTCCACGTCGCCTGGCTCGCCACGATGACTTCATCGGTGTACAAGGCCCCTGCCTTCGCGATCCTCGTCTCTTCGCCGAGCAGAGCGAAGAGACGGTCCCGGTCGGCCCCCCACTGATCGAAGCCGACGATCAGGCCGGTGAGTTCGTCGTATGAGTCCATCGTCGACCGGCCCCGACTCGCGTCGCGCTCCGTCGCTACCTGCCTTCGAAGACCGGCTTTTCGCCGCTGAAGAAGGCTTTGACGCCGGCTTGGGCGTCGGCGGTGGCGATGCCGTCGGCGATGCCGTGGCGCTCGAGTTGGAGGTGGTCGGCGATGCCGTTCTCGAGGCTCACGCCGACCAGGCTTTTGGCCATCTTCACGTAGTGGGGGGCGAGCTTGGCCAGCTTGGCGGCGCGCTCCTTCGCGACCTCCATCAAGTCGTCGCCGGGGACGACGTCGGTGACCAGGCCCATCTCGAGGGCCTTCGCGGCCGGGAGGTTGGGGTCTTCGAGGAGGAGCTCGAGCGCCTTCGCCGGCCCGACCACGCGGGGGAGGAAGTAGGTCATGCCGCCGTCCGGTGAGAGGCCGACGCGGCCGTAGGCGGGGGCGAAGAAGGCGCTGTCGGCGGCGATGCGGATGTCGCAGGCGAGGGCGAGGGAGAAGCCGGCTCCGGCGGCGGGGCCGTTGACCGCGGCGATGACGGGGACCGGGATCCGGCGCAGGTCGATGATCGCCTGGTGCATGACCTCGGCGCCGCGGCGGACGTCGGCGGAGACGTCGAAGCCCTCATCTTCGATGCCTTTCTTGAACCAGTTGATGTCGCCGCCGGCGCAGAAGGCGGCCCCGGCGCCGGTGACGATCAGGGCGCGGATCGGCGCCACGTCGGCGAGCCAGCCGGTCGCGAGGACCATCTCGCCGATCAGTTCCGGGCTCATCGCGTTGAACGCGTCGGGGCGGTTCAGGGTCCAGATCGCGACGTCCCCCTCGACCTCGATCGTCATCGTCTCCAGCTGCGGCGGCTCCACGGTCTGCGTGCTCATCCCTCTCCCTGTCCCTTGCATCGTTTGGCGGACTGCTCGGGACCCTACCCTTTGACTTGTGAGCAATGAGAACGGCAACGGCGCCCTCACCCGCGCCGAACGCGTCGCCGAGCAGCGCCGCCACCTGCCCGACCAGCCGGGCGTCTACCTCTTCTACGGGGAGGACGACGAGCTGCTCTACGTCGGCAAGGCGCGCTCGATCAAAAAACGGATCGCCTCGCACTTCAGCGGCGGAGAGCCGCGCCTCACCAGCCGGATCGAGCGCATCGACACCCTCGTCACCTCGGGCGAGGCCGAGGCGCTGCTCACCGAGCAGAGCTTCATCAAGCGCCACCGCCCGCGCTTCAACATCCGCCTCCGCGACGACAAGTCCTACCCCTACGTCGCGGTCAGCCTCGACGAGGACTACCCACGCGTCTACTTCACCCGTGAGAAACACCGCGCCCACCGCGCCTACTTCGGGCCGTTCAGCAGCGCCAAGCGCCTGCGCGAGACCCTCGACCTGCTCGGCAAACTGTTCCAGTCGCGCACCTGCGACGGCGCCGAGCCGGGCCGCCGCTCCGGCAGCCCCTGCCTCGACTACTACATAAAACGCTGCGGGGCGCCCTGCGTCGGCCACGTCTCCAAAGAGGAGTACCGCCGCAACATCGACGCGATCATCGACTTCCTCTCCGGCCGCTACCGCCAGGTCGAAAAAGAGCAGGAAGAGAAAATGGCCGAGGCCGCGGCGGCGGAGGAATTCGAGCGCGCGGCGCTCTACCGTGACCGCCTCAAAGCGATCCGCTCCCTGTTCGAGCGCCAGCGCGTCGCCGGCGGCACGGTCGGGACCGCCGACCTGATCGGCGTCGCCGCCGAGGGCCCCGACGCCAACGCCCAGGTCTTCCAGGTCCGCGACGGCATCCTCGCCGAGCGCCAGTCCTTCTACCTCGACAACGAGGGCGAACGCGACCTCGCCGAGGTCACCGAGGAGTTCATCGGCCAGTACTACTCGGCCTCGCCCTCGATGCCGCGGACGATCATCGTCGGCCCCGAGCTGCGCGACCGCGCCGCGACGATCGCCGAAGCTCTGACCCAGCGCCGCGGCACCGCGGTCGACGTCCACCCGGCCGAGCGCGGCGACAAACGGCGCCTCCGCGAGCTCGCCGAGCGCAACGCCCAGCTGGCCCTCGACCAGGACCGCCTGCGCCGCGAGCACCGCCGCGCCCGCCGGGTCGAGTCCCTCAGCGCGCTCTCCGAAGCGCTCGGCATGGAGGAGCTGCCGGTCCGCATCGAGGGCTTCGACATCTCGACGATCGGCGGCGAGCACACCGTCGCCTCGATGGTCGTCTTCGAGGGCGGCGCGCCGAAGAAGTCCGACTACCGCCGCTTCAAAGTCCGCGGCGACCTGCGCGAGGAGGGGAGCGTCGGCCCCGACGACTTCGCCTCGATGGAGGAGGTCCTGACCCGGCGGCTGAACCGCTACCTCGAGCAGAACGACCTCTCCCCGCACGACGGCAAACGCGACGCCAGCTTCTCCTCGCTCCCGTCGCTGATCATGATCGACGGCGGCAAAGGCCAGCTCGCCGCCGGGATGCGGGCGCTGCAGCCGTTCGCCGACCTCGGCGTGACGATCGTCAGCCTCGCCAAGCGCGAGGAGGAAGTCTTCGTCCCCGGCCGCACCGACCCGATCGACCTACCCCGCGGCTCCGAGGCCAACCAGCTCCTCCAGCGGGTCCGCGACGAGGCCCACCGCTTCGCGATCGAACACCACCGCGGCCGCCGCGACCGGGCGATGACCGGCTCGGTGCTGGACACGCTGAAAGGCGTCGGCCCCGCCCGCAAGCGCGCCCTGCTGGCTCATTTCGGCTCCCCGGAGCGCTTCCTCGCCGCCACCCGTGAGGAACTCGAGTCGGTCCCCGGCTTACCTGGCAAACTCGGTCGAGAGATACACGAGCAACTTCACCGCATTGGCTAGCGAGATCGACACCCCGCAGGAGGCGAAAGCGCGTCGCGAGATGCAGCTGGTGATCATCACCGGCCACTCGGGCGCGGGCAAGTCGGAAGCGATCGCGGCCTTCGAGGACGGCGGCTTCTTCTGCGTCGACAACCTGCCGCCGCGGATGATCGGCGGGCTGGGGGAGCTCTTCATCCATGAGGGCTCGGGGGTCGAGAACGCGGCGATCGTCTCCGACGTGCGCGGTGGCGAGTACTTCGACGAGCTGCTGCAGGTGCTCGACGACCTCGAACGCGACGGGCCGCAGCCGCAGCTGCTCTTCCTCGAGGCCGACGAGGCGACGCTGCTCGACCGCTACAAGGAGACCCGCCGCCGCCACCCGGTCGCGCCGGAAGGGCGGATCGTCGACGGGATCCGCGCCGAGCGGGCGATGCTGGCGCCGCTGCGCGAGCGTGCCGACCTCGTCATCGACACCACCGACCTGACCGGGGCCGAACTGCGGCGCCAGATCTCCCAGGAGCTGCTCGGCACCGAGCGGGCCGGGAAGCTGGCGCTGACGCTGCTCACCTTCGGCTTCAAGAACGGGCCGCCGCGCGACGCCGACCTCACCCTCGACGTCCGCTTCCTGCCCAATCCTCACTACGACCTCGAGCTGCGCCCGCTGACCGGCCAGGACGAGATCGTCCGCCAGTACGTCGAGTCGGGGACCCCGGCGGGCGAGTTCTACGGCCGGCTGATGCCGCTGCTCGAGTTCCTCGTCCCGGCCTACGTCAACGAGGGCAAGAGCCATCTGACGATCGCGATCGGCTGCACCGGTGGCCGGCACCGCTCGGTGACCGTCGCCGACCGCATCCGCCGCGACCTCGAGGCCCGCGACGACGTGGTCGTCAGGGTCAAGCACCGCGACGTCGACATCGGCTGACCGCCGCCCCCGCTGTTTGATGGGCCGAAAACCAGAGCCATCCCCGATGAGTTCGCAGTAACCCGCGCTATCCGCGGGAAAGTGCGAACTCGCTGGGGAGGGGGGATTGGTCGACGGATGTCGAGCGGGAGGGGAACCCCGCCCGCTCGCGCGCGAACCTAGAATCGATGTTCAGTGCCCGATTCAGCCATCTCCATCAAGGGCCTGCGCATGAGCTACGGCGAGACCGAGGCCGTGCGCGGCATCGACCTCGAGGTCCATCGGGGCGAGATCTTCGCCTTCCTCGGGCCCAACGGCGCGGGCAAGACGTCGACGGTCGAGATCCTCGAGGGCTACCGCAAACGGACCGGGGGAGAGGTGTCGGTCCTCGGCGAGGATCCGGCCAGCGCGGGGAGCGCCTGGCGCGACCGCATCGGCATCGTCCTGCAGTCCAACAGCCTCGACCCGTACCTGACGGTGCGCGAGTCGCTCGAACTGTACGCCGGGTACTTCAGCCACCCGCGCTCGGTCGAGGAGGTCATCGCCCTCGTCGGCCTGGAGGAAAAAGCCGAAGAGCGGGCGCGCAAGCTCTCCGGCGGCCAGCAGCGGCGCCTCGACGTCGGCATGGCGCTGGTCGGCGACCCCGAGCTGCTCTTCCTCGACGAGCCGACGACCGGCTTCGACCCCTCCGCCCGGCGCCAGTTCTGGGACGTGATCGCGGGCCTGCGCGACCTCGGCAAGACCGTCTTCCTCACCACCCATTACATGGACGAGGCGCAGCGCCTCGCCGACCGGGTGACGATCATCGCCGCCGGCCAGATCGTCGCCGAAGGCACCCCGGAGGACCTCGGCGAACGCGACAAGGCGACGACCACGATCCGCTACCGCGACGCGGCGGGCGAGGAGGTCTCGATCGAGACCCTCGACCCGGTGCGCGAGCTGAACCGGATCACCGCCGACGCGATGAAGCGCGGTGAGGACCTCGAGGGGCTCGAAGTGACGCGGCCCTCGCTCGAGGACGTCTACCTCGACCTCACCGCGACGACCGAAAAGGCGGCCGCCGAGAAATGAGCGGCCTCGCCCTCGTCGGCCATCAGCTCCGCTTCGACCAGAAGGCGTTCTGGCGCAACCCCGCGTCGGTCGGCTTCACCGTCTTCTTCCCGGTGCTGCTGCTGTTCATCTTCGGCTCGATCTTCGGCTCGGACACGGTCGAAATCCGCGGCACCCACATCGACACCGACACGTATTACGTGCCGGCGATCATCACGATGTCGATCATCTCCTCG
>DAIQOT010000067.1:0-16398 GCA_036787695.1 Solirubrobacterales bacterium | reverse complement strand
CGGCGACGTCGGCGTCGAGGTCGTTGATCAGCACCTTCGCGCCCTCGGCGACGAACAGCTCCGCGGTAGCCCGCCCGATGCCGCGTGCCGAACCGGTGACGATCGCGGCTTTGCCGTCAAGAAGTCCCATTGTTTCCCTCTCCTCGCTGGTGAAAGTCGGCGCGGAGCCTATATGGACGGGGACATTCCTGGCTCGCCGGCCAGTTTTCGCGCGGACGACTATCGGACAGGATCCCTTGCCGGGCGCCGCGCGGCATGAGTCAATGCCTCCCCGTGGGCGACGTCTTCAGCATCTTCCTGTTGTCGCTGCTCGCGATGTTCAACCCGACCTTGCTCGCGGCGGTGACGGTGATGATGCTGCTGCCGGACCCGAGGCGCCTGATCACCGGCTTCCTCCTCGGCGCCTACCTCTCGGCGATGGGGGTGGGCCTGGCGATCGTCTTCTCTCTCAACGGGGCCAGTTCGGGAACCGA
Organism: Solirubrobacterales bacterium; assembly: GCA_036787695.1. Taxonomy (GTDB): domain Bacteria; phylum Actinomycetota; class Thermoleophilia; order Solirubrobacterales; family 70-9; genus VAYN01. The sequence goes on along the minus strand of DAIQOT010000067.1, from coordinate 15,925 downwards.
ATCGAGCAAGTCGACCCTGAGCCCGCTGGAGGACCTCGTCTTCGGCGTGATCCTGCTGATCGTCGGCTGGGTGCTGTTGTCGGGGCGGGCGGCGAGGGCCAAAGAACGGCGCAAGCTTCGCCACGAGCAGAAGCACTCCCACGAGGAGCCCAAGCAGTCCTTCCCCGAACGGATGCTGGGACGGGGATCGGTCCGCCTCTCCTTCGTCGCCGGCGCCCTCCTCTCTCTGCCCGGCGCCTCCTACTTCGTCGCCCTCGACAAGATCTCCAAGCTCAACTGGCCGACCGCCACCACGGCCCTCGCGGTGATCCTCTTCGTCCTGATCGAGATGGTCCTCCTCGAGGTCCCCCTCTTCGGCTTCTTCGTCGCCCCCGACTGGACCGCCCGCGCCGTCGTCCGCTTCCGCGCCTGGATCTCCACCAACGCCGCCCGCACCGGCGGCTGGGTCGCCATCACCCTCGGCGTCCTCCTCATCATCAGAGGCACCGCCTACCTGATCGCCGGCTGACCGACTTTCACCTTGCCCTGGCAGGGTCAAAGTCGGAAGCGCTCACCCAGCGATCCGCCTGAGCTCCTTCGGCCGCCAAAGCGCGACGAGCGTGGACCCATCCACCACCGCGATCCCACCCTTCTTCAGCGCGACGTTCCCCCCCGTGAGCCGCCCGACCTCACCGGAGAAGTCCGGCTCATGCCCAACGAGCAAAACGTCCCCGCGCCCCGCCGCCAGATCGAGCGCATCAAAGCTCCCACCCCGAAGCGCCTCCGTCACCTCCACCTCAACCCCGAGCGCCTCACAGGCAATCCGAGCCGTCTCCAAAGCCCTGACCTTCGGACTCGCGAGACAAGCCTCAATTCCCACCTCAAGCGCCGCCAGCGCGACCCCCGCGTCCCTCGCCTGCCGTTCCCCCTTCTCGGTCAGCCTCCGCGCCCCATCGTCTCCGGTGCCGTCCCCCGCCTCGCCATGTCTAAGCAGGTAGATCACTCCCTGAGCTTAAGACGGCGGGAAACGCACCTACCGAGCAGGTAACAAGGTGGCGGATTTTCCGCTACATTGGTGGCGGGAAATCCGCCACCACATGACAAGACGAGCAATGGTCACTCCTCCAGAATTGAACCCTTTCAACTTCTCTAAGCCAGCCCCGGCGGCAGAGTTGATCGATCGCGAGTCCGAGTTGGCGCTCCTGATCCGCCTCGCCGAGGAGAACGGCAACAGCAGACTTGTCGCGCCGCGAAGATACGGGAAGACGACGCTGGTGCGCCGGGTTCGGGAAGAGGTCGAGGCGTTCGGGATGAACACGGTCTACGTCAATCTCTTCGGGCTGCTCTCGGTTGAGGAGGCGGCTGACCGGATAGAGGAGGCTTACCGCCGGGGTCTTCAGGGAACCCTCCGAAACTTCGTCGTCGGTTTGATCAGGACGCTCCATCCGAGCGTCGCGATCCCGAAAACGGGCTTGACCGTTGAGCCGACACTCGACACCACGGTCGGCAGACGACTGTCGTCCCTGCTCGATCTGCCGGTGAAGATCCACGAGCGGACCGGGAAGGCAACTCTGGTGATCTTCGATGAGTTCCAAGACGTCCTCGCCACCAAGCCGCCGCTAGACGGCCTCATGCGCAGCCGCCTTGAGCAGCACGAGTCGGAGGCGAGCTACATCTTCGCCGGCTCCCAGGTGGGCATGATGAGTCGGCTGTTCGATGACCGGAGCCGGCCCTTCTACGGCCAGGCGCGGGCGGTCCGGCTCGGCCCATTGCCCGATCCGGCTCTTGCCGCCTACGTCTCAGAACGCTTCGAGCGGACCGGCCGACGGATCGACGATCTCATCGACCTGCTGTTGGCAACGGCGCAAGGCCACCCACAGCGGGCGATGTTGCTCTCGCATTTCCTCTGGGAGTCGACGCCGAAGGGCGGTGCCGCCGACGCGGCCGCCTGGGAGCGCGCCCTGGCGGCCGTGGAGCTGGAGGTGAAGGATGAGTTCGACGCGATCTGGAACGCCCTCTCCGATCCGGAGCGTCGCGTCGTCGTGGCGATCGCGCGGGACGAGGAGCTGCTGCGAAAAGGCGTCCTCGAGACCCTTCAGCTCGCTCGGTCGACCGCGCGCGACGCGCGGGACCGCCTCTTTACCGGTGGTTACATCGCGGAGACCAACGACCGGTTGACCGTGGTGGATCCCCTGTTCGGCCTCTGGCTCGCGCGCGGTCGTCGCCACCTGGGGGATGTCTCGGACGCCTGAACCGTGGCGCGGCTCAAAGGCCCAGCGTTTTGCCGATGATCTCCTTCATCACCTCGTCGGTGCCGCCGCCGATGGGGCCTAGGCGGGCGTCGCGGACGGCTCGCTCGATGCCGTACTCGCGGGTGTAGCCGTAGCCGCCGTGGATCTGGAGGGTTTGGTCGGCGATTTCCAGGGCGGAGCGTTGGGTGAGGAGCTTGGCCATCGCTACTTGGGGGATGCAGGGTTGGTTGGTGTGGAAGAGGCGGAGGGCGGCGTAGGTGATGGCGCGGGAGACCTCGGCCTTGGTGGCCATCTCGGCGATCTGGTGGCGGATCGCCTGGAACTTGCCGATCGGGCGGCCGAAGGCTTCGCGCTCTTGGGCGTAGGCGACGGCGATGGTGAGGAGGCGCTGCATCGCGCCGACGGCGCCGATCGCCATCAGGAGGCGCTCCCAGGCGAAGTTGGCCATGATCAGGCGGAAGCCGCCGTTCTCCTCGCCGAGGAGGTTTGCGGCGGGAACCTCGACGTCGGTGAAGGACAGCTCGCCGGTGTCGGATGAGTGCCAGCCGAGCTTCTCGAGCTTGCGCGTCACCTCGTAGCCGGCCATTTCGCGCTCGAGGACGAGGAAGGAGATGCCGTCGTGGCCGCCCGCCTCGGTCGTCTTGCAGGCGCAGACGAGGAAGTCGGCGCGGACGCCGTTGGTGATGAAGGTCTTCGACCCGTTGACGACGTAGCCGCCGTCGACCTTGCGGGCGGACGTGGTGATCCCGGCGACGTCGGAGCCCGCGCCGGGCTCGGTGATCCCGAGGGCGCCGATCTTCTCGCCGGCGATCCCGGGGACGAGCCAGCGCTGGTGCTGCTCCTCGGTGCCGAAGTTGAAGATGGGAGGGAGGGCGATCGAGGTGTGGGCGTTCAGTCCCGCGGCCACGCCGCCCGAACCGCCGGAGCGCGCCAGCTCCTCCACCCACACCGCGTCGTGGAGGTGGTCGCCGCCCTGGCCGCCGTAGCGCTCTGGGAACTTCAGACCGAGGAAGCCGAGGTCGGCGCAGCGGCGGTAGAGGTCGCGCGGGAATTCTTCGGCGCGCTCCCACTCATCGACGTTCGGCGCCACCTCGGCCGCGACGAACCGCGCCACCGTCGCCCGCAGCTCCTCGTGCTCCTGGCCGAACGGCGGCAGAGTCGCCCGCGAACCGTCGTCTTTCACCACCTGATTCATGCGGTCAAGTACCAGAGTGCAAATTCTCTGTGACGAACCGTGAAATCTGAGTGGGAGGGGAGTACGTTCGAGGCATGGAGCGGACGAGGTGGAGCGACGAGCGGGTCGATGACTTGGTGAAGAGCGTCGACCGGCGATTCGACGAGGTCGACCGACGTTTCGATCGCGTCGAAGGGGACATCAAGGATCTCCGGTCGCTGAATTGGTGGCTCTGGGCGACCACCATCTTCTGCATCGTCGGCTTGTTCGTCACGGTCCTGCTGCGGACCTGACCGTCGCTCCTTTCACAGCCCGTAGCTGCGGCCGATCACGTCGAGCATCACCTCGTCGGTGCCGGCACCGATCCGGTTGAGGCGGACGTCGCGGTAGGCGCGCTCGATCTCGTACTCCTTCATGTAGCCGTAGCCGCCGAAGATCTGCAGCGCGTCGTCGGCGACTTCGCAGGCCACCCGCGAGGAGTTGAGCTTCGCCATCGTGATCTCGCGCACCGGGTACTCGCCGTTGGCGAAGCGCCAGGCGGTCGCGTAGGTGAGCGCCTTGGCGGCCTCGGTCTTCGTCGCCATCTCCGCGATCTTGTGACGAAGCGCCTGGAACTTGCCGATCGGACGACCGAAGGCTTCGCGCTCGTTGGCGTACTCGATCGCCTTCTCGATCATCCGCTCCGCCCCCGCGTGGCAGCCCGCGGCGGCGACCAGGCGCTCGCCCTGGAGCTCCCAGGCGATGTGGTAGAAGCCTTTGCCCTCCTCGCCGAGGATCGCCGAGGCCGGGACGCGGACGTCTTCGAAGGCCAGTTCGCCGGTGTCGGAGGCGTGCATCCCCATCTTCTCCAGCTCCGCCGAGACACTGAACCCGGGGACGAGGTTGCCCTCGTCGTCCTTGAGGTCGAGCACGAAGAGCGTGATGCCGGCGTGGCGCTCCTCCGGGTTCGTCTTGCAGACGAGGACGATGAAGTCGGCGCGCGTGCCATTGGTGATGAACGTCTTCGAGCCGTTGATGACGAATTCGTCACCGTCGCGTAGCGCCGTCGTGCGGATTCCCGCGACATCCGACCCGGCACCCGGCTCGGTGATCCCCAGCGCGCCGACCTTTTCGCCTTTCAGACCCGGTTCGAGGTAGCGCTTTTTCTGCTCCTCGGTGCCGAGCAGGTGGATCGGCGGCAGCACCATGTCGGACTGCACCGCGAAGGCCATGTTGGTCCCGCCCGAGCCCGAGTAGCTCATGCACTCGGCCCGCACCAGCGAGTAGAAGTAGTCGCCGCCCTGGCCGCCGTACTCCTCCGGGAAGCAGAGGCCGAGGAAGCCGAGGTCGCCCGCCCGTTTCATCGCCGAGGTCGGCCAGTAGGTGTCCTCCCACTCGTTGCGGTGGGGATACAGCTCGTTTTTCACCCAGGCCTGCATCGACTCCCGCAGGTCTTCGTGCTCCTGGCTGAAGATGAAGTGCTTGCGCCCGGCCTCATGGTCGGGCTTGATGACGCTGCTGCCGTCAGGGGTCGCGGTCGCCACGGTTCTCTCCTCTGGTCGTTTGACCGGGGCGCTCCCGTGCCCGCCCCGAAGGCGAGTGGACAGTAGCACTTCCTACTTTCGACGAAGCGAAGCGGCCGGCAACGGTCGCGTTCGCGGTTTCCCGCGCTATCCGCGGATAAGTGCGAACGCGCCCGCCGGGGGCGCTCGCGAGAGGCCGGTGGCGCGCATATCCTGGGACGCGTGATCCGCGTCCGCCGCCTCGTCATCGTCGCGCTCACTCTTGCCGCGGCGCTCGCCGTGCTGCCGGCCGTGGCGAGCTCCCACAAGGGGCGGCCGACCTGCGACGGCAAACGGGCGACGATCGTCGGCAAGCCGGGGAACGACGACATCACCGGCACCAAGGCGGGCGACGTAATCGTCACGGGTCCCGGCAACGACGTCATCCACTCCCTCGGCGGCAACGACACGATCTGCTCCGGCGAAGACGACGACCACGTCTACGGCGGCACCGGCAGCGACCGGATCTTCGCCGAAGGCGGCAACGACTTCGTCGACGGCGAAACCGGCAACGAGTACATCGACGGCGGCGCCGGGAACGACCAGCTCGACGAGAACGCGGGCGACGGCACGGTCAAGGGCGGCGCCGGCAACGACACGCTCGTCGGCGAACGCGGGATCGACACGCTCGAAGGCGGACCCGGCAACGACCACATCGCCGGCGGCATCGGCTTCGACACCCTGCGTGGCGACGGCGGCGACGACACGATCCTGCCCGAAAAGGGACACGACTCGGTCGATGGGGGACCGGGTTCCGACACCATCGACTACTCGACCGAACCGGCCGGGGTGACGGTCGAACTCGCCAAGGGCGCGAGCCAGGTCTCGGCCGGCGTCGACTCGCTGACGTCGATCGAGAACGTCACCGGCTCGCCCTTCGACGACAAGCTGGTCGGCGACTCCGGTGACAACGTCCTGATCGGCGGCCCCGGCAACGACAAGCTGGTCGGCGGCGGCGGCCACGACACGCTCACGCAGTGAGGAGCACCTCGCTCGCCGAGCGGTAAGTAGAACTTCCTACTTCCGATAAAGCGCTATCGTTCCCGACCGCATGGGTGCCGGGAGCTTCGACAAGGTCCTCTACGAGGTCTCAGGCGGTGTTGCCACCGTGACGCTGAACGACCCCGAGAAGCGCAACATGCTCTCCGGCGGGATGCTCACCGAGGTCGTCGCGGCGATGGAAATGGCGCGCGACTCCGAGGAGGTCCGCGCGGTCGTCCTCACCGGCGCCGGCGACAAGGTCTTCTGCGCGGGCGCCGACCTCGGCGGCTTCTCCGCCGACGCCTCCCTGATCGAGAAGCACCACGCCTCCGACCTTTTCCTCGAATTCTTCCGGCTGATGCCGCGCCTCGGCAAGCCCTCGCTCTGCGCGGCGAACGGGCACGTGCTCGCCGGTGGCCTCGGCCTCGCCCTTTCCTGCGACCTCGTGATCGCCAAGGAGAGCGCCACCTTCGGCACCCCCGAGATCAACGTCGGCGCCTTCCCCTACATGATCATGGCGCTCATCTACCGCAACGTTCCGCGCAAGAAAGTCAACGAGATGATGCTTCTCGGCGACCGGATGAGCGCGGCGGACGCGGTCACCTTCGGCCTCGCCAACAAGGCGGTCCCGGCCGAGGAGTTCGATGCCGCGGTCGCCGACTGGGCCGGCCGGCTCGCCTCGAAGAGCCCGCTGCTGATGCAGCTCGGCCACGACGCGATGTACCGCCAGCAGGACATGGCGGTCGATGACGCGCTCGAGTTCCTGCGCTCGCAGCTCACCTTGACCTTCACCACCGACGACCTCCGCGAGGGCGTCACCGCCTTCTTCGAAAAACGCGAGCCGAAATGGGAGGGACGCTGATGGCCGCCGACCCGGACACCGAGAAACGTCACCTGCTCCCCGGCACGGCGCCGCTCACCGAGCTGAACGACCAGCTGCACGAGCGTCGCGACGCGGCGCTCCAGGGCGGCGGCGAGGAGAAGATCGCCAAGCAGCACGAGCGCGGCAAGCTCACCGCCCGGGAGCGCATCGACCTCCTGGTCGACGCCGGCACCTTCGTCGAGATCGGCCTCCACGGCCGCCCGCACTTCGCTCAGCGCGCGATGGACAACGTCGAGGCGCCCGCCGACGGCGTCGTCACCGGCTGGGGCGACGTCGACGGCCGCACCTGCTGCATCGCCGCATACGACTTCACCGTGATGGCCGGCTCGATGGGGATGACCGGCGAGCTCAAGGTCGGCCGCCTGCGCGAGATCGCCCTGCAGAAGCGGATGCCGTTCGTCTGGCTGCTCGACTCGGCCGGCGCCCGGATCCAGGAGGCGGCGGGCTCGCTCTTCGCCGGCTCCGGCTCGCTCTTCCGCGAAGAGGTCGAAATGTCGGGCGTCGTGCCGATGGTCGCGGCGATGATGGGACCCTGCGCGGCGGGCACCGCCTACATCCCGGCGCTCTCGGACTTCGTCCCGATGGTCGCCGGCCAGGGCGCGATGGCGCTCGCCGGCCCGCACCTGGTGAAAGCGGTGACGGGGGAGGAGATCACGATGGAGGAGCTCGGCGGCGCCCGTGTCCACACCCGGATCAGCGGCGTCGGCGACCTCGAAGTTAAAGACGACGCCGAGTGCATCGCCGCGGTCAAGACCTACCTCTCGTTCTTCCCCTCGAACTGGGAAGAGAAGCCGCCGATCGCCGATCCCGCCGACGCCGATCCCGCCGACCGGATGTCGGAGAAGCTGCTCGAAATCGTCCCCGACTCCTCGCGCAAGCCGTACGACATGTACGAGGTGATCGCCGAGATCGTCGACGACGGCCTCTACTTCGACCTCAAACCGAAGTGGGCCAAGAGCGTCATCACCTGCTTCGCCCGTTTCGGCGGCCAGCCGGTCGGGATCGTCGCCAACCAGCCCAAGCATCTGGCGGGCGTCCTCGACAACGACTCCGCCGACAAGGCCGCCCGCTTCATCAACCTCTGCGACGCCTTCAACATCCCGCTGGTCTTCCTGCAGGACGTCCCCGGCTTCATGGTCGGCTCGAAGGTCGAGCACGCCGGGATCATCCGCCACGGCGCGAAGATGCTCTACGCGGTCAGTCGCGCGACGGTGCCGAAGATCACCGTGATCGTCCGCAAGGCCTACGGGGCGGGCTACTACGTGATGTGCGGGAAGGCCTACGAGCCCGACCTGATCGTCGCCTGGCCGGGCGCCGAGATCTCGGTGATGGGGGCCGAGGGCGCGGTCAACATCATCGGCCGCTCGGCGATCGAGGCCGCCGAGGACCCCGAGGCGACCCGCGAGGCGATGCTGAACGCGGTGCGCCAGAACATCGACCCCTACATCGCGGCGGGCAACGCGATGATCGACGACGTGATCGATCCGCGCGAGACCCGTCCCACGATCGTCAACGCACTGCGCATGGCCCGGGGCAAACAAGTCACGAAGCCGGCGAAACGACACGGCGTCATGCCGGTCTAGGAGGACACGATGAGCCGCTACGAGGACCCGGTGATCATCAGCTGCTCGATCAGCGGCGTGATCGCCAACCGCGATCAGTGCCCGGCGATCCCCTACACGCCCGAGGAGTACGCGGCGGAGGCGCGGCGCGCGGTCGAGGAAGGCGCGTCCCAGATCCACGTCCACGCGCGCAAACCGGACGGCACGCCCTCCTACGAGGTCGAGGACTTCACCGCGATCACCGAGGCGATCCGCGGTGCGGTCGACGACGTGATCATCAACTACTCGACCGGGGCGATCGGCATCTCGATGGAGAAGCGGATCGAGTACCTGAGGGAGTGCCAGCCCGAAGTCGCGGCGCTGAACATGAGCTCGATGAATTACGCGAAGTACTCGCGGCGGCGCAAAGACTTCGTCTTCAAGACCGTCTTTGAGAACAGCTTCGACACGATCATCGAGTTCCTCACCGCGATGCGGGAGCTCGGCATCAAGCCCGAGCACGAGTGCTTCGACGCCGGCCACGTCGCCAACCTCGACCCGATCCTCGACATGGGCCTGCTCGAGCAGCCGCTGCAGATCTCGCTGGTGATGGGCGTCACCGGCGGCATCCGCCCGATTCCGCGCAACGTCACCTTGATGTCGGACCAGGTCCCCGGCGGGGCGGAGGGCCCGAACCAGTGGCAGGTGATCGGCATCTCCCGCGACCAGTGGAAGCTGCTCGGCTCGGCGCTGGTCCTCGGCGGCAACGTCCGCGCCGGGGTCGAGGACAACCTCTACCTGCCCGACGGGACGATGGCGCGCTCCAACGGCGACCTGATCGGCAAGGCGCGGCAGATGGCCGAAGACGTCGGTCGCCGGCCGGCGACCGTCGCCGAGGCCCGCGAGCTGCTCGGCATCACCGCCCGCTCCGCCGCCCCGGCCGCCTAGAGTCGCCGCTCGATGGCGACCAGGCAGACCGAGCTGCTGCGGATGGGCGAGCTGGCCGAGGCCAGCGGCGTCCCGGCGCCGACGATCAAGCACTACCTGCGCGAGGGGCTGCTGCCCGAAGGCGTGAAGACGAGCCGCAACATGGCGTACTACCCGCCCGAGTTCGTCGACCGGATCCGCCTGATCAAGCGCCTCCAGGAGGAGCGCTTCATGCCGCTGAAGGCGATCAAGGGGGTGCTCGACGAGGGGACCGACCGGGCCGAGGCGCTGCTCGCGCTGGAGGACCAGATCCTCGACCGGGCGCTCGCCGGCGAGAAGACCCGCACCAGCGCAGCCGACGTCCGCAAGGGCTACGGCGTCCCCAAAGAGGTGCTCGACCGGCTCGCCGAGATCGGCGTCCTCACCCCCAACAGCCGCGGCTACTCACCCTCCGACGTGACGATCATCGAGGCGATCAGCCGCTTCCGCGCCGGCGGCTACGACGAGCAGATCGGCTTCACCGTCTACGACACCCTGCGCTACAAGACCGCCCTCGAGGCCCTCGTCCGCGAGGAGGTCGACATGGTGATGAACCGCCTCGCCGGCGAGGTGCCTCCGGAGCGGGTGGTGGAGATGCTCGAAGCCGGCGCCCAGCCGCTGAAGGACCTGATCGCCTCGCTGCACACGAAGCTCCTCGTCGCCGAGCTCGAACAGCGCCGGGGATGAGCCGGGGGCTGGCCGTCGGGATGCTGGTCATCCTCGCGGTGGTCGCGGCGGGGTTCATCGCGCAGCGCCTCTTCGGGTCTGGGTCGGACTCGATGGCCGAGGCGCGGGAGGCGGTCGAATCGCTGCCCTACCGCGTCTCGACGCACGCAGCCCCCGAGGATGTCCTAGTCGGGACGGCGCTCGGGAATTTCGGTGCTGTCGTCCACTTCGCGATCGCCGCGGGCGAAGCTGAGCCCCACCCGCCGGCCGGTGTCCCGCCCCGTCTGATCCGCCTCGATAAGAACGTCATGGGCGGTGGCGGTTTCAGCGTCTGGGAGGACGGCGAAGCGCCGCATCGAGGCGAATCTCGCCCCATGTGGCGGGAACGCATCGCAATCGTCAGTGCGATCGAAGAGGCGCTCTGCCGCGAGGGGACCGGAGAAGCCTGCCCGGTCTGAGCGAGCGACCGGCGGCCTGACCTCCCTATTGTCGGCCCGGTGAAAACCGTGCTCATCACCGGCGCCTCCTCCGGGATCGGCCGCGCCACGGCGCGCCGGCTCGACGCGGCGGGCTGGAAGGTCTTCGCCGGGGTGCGTCGGGAGGAGGACGCGGCGGCGCTCAAGGCCGGGTCCTCGTCGCGGCTCGAGCCGCTGATCCTGGACGTGCTCGACGCCGACGCGATCGCCGCCGCGGCGGAGCGGATCGAAGCCGAGCCGGGCGGCCTCGACGGCCTCGTCCCCAACGCCGGCAGCGCCTTTGCCGGCCCGCTCGAGACGCTGCCGCTCGACCTCTTCCGCGAGCAGCTGGAGCTGAACCTCACCGCACAGCTCGCGACGATCCAGGCGGTCATGCCCGCGATCCGCAGGGCCCGCGGCCGCCTCATCCTGATCAGCTCCGACGGCGGCCGGGTCGCGCTCCCCTACACCGGCGCCTACCACGCCTCCAAGTACGGGATCGAGGCGATCGGCGACAGCCTGCGCCAGGAGCTGGCGCCGTGGGGGATCAAGGTCGTGCTGATCCTGCCGGGCGCGATCGATACCGAGATCTGGACCCGCGGCGAGGTCGTCGCCGACAAGATGTTCGAAGAGTCGCCGCGGACGCGCGAGCTCTACGGCTCGCAGACCGACAAGTACCGGGAGTTCATCCACAAGGTCGCCAAGGACGCGATCCCGCCGGAGAAGGTGGCGTCGCGGATCGAGGTCGCGCTGACGAAGCCGCGCCCGCGGGCGCGCTACATGGTCGGCCTCGACGCGCACGTGGTGGCGCGCCTCGGGCCGGTGATCCCGCCGGCGATCTTCGACTGGGTGATCGCCAAAACGATGCGCCTGCCGAAGCCCGACGCCGATTCGTAGGCCTCCTGGCCCTATACTGAGCCACCCGATTGACTCGTCAATCGGGTGAGTCCTGGCCTCCGCGGCGCCATCGAAGCCGCTGCTAACGCACCTATGCGCGTCGCCGCCGTACAGCTCAACTCTAACGCCGACAAGGCTCGCAACCTGGCCGCAGCCGAGGCACTCGTCCGTGCCGCCGCCGCCGACGGGGCGGAGCTCGTCGCGCTGCCGGAGAAGTGGAACCTGCTGGCGCCGGGTGAGGAGCTGGTCGCCGGAGCGGAGCCACTCGACGGCCCGAGCCTCACCGCCGCCCGTTCCTGGGCGCGCGCGCTCGGCATCCACTTGCTCGCGGGCTCGATCTCCGAGCGCGCCGGGGAGGGCGAGAAGCCGTTCAACGCCTCGCTGCTGATCGGCCCCGAGGGCGAAGACCTCGCCGTCTACCGCAAGATCCACATGTTCGACGTCGACGCGGGCGGGGTCTCCTACCGCGAGTCGGCCCACGAGCAGCCGGGGACCGAGATCGTCACCGCGCCGGTCGGCGGCATCGAGGTCGGGCTGACCATCTGTTACGACCTTCGCTTCCCCGAGCTGCACCGGATCCTCGCCGTCCGCGGCGCCCGCCTGCTCACCGTCCCCGCCGCCTTCACCACGGCCACCGGCCGCGACCACTGGGAGGTGCTGCTGCGCGCGCGGGCGATCGAGAACGCCGTCTTCGTCCTCGCCCCCGGCCAGGTCGGCAAGGCGCCGCCGCACTACGACAGCTTCGGCCGCTCGGCGATCGTCGACCCCTGGGGCGTGGTCCTCGCGACCGCCCCCGACGAGGAGTGCTTCGTCGCCGCCGACCTCGACCTCGCCGCGCAGGAGCGCATCCGCGAGTCGCTCCCGGCGCTCGCCAACCGCCGTCCCCAGTCCTACGCCTGGCCCGAGCCCGCCGCCGCCGCCAATTCGACCGGGGCGGCCCACTGATGGAGCGCTCGGTCTCCCAGCGCGCCGGCGCCGTCGACAAACGCCGGCAGATCCTCGACGCCGCCGTCACCGTCTTCGCCCGCCAGGGCTTCCACGCCACCCGCGTGTCCGACATCGCCGACGAGGCGGGCGTCGCCTACGGCCTCGTCTACCACTACTTCAACTCCAAGGACCAGGTCCTGAACGAACTGTTCCTCGAGCGTTGGTCGCTGCTCCTCGCGGCGATCGAAGAGGCGGAAAAGACCGACGGCTCCAACCGCGACAAGCTCGCCCTGGTCGCCGGCTTCATCTTCGAGTCCTACCGGCACGACCCCGAGCTGATGAAGGTGATCATCGTCGAGGTCACCCGCGCCGCCAATTCGTTCGGCCGCACCCACCTCGAGGAGATCCGCCGGGCCTACGAAGGGATCGCCAAAATCGTCGCCGACGGCCAGGCGGCCGGCGAGTTCCGCTCCGACATCGCCCCGCGCTTCGCCGCGCAGGCCTTCTACGGTGCGGTCGAGCAGCTGCTCACCGAGTGGATCTTCGACGACGTGGCGCCCGCCGACGACCGTTTCGACGAAGCAAGGAACCTGTTGGTGATGACGATCTGCGACGGCCTCGAGCCGCGCTGACTAGGGTTGAACCCTCATTACGAGGGGAAAGGTCATACCCAGTGGAAAACGACTTGGTCAAGAGGTTGGTCTACAGCGGCTTGCTGGCCGCCACCGGCGCGCTGGCGAGCATCGCCGCGGCGCGGGTCGCGGCTCTCGTCTTCCGCCGCATCTACGGTGAGGACCCGCCCGAGTAGGGAGACAAGGGAGAACTGATGCCTGAGCAGACGCCACCGACCCCACCGACGCCGCCCGCCGTCCCGCCCCCCGTGGGGCCCAAAGACGAGCGCAAACTCGGCGAGCTCGTCTTCGACGTGACCGAAGGCGTCTCCAGCCTCGTCCGCGAGGAGATCCAGCTCGCCAAGACCGAGGTCGCCGAGAAAGCGGGCAAGATCGCCAAAGGCGCCGTGGTCGGGATCTCCGCCGGCGTCTTCGCCTTCCTCGCCCTGATCTTGGTGATGGAGGGCATCGCCTGGCTGCTGAACGAAGAGGTCTTCAACGGCAAGACCTGGCCCGGCTTCTTCATCGAGGCCGCGGTCTTCCTGCTGATCGCCGCGCTCGCCGCGCTGATCGCCTACAAAGCGGTCAAGGCCGGCTCGCCGCCGGTGCCGACGCAGGCGATCGAAGAGGCCAAACTGACCAAAGAGACCCTGTCGAAAGGGGATGGCAAATGAGCGTCGACCCGAAACCGAGCCGTCCCTCGACCGCCGGTCAGCCCGGCCGCTCGGCGGCGGAAATCCGCCGTGACATCGACGCCCAGCGTCAGGTGCTAGGCGCGAACGTCGAATCGCTGCGCGGCAAAGTCACCGAAGTGACCGACTGGCGCGCCCAGGTCGAGGAGCACAAACAGCAGCTGATCATCGGCGCCGCCGCGGTGGGTTTCCTCATCGGCATCAAATTGATGCGCGGCCGCAGGAAGCGCAAGCGCGGTTACTAAGCGCTGTGGAGCTTTCCTCTCGCTATGCGGGAGTAAGGCTCCACGGCCGCGTCAGTCCGCGGCGGCCGCGAGCGCGGTCATCGCGCTGACGATCTGCTCGCGCGCCTCAGGCGGCGTTACGAGGCCGTCCTCGCCGACGTCGCCGCGCGCCAGCGGCAGCCGCAGGACGGCGTCCTCGACGATCTGGGCGCCCGTGAAGCCGAGCACCTTACGCAGGCTGTCGTGGGCGTCGGCGCCACCACTCGGGGCCGCCGCGCCGGAGACGTTGATCCAGGCCGTCGGCATCGCGTCCATCTGACCGCCGCCGACGGTCCAGTCGAGCAGGTTCTTGAACGAGCCCGGCAGCGCCCCCGCGTACTCCGGCGTGCTCAGGAGCAGTGCGTCGGCAGCGCCCAGCGCCGCTCGCAGCTCCGCGACCTCGGCGTCGAGCCCGACCCCGTCGGCCGGGTCGTCATCGGGATTGAAGTGGGGGAGGCGCCCCATCCCGTCGTAGATCTCGGCCTCGACCCCGGTCGGCGCCAGTGCCGCCGCAGTCCGCAGCGTCGCCGAGTTGGTAGAGCCGCCGCGCAGGCTGCCGGAGATCAGGAGGAGCTTCGCCACGGTCGGGCGGTGGGCGCTAGCCCGCTTCGAGGAGCGACCAGGAGACCGCGCCGATGCCGATCAGCCCGGGGCCGACGTGGGCGCCGATCACCGGCCCGATCTCGGAGATGAAGGCAGGCGGCCCGCCGAACATCTCGCGGAAGTCGGCGGCCAGCAGTTCGGCCGTCTCGGGATCCTGGATGTGCTGGACGACCCAGGCGTCGGCGCCCGATTCGTGCAGCTGACGGGCGTAGCCGCGCAGCCGCTCGAGCGAGCGCGAGCGCGTGCGGACCCGTTCGATCGGGGTGATTTCGCGGTCGATCGTAAGGATCGGCTTGATCTTCAGCGCGCCGCCGATCCAGGCGCTGGCGCCGCCGATGCGGCCGCCCTTGCGCAGGTACTCGAGGGTGTCGACGGCGAACCACATTTTCAGCGTCTCGCGCACCTGCCGGGCGCGGGCGATCGCCTCGTCGGGCCCGCCGCCCGCTTCGCTCGCGGCTGCCGCCGCGAGGACGCAGAGCCCGGTCGCGCCGCAGGCCATCTCGGAGTCGTAGAGGTGGACGCGCTCGCCGTGCCCGCCATCGTCGATCAGTCGCTGGCGCGCCTGGTTGGCGGCCTCGAAGGTGCCCGAGATCGCCGACGAGATGTGGATCGAGACGACCTCCTTGCCCGCGTCCAGGAGCGGCTGCCAGACCGCGAGGAAGTCACCGACCGAGGGCTGCGAGGTGGTCGCCGCGTTGCTCGACTGGCGCAGGCGGCTGTAGAAGTCGTCGTAGTCGGTGACGTCGAGCTCCCGCTGCTGCTCGCCGTCGATCGAGACGTAGAGGCTCACCACGCCGATCCCCTTGGCGGCGATCATCTCGGCTGGCAGGTACTGACTGCTGTCGCAGACGACCGCGGTATCGGCGCTGGTGGTCACCGGCGCCAATACTTTCAGACCCGAACGCCCGAGCTTCCGCCGCCGTCCCGCTACACTTTGTGAAGTGACTGACACGACTCAAGCAATCACCCTTTCCGACAAAGCCGTCAGCAAGATCGGCGAGCTTCTGACCGGGCAGGAGGATCACGACCAGGCTCTGCGCGTCGCCGTCCGCGGCGGTGGCTGTTCCGGCTTCCAGTACGCGCTGGCGTTCGACAAGGCCAAGGCCGAGGACCACGTCTTCACCGTCGAAGGCGTCTCCGTCGTCGTCGACAAGACCTCGATGCAGTTCGTCTTCGGTTCCGAGGTCGACTACGTCGAAGGCCTCCAGGGCGCGGGCTTCCAGGTCAACAACCCGAACGTTGTCGCCGCCTGCGGCTGTGGATCTTCCTTCCAGGTCAAAGACGAAGCTCCCGCCGCCGCTGCGGTTTAGCTCTTCGGTTATTCGGAATCCCGGCGCCTGATCGGCGCCGGTTTCCCTGCGCGCTTCGTCTGGCGGGCCGGGCGCTCGCCTTCGCGCGCCCGACTGCGTCCTTCGAGGGCGCTCCGGCCGTCCGAGTTGGTCCCGGGCGTCTCGTTGCGGCCCGGGCAGGCTGTGGCCGCCACGAGACGCCCGG
>DAIQOT010000258.1:0-5306 GCA_036787695.1 Solirubrobacterales bacterium | reverse complement strand
CCGGATCCACGTTCGGTGGATTGACCCCCCTATAGGGGGTCGAAAACACCGAACGCGCCTCCGCCTGTTGAGGAACCGTCACGGAACAGCGGAGAACGTGCCGAACCCCACTGCTTCCCTGAACCTCCCTCACGTCCCGGGCGTCTCGTGGCGATCAAAGCCTGCCCGGGCCGCCACGAGAGTCCCGGGACGCATCTCGGACGGCCGGGGGAGCAGCGCCGCCGCTCAGCTCAAGTGTTGGAGGAGGATCCCGGCGAAGCCGAGGATCATCGCCACGAACATCGACAGTTGGACTCCGAGAAGTAGCCGGAAGTCGGCGCGACTTTCGCTTCGGACCGCGGTCAGGCCGGTGTCGATCTTCGTCTCCAGCCGGTCCACCTTGCCCTCGAGCCGAGTCATCTGCTCCTCATCCGACAGCGCGTGCATAGGTCGATAGAAGCATCCTCAAACCGCCATTTCAAGCGGTGTTACAGAAGATTTTGAAAGCGGTTACTTCTTGTCGACTTTGACCGGGACGAGGTCGAACTCGGTGCCCAGGCGGAGCTCGGAGTAGCGCTTGGTCCAGTCGTCGTTGACGCTGTCGGACTGTTTCTTCATCCGCGGCTGGAAGTCGAAGTCGTCGGGTGGGGAGAGGTCGAGGCGCTCGAGGAGGTTCAGGGTCGAGGTCTCGTAGTCGGCGGCGAAGTTCTCGTAGAGGACGAGGATCGGCTTGATCCCCGAGTGCTCGAAGAAGGCGTCCCAGGAGGCCTCCTCGATCAGCAGCTGTTCGAGCAGATGGTTGATCGCCCGGTAGTGGAAGCGCAGTTGCGGCCGGTGCTCCTCGATGAAGGTGCGGTAGGGGGCGGCGCCCTCGTTCTCGACCGACACCGCGCTCGAGCTGGCCTGATCCTCGCGCCAGGTCGCCGTCTGCACCGCCTTCCACAGCGAGACCGCCTGGCGGACCTTGTTGGCGCGGACGACGCGGACGAAGGTCAGGTTCGGGAAGACCTCGGGCAGCAGCTCGGCCAGCGGCAGGTCGCGGTAGGCGGGGACGTTGCGTACGAGGCTGACGAAGTCGCCGAAGTACCCCCACATCATCTTCGCGCCGAAGCCGCCGTTCGGCGTCGTCCCCGCCTCGAAGACCCATTCGAGGTAGCGGTCGTAGGCGGCGCGGCTCCACAGCGGCGAGCGTGGCGTCTGCTCGGCGCCGACCCCCCGCTCACCGAGGTGGTCGCGGATCGACTGGTCCTCGACGCCGAGGAAGTATTCCTCCGGGCGACGCGGCCGGCCGGAGTGGCGAAGCGCCTCGAAGTACTCCTCGGGACGGCCCGCGACGCCGGTTTCGCCGAGCGCATGGCAGACCAGGGTCGAGCCCGAGCGGGGCGTGGCGCAGACGAGATATGAGCGGTCTGGGGTCATTGCTGAGTAAGTTAATCAACAAAGCGCGCGAGGCGGGCGAGGAATCCCGGCCGACGCGCCTGCCGACTAAATACCCGATAGATCGGGGATCATCGCCAACGTGGCAAAAGCACCCAACATCCTCTACATCCACTCACACGACACCGGCCGTGTCGTCCAGCCCTACGGCTTCCAGGTCCCGACGCCGAACATCCAGATGCTCGCCGACCAGGGCGTCCTCTTCCGCCAGGCCTTCTGCAACGCGCCGACCTGCTCCGGCAGCCGCGCCAGCCTGCTGACCGGCCTCTACTGCCACAACAACGGGATGGAGGGGCTCGCCCACCGCGGCTGGGAGCTCAACGACTACGGGCAGCACTGGGTCCACACCCTGCGCCGCGTCGGCTACCACTCGGTGCTGGTCGGCGAGCAGCACATCTCCAAGGACCCGGCGGTGATCGGCTACGACGAGGTGATCAAGGTCGAGTCGAACAAAGCCAGCGACGTCGCGCCGCTGACGATCGAGGCCCTCCGCGCCGCCAAAGGGACCGGCAAACCGTGGTTCATGTCGGTCGGCTTCTTCGAGACCCACCGCGACTTCTCCGCCCCGACCTCGGTCCGCGACACGCTCTACTCGCTGCCGCCCTCGAACCTGCCCGACCAGCCCGCGACCCGCCGCGACATGGCCGAGTTCAAGGCCAGCGTGCGCTCGCTCGACCAGGGCATCGGCGCCGTCCTCCACGCCCTCCACGACCTCCGCCTGGTCGAGGACACCCTCGTCATCTGCACCACCGACCACGGCGTCGCGTTCCCCGGCTCGAAGGCGACCCTGACCGACCGCGGCACCGGCGTGATGCTGATCATGCGCGGCCCCGGCGCCTTCTCCGGCGGCAAGGTGATCGACCAGCCGGTCACCCACCTCGACGTCTACCCGACCCTCTGCGAGGTCGCCGAGGTCGAGCCGCCCGACTGGCTGCAGGGCGAGTCCCTGGTCCCGCTGCTGCGCGGCGAGACCGACGTCATCCACGAGGCGACCTTCGCCGAGATGACCTACCACGTCGCCTACGAGCCCCAGCGCAGCGTCCGCACCGAGCGTTGGAAGTACATCCGCCGCTTCGACGACTTCCCCGGCCCGGTGCTTGCCAACTGCGACGACTCGGCCTCCAAGGAGATCTGGGTCGCGGCGGGCTGGGCCGACCGCCGGGTCGCCCGCGAGCAGCTCTACGACCTGGTGCTAGACCCCGCCGAGATGAACAACTGCGCCGCCGACCCGGCCGTCGCCGAGGCGCTCGCCGAGATGCGCGGCCGCCTCGCCGACTGGATGCGCGACACCGACGACCCGCTGCTCGACGGCCCGGTCGCCGCGCCGCCCGGCGCCGAAGTCAACGAGCAGTGGCAGGTCTCCCCGGACGAGCCGACCCGCACGGTCACGGCCGATCCCACGGCCGCTCCATCCAGGTGACGCAGTTCCAGCCGGAGATCGTCGGGGCCCCGCCGGGCTCCGCGGTCTCGCCGTGCTCGAAGGTGGTCAGCGCGCAGTTGGAGGAGCGCAGGTGCCACATCCGCGGCCGCAGGTCCTCGGTGAAGGCCGGGCCGAAGATCGAGTCGAGGAGGAAGAAGCGGGTGAGGATGCCGTGGGTGACGAGCAGCGGCAGGCCGTCCTCCGGCTCCCCCTCGAGCCGCGCCTTCAGCAGCTCGACCCGTTCGAAGCCATCCGCCCACTCCTCGCCCTGGTGGAACTCGTAGGCAAAGGGGATCGGCTCCGGCTCCAGCCCGAGGGCCTCGCCGACCCGCTCCGCGGTTTCCGCCGCCCGCCGCATCGGGCTGGTGAAGAGCTTCGTGATCCCGAGGTCGAGGTTGCGCAGCCCGGCGCCGGCGGCGACGGCCTGGGAGCGCCCGCGCTCGGTCAGCTGGTCGCCGAGCTCCTCCGCGAGCCGCTCCTCGCCGGTGTGGGCGTTGTGCACCGACTCGCCGTGGCGCAGGAAGAGGACCCTCATCGGGTGACGCCGCTCATTCGGCGGCCGGGGCGGCCCCCGCGACGACGTTGACGAAGTTCTCCAGGTGGCGGGTGGTCCAGCACTCGAAGGTGCCGTCGCAATAGCGTTCGTAGGAGCTCATCACCGAGTCGCCGTAGTTCCAGTAGAGCTTCGGCTCGGGGTTCAGCCAGAAGAGCCGGCCGGCCCGCTCGGAGATCCGGGCGAAGACCTCGGCGTGCGGCTCGCGGCCGTTGGTGCGGGCGTCGCCAAGCACGATCACGGTCGAGCGCGGGTCGAGGTCTTCGGAGATCTCGGTCAGGAACTCGAGCCAGACGCGGCCGTAGTCGGTGTAGCCGGAGACGTCGGCGACGCCGCCCTCGCTGGAGATCTTGCGGGCGACGGCGGCGAAGTCGCGCTCGTGCTCGAAGACGTCGGTGACCTCGGAGATCCGCTCGATGAAGACGAACGAGCGCAGTTTGCGGAACGAGTCGTGGAGGGCGTGGAGGACGGAGAGGAAGAAGACGCTGGCCGAGGTGACCGAGGTGGAGACGTCGCAGAGGACGTAGATCTCGGGACGGCGCGGGCGCTTCGGTTTGTAGCGGAGGTGCATCGGCACGCCGCCGGTCTCCAGCGAGGCGCGCATCGTCCGCCGCACGTCGACCGTCCGCCCCTTTTTCACCCCGCGCTGCTCGTGGCCGAGCGTCGCCAGCCGGCGCTTCATCTGCGAGACCGCGCGGTGGACCGCGGCGAGGTCCTGGGTCGGGGAGGTGGGGAGGGCGCGGTCGAGCTCGGCCAGCGGCCGCGAGGCGGGCAGCGTCTCGGTCCGCTCGATCAGGTCGCGTTCGAGTTCGCGCCGCAGGTGGCGCTCGAAGCCGGTCAGCTGGTCGCGGTCGAGCGTCGGCCGCTCCTCGCCGGTGTCGGCCCGCGGCGGCTGGGAGCCGGCGCTGAGCCCGAGGCTGCGGCGGATCCGCTGGACGTCGACGCCGACCACGCCGGAGCCCTCGTCGCGGCCGAAGGCGGCGATCGCCAGGCGGGCGAGGTCGCGCAGCGCGTTCTCGTCGCCCTGCTGCATCGCGTCGCGGATCAGCTCGCTCAGCTCTTCGCCGTCGAGCCGATCGGCGAGGTCGCCGCTCGGCTGGGCGCCCTGGTTGACCTCGTCGTCGGCGGGTCGCTCGGCGATCCCCTCCTCGATCGCGGCCGCCTCGGCGGCGCGGAAGAAGTAGCGGTCGAAGAGCAGCTCGAAGGCCCGCCGGTCGTCCTGGGACTTGGCGATCGTCGCTGCCAGCGCCTCGCGGAAGTCGGCCTGCTCGGTCCAGGGGACGTGCCGCAGCGCCGCGAACGCGTCGAGGATCTCCGAGGTCCCGACCGCGACGCCCTCGCGCCGCAGCTCCTCGCAGAAGCCGAGCAGCTTCGGCCCGAAGCCGGGCGGGCCGGAATCGGCCTTGGGACCGTAGGGCGAGGCGGAGGCCACGCACCGATAATAGGTGGGTGAGCGCGGAGGATCGGTCGGTGGGGACGCTGCTTGCGGCGCCCGACGCGGTGGCCGCGATGAAGGCGATGCGCTCGGCGCGCCGCCGCCGCTACGTCGCGCGCGCCGACGTGATGGAGGTGCTCTACCGCGTCTACCTCGGCGGGTTGGCGGCGATCTTCATCCTCGCCTTCCTTGCCGGCGCGCTCCACGAAGTGCCCGCCGACCCCGGCTCGATCGACAGCATCCGCGACCACGCGCCCGCCGTGATCGGCCTCGCGGTCGCCCTGCTGGTGCTCGCCGGGCTGCGCTCAGGAGCCCGCGGGGGCCCACTGGCGATCGAGGCGGCCGAGGTCCGCTACACGCTCCTGGCGCCGGTCTCGCGGCGCACCGCGCTGCGGCCCGCGGCGGTGGCGCAGCTCCGCCTCGCGGTGATCGCCGGGGCGATCTTCGGCGCCGTCGTCGGCAACTTCGTCTTCCGCCGCTTC
>DAIQOT010000066.1:0-16436 GCA_036787695.1 Solirubrobacterales bacterium | reverse complement strand
CGACTTGCGGAACCCGTGCTGCTCGCCCTCGAAGGCGAGGTAGGCGTGGGGGACCCCATTCGCCTTCATCGCGGCGACCATCGTCTCCGCCTGGTTCGGCGGGACGATCTTGTCCTCGAGTCCCTGGAAGAGGATCACCGAGGCCTTCAGCCGCTCGACGAAGTGAATCGGCGAGCGCTCCCGGTAGAGGTCGGCGCGCTCCGGATAGGGGCCGATCAGCCCGTCGAGGTAGCGGGCCTCGAACTTGTGGGTGTCGCGGGCCAGCGTCTCGGTGTCGGCGACGCCGTAGTAGCTCGCCCCGGCGGCGAACGCGTCGTGGAAGACCAGCGCGCAGAGCGTCGCGTAGCCGCCCGCCGAGCCGCCGCGGATCGCCAGCCGCTCGCCGTCGACCTCACCGGTCTCGGCGAGGAAGCGCGCCGCGGCGACGCAATCCTCGGTGTCGACGATGCCCCAGGTGCCCTGCAATTTGTCGCGGTAGGCGCGCCCGTAGCCGGAGGAGCCGCGGTAGTTGACGTCGGCGACGCCGAACCCGCGGCTGGTCCAGAAGAGGTATTCCTCCGACAGCTCCGGGGTCGCGTGCGAGGTCGGCCCGCCGTGGCTGATCACGATCAGCGGCGGCCGTTCGCCCTCCGGCCCCTCGAAGTCGGCGTTGGTCGGCGGGTAGTAGAAGGCGTGCGCGACGTCGCCGTCGCCGCTCGGGAACTCGATCGCCCGCGGCTCCGAGATGAGGCCCGGCTCGACCGTGTCGTCGGAGGCGGTGCGGACCGTCTCGGTCTCGCCCGAGGCGACGTCGAGGACGACGATCGCGGGCGCGTCCGTCGGTGAGCTCGCCGCGAACGCCACCTTGCCGCCGTGGACCGACAGCACCGGCCAGCCGAACGAGGTGAAGGGGAGGCCGAGGTCGCGCAGCGCACCGCCGCCGGCGGGCAGTGCGTAGAGCTGTTCGGTCGCGTTCTCGGTGCGGACGACGACCAGCGAGCCGTCGTCGAGCTCGACGTGGGTGGAGCCGCCGAAGAGCCACTGCGGGTGGCCGAGGTCGGCGCGCTCGGCGCTCAGCTGCTCGACCGGCGGCAGGTCCTCGGCCGCGTCGGGCGCGCCGAAGTCGGCGACCGTGCGGTAGAGGTTCCACCAGCCGTCGCGGTCGGAGACGAAGCGCAGGCGGTCGTGGCCGTCCCAGGCGGGGGCGAAGACCGACTCGCCCTTGCCCGCGGCGAGCGGCCGCGCCGAGCCCGGGTCGCGGACCGGCGTCACCCACAGCTCGGTGCCGTCCCAGGGCATGTTCGGGTGGTCCCAGCAGAGGAAGGCGAGCCAGAGCCCGTCCGGCGAGACCCGCGGCGAGGAGTAGAAGTCGTGGCCCGCGGCGACGACCTCGGCCGGCTTCGACCCGTCGAGCGGCAGCATCACGATCTCGTTGCGCGGTTCGGCGTCGCCGCCGTGCAGCTCGCGCACGCAGAAGAGCGTCTTGCCGTCGGGGCAGAGCTCGAAGTCGGCGTACCGCATGCCGGCGGGCTCCTCTGGCTCCGGCGTGATCGCGACCGGCTCGCCGCCGAGCTCCAGCCGGTAGACGCGCTGGTCGGCGAAGTCGACGTAGACGACGAGCTCCGGCGCCAGCAGCTTCCAGGCGCCACCGCCGTACTCGTGCACACGCGTCCGCACGTTGGCTCCTGGCGGCGTCACCTCTTCCGGCTCGCCGCCGGCCGGGCGCCGCATCAGCGCGCTGCGCCCGCCCTCGGCGGCGCGACCCTCGAGCCACCACACCGCGCCGTCGGCGGCCAGCGCCGGGAAGCCGAGCCGGCGGCCGCCCTTGGCGATCACGTCAGGCTCGATCGGCGAGCGCCAGGACCCGTACGGGGCGACCTCGGCCACGCTCAGACGACCTCCTCGCCGGGCGGGTTGGCGTGGACCGTGGGACGGTCCGGGTCGCCGGCGTTGCCGTCGCCCGCGCCCTCGCTCCCGGTCGCGTCGTCGACCGTCACCTCGCGCAGCGCGTGGGTGTCGACGTCGTAGACGAAGCCGCGCACCGAGTCGCGGTGGGGAAGGAAGTCGGAGCGCCGAACCCGCAGGATCGACTGCCGCACGTCGGCCTCGACGTCGACGAAGGACTCGATCGCGAAGGCGGGGGAGACGCCGGTCGCCGCGCGCAGCTCGTCGCGGAAGCCGTCGTCGGACACCTTTTGCAGCCCGCAGTCGTCGTGGTGGATCAGCATCACCTCGCGCGTCCCGAGCTTGCGCTGCGAGAGCGCCAGCGAGCGGATCACGTCGTCGGTGATCACGCCGCCCGCGTTGCGCAGCACGTGCGCCTCGCCGTCGCCCAGCCCGAGCGCGGCGAAGACGTCGAGCCGCGAATCCATGCAGGTGACGATCGCCAGGTGGCTCGCCGGTTCGACCGGCAGGTGGCTCTCCTCGACCTGCGCCGCGAAGGCCTCGTTGTTGGCGACCAGCTTGTCGATCACGCCCATGAATCTGACCCTACCGGGAGCGGCCGGCATGATCGGGCGATGCCGGACCCGGATCTCGACAAGCGCGGCCGGCTGCGGCCGGAGGTCTTCCGCCTCCCGGTCGAGAAAATCCGCGACTCCTACTACTCCGACACCTACTTCGCCCTGACCAAGGAGCTGCTCGAGGCCGAAGGCGAGCGCCCCCAGGTGACGATGCAGGTCTTCGCCAAGCGCCAGGGGCTGCTCGGTGGGATCGACGAGGCGGTCGCGGTACTGCGGCTCTGCGCCGGGCGGCGGCTGCCGGACGGGAGCTGGGAGGACGGCTGGCCGCGGCTGCGGGTCAACGCGCTCCACGAGGGCGACCCGATCGAGCCCTGGGAGACGGTGATGACGATCGAGGGCGACTACAGCCTCTTCGCCCATCTGGAGACGGTCTACCTCGGGACGCTGGCGCGCCGCTCGCTGGTGATGACGAACGTGCGCCACGTCGTCGACGCCGCCGACGGCAAGTCGGTGCTCTTCTTCCCCGCCCGCCACGACCACTGGCTGGTGCAGACCGGCGACGGTTGGGCGGCGCACGTCGCCGGGGCGATCGGCGTCTCCACCGACGCCAACGCCTCGTGGTGGGGAGGGCGTGGGACGGGGACGATCCCGCACGCGCTGATCGCCGTCTACGGCGGCGACACGGTGGCGGCGGCGCGCGACTACGCCAAACGCTTCTCGGCGCGCTCGAACATCATCTGCCTGGTCGACTTCCACAACGACTCGGTGGGAGAGGCGGTGAAGGTGGCGGACGCCCTCGGCGAGGACCTCTGGGGCGTGCGGCTCGACACCTCGGAGAAGCTGGTCGACATCGCGCTCGCCGACCGCCCCGACGCAGACCGGCTTCACGGCGTCCCCCCGGAGCTCGCCCAGGCGGTCCGCGACGGCCTCGACGCGGCGGGCCATCAGCGGGTGAAGATCGTCGTCTCCGGCGGCTTCGACGCGGAGAAGATCGAACGCTTCGAGGCGGTCGGCGCGCCGGTCGACTCCTACGGCGTCGGCTCCTCGCTGATCCGCGGCACCTTCGACTTCACCGCCGACGTGGTCGAGCTCGACGGCCGCCCGGCGGGCAAGGTCGGCCGCGAGCTGCACCCGAACCCGCGGCTCGAGCCGGTCGAGTAGCGGCGACGCTTCCCCGCCCGGCCATCTAGATTCCCGGACGTGCCCGAGGAGACGACCACCGCGACGATCCGCCCGGCGACCGAAGACGACGTCCAGCTGATCTTCGACCTGATCTGTGAGCTCGCCACCTACGAGAAACTGCGCGACGAGGTAGTCGGCACGCCGGAGCTCCTCCGCGCCTCGCTCTTCGAGGACCGCGCCGCCGAGGCCCTGATCGTCGAAGTCGACAATGAGCCGGTCGGCTACGCGATCTTCTACACCACGTTCTCGACCTTCGAGACCCGCTCCGGCATCTGGATGGAGGACGTCTACGTGCGCCCCGAGAGCCGCCGCGGCGGCATCGGCCTCCAGATCCTCGAACACCTCGCGGCCCTCGCCCTCGAGCGCGGCCACGTCCGCCTCGAGTGGTGCGCGCTGACCTGGAACGAACCGGCGCTGAACTTCTACGCCAAGCTCGGCGCCGCCCGCCTCGACGACTGGCGCACGCTCCGCCTCGAGGTCGACGGCATGCGCTCCCTCGCCGCCGGCGAATAGCCGCCCCCCCCGGCGAGTTCGCAGTTAGCCACGCATGTTGTGGCCACGTGCGAACTCACTCGGCGGCGCGGCGGAGGAGGAGGCGGCGCTCGCTCTCGTTCTCGGTCAGGGACGCGGCGCGGCGGAATTCGGCGGCGGCCTCGGCGGCGAGGCCGAGTTTGGCGAGCAGGTCGCCGCGGACGCTGGGGACCAGGTGGTAGCCGCGTAGCGCGGGCTCGTCGGCGACGCGTTCGAGCAGCGCCAGGCCGACCTCCGGCCCGAAGGCCATGCCGATCGCGACGGCCCGGTTCAGTTCGACGATCGGCGAGGGGGAGAGGGCGGCGAGCGCCTCGTAAAGCGCCGCGATCCGCACCCAGTCGGTGTCCTCCGCCTTCAGCGCCCGGCCGTGGCAGGCCGCGATCGACGCCTGCAGGCCGTAGGAGCCGAGCGGCGCGGGCAGCCCTTCGGCGCGCCTCAGCGCCGCGACGCCACGCGCGATCAGCAGCGGGTCCCAGCGCGAGCGGTCCTGGTCGAGCAGCAGCACCGGCTCGCCGTCCGGCCCGATCCGCGCCGCCGTCCGCGACGCCTGGATCTCGAGCAGCGCGATCAGCCCGTGCGCCTCCGGCTCGCGCGGCGCCAGCGCGGCGAGGATCCGGCCCAGTCGCAGCGCTTCCTCGCAGAGCTCGGTCCGCACCCAGCGCTCGCCCGAGCTCGCCGCGTAGCCCTCGTTGAAGATCAGGTAGACGACCTCGAGCACGTCCGGTAGCCGCGCCCGCAGCGCCGCGCCGGCGGGAACCTCGAAGTCGGCGCGGACCTCGCGCAGGGTCCGCTTCGCCCGCGTCAGCCGCTGCGCGACGGTGGGCTCGGCGACGAGGAAGGCGCGGGCGATCTCCGCCGTCGTCAGCCCGCCGAGCAGGCGCAGCGTCAGCGCCACCCGCGCCTCGGTCGCGAGCGCCGGATGGCAGCAGGTGAACATCAGCGCCAGCAGGTCGTCGCCGACCTCGTCCTCCGCCGCGCCCGCCGGCGACGCTCCCTCCATCGCCATCATCAGCCCGAGTTCGTGGGCGATCTCTTCACGCTTTCGCTCGTAGTTCGTCGCCCGTCGTGACATGTCGATCGCCCGGTTCTTCGCCGTCGCCATCAGCCAGGCGCCGGGGTTGTCGGGAACGCCGGTCCGCGGCCAGGCCTCGAGCGCCGCGACCAGGGCGTCCTGCGCCAGGTCCTCGGCCAGCCCGACGTCGCGGACCAGCCGCGCCAGGCCGGCGATGAGGCGGGCGGACTCGATCCGCCAGACCGCCTCGACCGCCGTCCTGGTGTCGGCCGACGCCGCCATCAGACCCCCGGGTGCAGGTCCTCGTCGTAGACCTTCAGGGCCTCTTTGATCTCGGGCGAGAAGTCCTCCATTTCCCAGATCGGCCGCACCTCGACCCGGCAGTCGACCCCGGGGCAGCGCTTCGCCCACTCGACCGCCTCCTCCTTCGAGCGCGCCTGGATGATCCAGTAGCCGCCGACGACCTCCTTGGCCTCGGCGAACGGCCCGTCGACGACCCGCGCCTCGCGCCCCTCGAAGACGACCGAGGCGCCGTCCGACGGCGGCCGCAGCCCGTCGAGCGCCAGCAGCATCCCGGCTTCGCGCAGCTCGACGTTGTAGCGGTTCATCGCCGCGACGTCGTCGGCCGAGGGGTTCCAGTCCTCCTCCGAAATCTCCGGATACATGAACATCATGAATCTCATCGGGTACCTCCTGGGTCAGTGGTGGGCCGGTGCGGTTGCGATCGGCCCTTCATACAGGGCGACGAACGAGTCCGTTCAAAAACGACAGCTTCCGTCGAAGCCTTGACAAGCGCTACTGACTATTAGAGATTCGATTTACAAATTGGAATCGCAATCGAGAGCTCCAGGCGACGGAAGGCGCAAGGTGCTGGCGATCGGGCGAGACCTCGGAGAGAGTGCTGCGCTGCGAGGGCTTTCGGAGAGAGCCAGGGCCGAGCTGGTCCGTGCCGACAACGGTAATGATGGGTTGCGCGCTTTTTACGAGCGCCAGCCCGACCTGGTCGTGCTCGATCTCGACCTGCCCGAGGCGGACGGGCTCGAGGTCCTGGCGACGATCCGCGCGCTCTCCGACGTGCCGCTGATCGCGCTCACCGGGGACTGCGAGGAGGATCGGATCGAGGCGCTCCGCACCGGTGCGGACGATTGCGTCTCCAAGCCGCCGCCGCCCGCCGAACTCGAGGCGCGGATCGAGGCCCTGATGCGTCGCCCGCGCCAGGGCGACCTGCGGCCGGTCGTGCTCACCGACGAATTCCTCGAGATCGACCGCGTCCGCCACCGCGTCTCCGTCCTCGGCCACGAGGTCGCGCTGACCCCGATCGAGTTCCGCATGCTCGCGACCTTCGCCGAAAACCCGGGCCGCGTCCTCGGCCACGGCCAGCTGCTCGAACTGGTCTGGGGCGACCGGATCCGCGAGCGTGACGAGGTGAAGCTCTACGTCAGCTACCTGCGCCGCAAGCTCGGCGGGGCGGCCCACGTCGACCCGGTGGAGACGGTGCGCGGCGTCGGCTACCGGTACCGCCCGCGGATGGTGAAGGGCGCCAACGGCAGCGGCAACGGGCACCGCGGCGCCTCGCAAAACTGACACCATTTTCCTACCCGAGTCATCCCTGAATCAGATCGACCCTGCCGACGACAGGGGGCATGAAAGCCAAACTGATCGCCCCCCTCGTCCCCGTCCTCCTCGTCGCGCTCGGGCTGTTCGTCGCCCCGCTCGCCTCCGCCGCATCTACCCCGTCAGTTCAGAACGGTGTGGTCCACGCGTGCATGAAGGTGAAGGGCAAGAAGGCCCAGCGGGGCATGATCCGCATCGTCGGCCCGACCCAGAAGTGCAACACCAAGAAGGGCTGGAAGGCCTTGAATTGGAACATCACCGGCGTCTCCGGCGCCCAGGGTGACAACGGCGCCGCGGGCCCAGCCGGCGCCAAAGGCGCCAGCGGCACCAACGGCTCGACCGGTGCTCAGGGCGCTCAGGGCCCGCAGGGTTCCGCCGCCACGGTCGAAACCCAGCTCAAAGAAATCATCGACGCGCAGACCAACAAAATCGAAAAACTGACCAACGAAGTCTCCGTACTGACCGGCGGCCTGCTCAACCTCACGAGCACCGTGTCAGGGGTCAAAGGCACCCTCGACAGCACCGTTACCTCGCTGACCGGGCTCACCGGCAAAGTCGGCACCCAGTGCACGGCGCTGAACGCGGTCACCACCCAGGGGAACGGACTCCTCAGTGGCATCAACCAGCTCACGGGCGTGCTCGGCATCCTCGTCCCGAACCCGTTGAACCTGCCGGGAACCACGGCGCTGACGACCTGCTGATCGATTCCTACAACGTGTAGTTCCAAGGGCGGTGCCGGCCTCGTTGCCGGCGCCGCCCTTCGTCGTTCCGCATACCGTTTTCCAGCGCGCGTTGAAACGTCTGTCCGTTTACTGCGTTCATACCTCCGTCATCCCGCATTCCGATTTCGCGTTCCGAAGTCCTTGAGGATGAACGCCAAGCTGATCGCCCCCCTCGTCCTCGTCCTCCTCGTCGCCGCCCTCGTCTTCGCCGTGGTGGCACCGCTCGCGTCGGCCGCCAAGGCCCCGACGGCCAAGGTCCCGACGGTGACCGGCATCGTCCACGCCTGCATCAAGACGAAGGGCAAGAAGTCCCAGCGAGGCACGCTCCGCATCGTCGCCTCGGCGAAGCAGTGCAAGCGTAAGAAGGGCGAAAAGGCGTTGACCTGGGGCCTGCTCGGCCCGGCCGGCGAGAACGGCGCCCAGGGGGCCAACGGCGAGCCCGGCGCTACCGGCGCCGCCGGAGAAAAGGGCGCGACGGGTGGCGCGGGCGCGACGGGCGCGAACGGCGGCCCAGGAGCGACCGGCGCCGCCGGAGCGACCGGTCCCACCGGTGCCACCGGAACCGCCGGAACGAACGGCGCGACCGGCCCCGCCGGAGCGACGGGAGCGCAGGGTGAAAAAGGCTCCGCCGCCGTGGTCGAAAAACAGCTTCAAGAAGTGATCTCCAACCAGACCAAAGAAATCCAGCAGCTGACGACCAACGTCCTCGGCCTGACCAAAGAAGTCGTCAACCTCGAAGGCGCCCTCGGCACGGTCGAAAAAACCGTCGGCACCGTCGAAGGCACGGTGAACGGTCTCGGCAACACCGTCAACGGCCTCGGCAACACGGTGAGCACGACGGTCAAAGGTCTGGGCAACCTCGAAACCGCCGTCGGCGGGGTCGAAGGAACCGTGAAAGGCGTCGAAGGCACGGTCAAAGGCCTGAACGAAACCGTCGGTACCGTGCAGGGAACCGTCAAAGGCCTCGGCGAAACGGTCGGCACGGTCCAAGGCACCGTGAAAGGCCTCGGCGAAAGTGTCGGGACGGTCGAAGGCACCGTCACGAACCTCGGCAAAACCGTCGGCGGCCTCGGCGAAACGGTCGGGTCGACCCTGAAAGGCCTGGCCAACGTCGAAGGCGGCCTCGGAACCCTCGAAAAAACCGTCGGCACGGTCGAAAAAGCCGTCGGGACCGTCGAAGGCACCGTGACCGGCCTCGGCAACACCGTCACCGGCGCGACCAAAAACCTGACGAGCCTTGAAGGAACGGTCGGCAACGTGCAGGGCACCGTCAAAGGCCTCGGTGAAACCGTCGGGACGGTCGAAGGCACCGTCACCACCCTCGGCAAAACCGTCGGCTCGACCGTGAAAGGCCTGGCCGATGTCGAAGGCGGCCTTGGCACTCTCGAAAAAACCGTCGGCACGGTCGAAAAAGCCGTCGGGACCGTCGAAGGCACCGTGACCGGCCTCGGCAACACCGTCACCGGCGCGACCAAAAATCTCACCGACCTGGAAGGGACGGTCGGCACCCTCGGAACCACCGTCACCGGCGCGACCAAAAACCTGACCAACCTCGAAGGTACCGTCGGCAACGTGCAGGGCACCGTCAAAGGCCTCGGCGAAAGCGTCGGGACGGTCGAAGGTACCGTCACCGGCCTCGGTAAAACCGTGGGGGTCCTCGGCGAAACGGTCACCGGCGCGACCAAAGGCCTGACCAACCTCGAAGGGACCGTCGGAACGGTCCAGGGAACGGTCAAAGGCCTCGGCGAAACGGTCGGCACGGTCCAGGGCACCGTCAAAGGCCTCGGCGAAACGGTCGGCACGGTCGAAGGCAACGTCACCAATCTCGGAAAAACCGTCGGCTCGACCGTGAAAGGCCTGGCCGACGTCGAAGGAGGACTCGGCAACCTCGAAAAAACCGTCGGCACGGTCGAGAAAGCGGTCGGGACCGTCGAAGGCACGGTGACCGGTCTCGGCAACACCGTCACCGGGGCGACCAAAAACTTGACCGACCTGGAAGGGACGGTCGGCAACGTCCAGGGGACCGTCAAAGGCCTCGGCGAAACCGTCGGAACGGTCCAGGGGACCGTCAACGGTCTGAACGAAACCGTTGGAACGGTCCAGGGGACCGTCAAAGGTCTCGGCGAATCGGTCGGGACGGTCGAAGGCAACGTCACCAACCTCGGCAAAACCGTCGGCGGCCTCGGCGAAACGGTCACCAACACCGTCAAAGGCGTGACCAACCTCGAAGGCACGCTCGGCACGGTCCAGGGCACGGTCACGACGCTCGGCAAATCGGTCGGCACCGTCGAAGGGACGGTCAAAGGCCTGAACGAAACCGTCGGCACGCTCGGGACCACCGTGACCGGTGCCACCAAAAACCTGACGAATCTCGAAGGGACCGTCGGTACCCTCGGCACCACCGTCACCGGCGCGACCAAAAACCTCACGAATCTCGAAGGGACCGTCGGCACCGTCCAGACGACCGTCAAAGGGCTCGGCGAAACGGTCGGCACGGTCAACGGGACCGTCACCGCGCTGAACGGGACGGTCGGCACCCTCAACGGCACTGTCGGCACGCTCGGCACCACCGTCGGAACCCTCGGGACGAACCTGACCACCCTCACCGCGAACCAGAAAGCGACCTGTCAGACGCTAGGCACCGTGACCACCCAGGTGAAGGGCGTCACCGGCTCGCTGAACACGCTCGCCACCAACCTGCTGAACGTCGAACTGCTCGGCCTGCACGTGCTGAAAGTCGGCGAAACGAAACCGGTCGAAGAAACGCTGCCGAAAGAAGTCAACTGCCCGTAGGAGCGGCCGAGCTCGCGCGTCGGCCCGGGGGGCAGGCGCGCGGGGGCGGCTAGTTCTTCGGGATGATGCGGGCCATCGAGACCACCTCGGCCTGGTGGGCCTCGGGGTGGACGACGTAGGCGCTGGGCCCGCCGCCGAACCAGCCTGCAGCTTCGTTCATCCCGACGAACACGCCCGGGTGGCGGTTGCCGTTGGCGTCCTCGACCCAGACCTCCTCGCCCTCCTTGAAGGCGGGCTCGGCGTTCACTTCGCGTTCGGCTGCTTCGAGCTCGGGGTTCGTCTCGTCTGACATGCCGCGAGCATAACCCGGCGCCGCGCCCCGCGGCTTGCGCGCCGGGGTACGCTGCCGCAATGGCCGTCCAGGGTGAGCCGATGCGAGCGAGGCTCACGGCCCAGGCGTTCGACGACCCGGGCTGGATCTTCGAGCGCAAGCTCGACGGCGAGCGGGCGGTCGTCGAGCGCACGCCCAAAGGCGTCGTGATCCGCTCCCGGACCGGCCGGCGGATGGACAACTACCCGGAGCTGACCGAGGCCTTCGAAGCCGAGGCGACGCCGAACTTCGTCGTCGACGGGGAGATCGTCGCCTTCGACGGCTCGACCACCAGTTTCGAGAAGCTGCAGGGGCGGATGGGGATCGCCGACGGGCGGCTGGCGCGGCTGACCGGGATCGCCGTCTTCATCTACGTCTTCGATCTGCTCGAGCTGGAAGGCCGCGACGTCACCGGCCTGCCGCTGCGGGAGCGCAAGTCGCTCCTGCGCAAAGCGCTCGAATTCCACGGGCCGGTCCGCTACACCCAGCACCGCAACGAGAAAGGGCGCAAGTTCTTCCTCGAAGCGTGCACGAAAGGGTGGGAGGGCCTGGTCGCCAAGCGGGTCGAGAGCACCTACACGCACACCCGCTCCAACGACTGGCTGAAGGTCAAATGCACCTACGGCCAGGAGCTGGTCATCGGCGGCTACACGCCACCGAAAGGCTCGCGGGAGCGCTTCGGCGCGCTGCTGGTCGGCTACAACGAGGACGGCAACCTTCGCTACGCGGGCAAAGTCGGGACCGGCTTCGACCACGCTACGCTGGAGATGCTCGGCGACAAGATGGACGCGCTGCGCCAGGAGAAGACCCCGTTCACCGCCGGCTCCGGCCTGCCGCGCGACGCGGTCTGGATCAAGCCCGAGCTGGTCGGCGAGTTCGGCTTCAGCGAGTGGACCCGCGACGGCAAGCTCCGCCACCCGCGTTACCTCGGCCTGCGCGACGACAAGCGGGCGAGCGAAGTGGTCCGCGAGCTGCCGACCGCGACGGCGCCGGCGGACGCCGACTAGGGACCGACCGGTGGCCGAGGAGGGCGCGTCCGCCTACCTCCCAAAGCGCCGCTCCTTGAAAGCGTTGCGCGAGGCGGTCCCGGACTGCCACGGCTGCGACCTCTACCGCGACGCGACCCAGGCGGTCTTCGGCAAGGGCCCGGCGAAGGCGCGGCTGATGTTGTTCGGCGAGACGCCCGGCGACCGCGAGGACATCGAGGGCGAACCGTTCGTCGGCCCCGCCGGCGGCCTGCTCCGCAAAGCGCTCGTCGCCGCCGGGATCGAGGTCGACGAGACCTACCTGACCAACGCGGTCAAGCACTTCAAGTGGCGGCCGCAAGGCAAACGCCGCCTCCACGTCACGCCGCGGGTGGGGGAGATGAAGGCTTGCCATCCCTGGGTCGCCGCCGAGGTTGCCGCGGTCAAGCCGGAGGCGATCGTCGCCCTCGGCGCCGTCGCCGCCCGCTCCCTGTTCGGCACTGAGGTGAAGGTGACGAAGGACCGCGGGACCCTGCTCGAGAGCGACCTCGCTCCGCTGGCCGCGGTGACGGTCCATCCCTCGGCGGTGCTGCGGGCCGGCGACGAGCGCGAGGCCGCCTACGAGGCCTTCGTCGCCGACCTCAAGCTCGTCGCCGACGCCCTCGCGGCCTAGCGGTGTGCGAAATGTTCGCTATCCGGACATAAGGCACACCGCAAGGAGTTCGGCGCCGCGACCTGGGCTCTAGTCCTCGCGGATGCGGAGGCGGCGGGGCTCGAACTCGCCGCTGCGGAGCGCCTGCCAGCCCTCGGTCGAGACGGCGACGAAGCTGCGGCCCTCGGGGTCCTTGCGCTCGAGCAGGAGGCCACGGCGGGCGCTGCGGCCGATCGCCCGGCGCATGTCGCGCTCGCCCTGCCCACGGAACCGCGCGACCAGTTGGTGGCGGGGGACGAAGCCGTCGTCACCGAGCGCGACGATCGCGCGCAGGATCTCCTCGTCGGACGGGATCACCGTCCCGAGGCTAGTCGGCGTGCAAGTCGGCGCCCATCCGGGTCGCTCCGTCCGACCGCGGCGCCACCCTTGGTCACATGTTCCAGGTTGAACTTGTGTGCTCGGACCCAGGCTGCGACGAGGAGCTGACCTTCTGGGTCGACGAGCTCGGTGAAGTCGAGGCGATTGCCTGCGAGTGCGGCCACGGGCTCGTGACGGTCCGCATCGAGGGCTTCGAGCCTCTCCTCATCGCGGCGTAGCTTCGCCCCGGCGGGGTACCTCCGCCGCGTGAACGGACCGAGGCGCGGCGACTGATGGCGACGAGCGCACCGGCGCGCGGGAGACTGCGGCGCTCGGACCCGTCGGCGGGAGCGATCTACCGCCGCAAACGCGGCAAAGGCTTCTCCTTCGAGGACGACGACGGCACGGTGATCACCGACGAGGAGACGCTGGCGCGGATCCGCGACCTGACGATCCCGCCGGCCTGGCGTGACGTCTGGATCTGTCCCGACCCGATGGGTCACATCCAGGCGACCGGCTACGACGAAGCGGGGCGCAAGCAGTACCGCTACCACGACCGCTGGGAAATTCGCCGCGCCACCCGCAAGTACACGGCGATGAGAGAGTTCGCCGCCGCGCTGCCGAAACTGCGCCGCACCGTCCGCCGCGACATCGAGCTCGAAGGGATGCCGCGCGAGCGCGCTCTCGCCACCGCCGTCCGCCTCCTCGACCTCGGCTTCTTCCGTATCGGCGGCGAGGAATACGCCGAGGCCAACGAGAGCTACGGCCTGGCGACGGTGCGCCGCGAGCACGTCCACCGCGAGGGCGAGGAGATCGTCTTCGACTTCCCGGCGAAGAGCAACCAGCGGCGGATCCAGGCGATCGGCGACGCCGACGCGGTAGCGGCGCTGGAAACGATGCGCCGGCGGCGCGGCGGGCCCGAGGACCTGCTCGCCTGGAAGGAAGGCCGGCGCTGGCGCGACGTCCGCTCCGGTGACATCAACGACTACATCCAGGAAGCGATCGGCCGCGAGTTCTCGGCCAAGGACTTCCGCACCTGGAGCGGCACCGTGCTCGCCGCGGCGGCGCTGGCCGGGGAGGAGGAGCCGCCCTCCGACGCGGCGGCCAAGCGGACGATCAACCGCGCGGTGAAAACGGTGGCGGCGGCGCTCGGCAACACGCCCGCGGTCTGCCGCCGTTCCTACATCGACCCGCGCGTCTTCGACCGCTACCGCGACGGCGAGACGATCGAAGCCGGCCGCCGCGCCGCGTCCGAGGGGCGGATGTCGGAACGCACCCGGCAGAAGGTCGAGCGCGAGGTCCTCGAGCTGATCGACTGAGGAGGCGTAAGTCCGTCCCCTCGCGGGGTAAGGGTCCGCGCATGGACTTCAAGGCGCCACTCCGCCGTTTCGACGAGTTCCAGCAGAAGGTCCCTCCCGTGGCCTTCCCGCTCGGCGTCGTCAAAAAGTACGGCGAGGACGAAGGCGGCAGCATGGCCTCGCTGATCTCCTACCGCGCCTTCTTCTCGCTCTTCCCGCTGCTGCTGTTGATGACGACGATCCTCGGCTACGTCCTCGCGGGCAACGAAGAACTGCGCGAAGAAGTCGTCACCTCGACGCTCTCCCAGTTCCCGATCATCGGCAACCAGCTGAAGGGGGGCAGCCTGACCGGATCGGGCGTCGCGCTCGCGGTCGGGATCATCGGCTCGGTGCTCGCCGGGCTCGGCGTCGTGCTCGAGGTCGAGCAGACCTTCAACCGCTGCTGGGGCGTGCCGAAGTCGGCCGAACGCGGCTTCGTCGGCTCGCGCCTGCGGGGGATCGGGCTGCTCGTCGTGCTCGGCGGCCTCGCCGCGGGCGGCGCCGACTTCCTCGGGGCGGGCGGCAAAGTCGCCGGCCTGGCGATCGCGACCGTGCTGAACCTCTTCGTCTTCGGCGCCGTCTTCCGCCTGCTCACCACCGACACGGTCGAGACCCGCTCGCTGATCCCCGGCGTGATCGTGGCGACGATCGGCTGGGAGATCCTCCAGGTGATCGGCGGCTGGTACATCTCCCACGAGGTGAAGAACGCCTCCGCCGTCTACGGCACCTTCGCCCTCGTCATCGGCCTGCTCGCCTGGATCCACCTCGGCTCGATGTTCGTCGTCCTCGGCGCCGAGACCAACGTCGTCCGCACCCGCAAGCTCTGGCCGCGGTCGTTGTTGGGCGGCCCCGCAGCGGGTAACGGGGACGAGTAGGAACACCTGCGAGAAGGAGGGGCAGATGCCACCGCGCGGAGTCAAAAAAGGCAGCAAACGCGATCGTCAGTTCAAAGAGATCAAAAAGAGCGAGGAAAAAGAGGGGCGCTCGACCAAACGCGCCGAGGAGATCGCGGCGCGCACGGTGAACAAGGAAAAGGCCCGCTCGGGCGAGTCGAAAACCTCCTCACCCAGCTCCAAACGCGGCGCCTCGGCGAGCCATCGCGGCGGCAAACAGTCGGGCAAAGGCCCCGCCGGCCGCACCCGCGAACAGCTCTACAACGACGCCAAGAAGCTCGGCATCGACGGCCGCTCGAGCATGAACAAGGACGAACTGCAGAAGGCGGTCGCGGGAGCGAACTGAGCGAGGCCCCGCTCTCGGGGTCGTGGGCCGCGCGATTAGTCTGCGGCCATGATCGCGTGGCGGCGGGTGCCTTGGACGCTGTGGGCCTTCGCCGTGCTAACGGTCGCGGGCTTGATCGTGGTCCTCGCCCGGGCCTCGGGCGACGCTCCCGTGACGGCGCTGGTCATCTACGTCGTCTTGACCTGTGTCTGGCTCTACTTCCTGCTCAAAGGGGTGAGGTGGCTGTGGATGGTCACCGTCGGGGTCGGGCTCGTCGGACTCATCTTCGATCTGATCTCCGGCTCCGCGACCTGGATCGGCATCGCATCCGGCCTCGTCGGCCTGGTGCTCATGCTTCTCCCGGCCACCCGCCGCTACGTCGGCGCGCGAACGATCCTCGCCCGCGCCTAACCCTTGCCCGGCGGCGCCTCGAAGGCGGCCATCGCGGTAACGATCGGGATGCCGTCGCCCTCGCCGAGGCGCTCGCGGCTGTCGGTGGCGACCGACATCAGTTCCTGCAGGGCGCGGTCGAGGATCTCGGCGGTCTCGCGCCAGCCGCGGTCGTCGACCACCATCGGCATCCAGTTCAGCGTGGTGTCCTCGCGCGAGTCGATCGTGTCGGCGTCGACCGCCGCGCCGACCTTGGCGACGAAGGTGCGGATCGCTTCGTCGGTCACCCCGCCGCGGACCGAGACCGGCGTCCGGCGCCAGTCCTGGTGGCCGATGAACGAGCGCGGACGGGCGGTGTAGAAGTGCTCGATCGTGCCGCGTTTGGGCTGGGTGCGCACCTGTTCGATGCATTCGACCTCGAGCAGCGCGTTCGCGTGGTAGGAGACGACGCCGAGGCTCTCGAGGAATTCGCGCGCCAGTTCGGTCGGGCTCGCGGTCCGGCCCTGTAGCGCTTCGAGGATCCGCACCCGCATCGGGTGGGCGAGCGCCCGGACGAGGTCCTGGTCGATCGTCTCGTGGTCGTGGGAGTGCTGTTCCGTCGGCATAGGCTCGCCATCCCAACGGCTAGGCGGCGCCCTCGCAACCTAACTATTAGAGCCGATTACTCACACCGCTTATATGCGTTTTGCACTCCCCGACAAAAGCGTCTCGATATATACCAGTCTTATGACGAAGACTGACGGAATTGTGACGATAAAGGCCGTAGCGATCCTCGGAGCGGGGGGCATGATGGGCCAGGGGATGGCCCGTAACGCCGCCGCCGCCGACATCCCCGTGCACGCCTGGAATCGGACCGCGGCGAAGCTCGACGAGCTCTCCGGGGTGGCCAACCTGGAGACCTTCGCGACCGCG
>DAIQOT010000257.1:0-5344 GCA_036787695.1 Solirubrobacterales bacterium | reverse complement strand
CGCGGCATGCGCGGCACGTTCTCTCGTATTCGGTCGAACACGATGATCGTGTCGTATAACGAGTACCCCAAGATGGTTAAGAAGGCGGCCACCGTACCGCTCGATACTTCTTTGCCCGTCAAGGCGTAGACGCCGCCGGTGATCAAGATGTCGTGGAACAGCGCGATCAGCACCGGCACCGCGAATTTCGGCTCGAATCGCAAGGCCACGTAGACCAAGATCACGAGCAGCGAGAAGATCAGTGCCTTCACCGCCGATTCGGCGACCTGCTTGCCGAAGGTCGGCCCGACGCTGGTGCTTTCGAAGCCTTCTTTATCGACCCCGTACTTCTTGTTCAGCGCCGCTTCGGTGTCGTGGACCTCGCCCGGCTGCAGCTCCGTCGACTCGATCTGGAAGACGTTGCTGCCGAAGTGCGGCACCGTGACCTGCTGGATCTCGGCGTTGTCGACGCCGACTTCTTCCAGGGTTTCGCGGACGCCGTCCTCGCTGGCGGGCTTTTCCAGCGCCGCGGTGATTCGCGTGCCGGACTTGAAGTCGATGCCGAAGTTCAGGTCCTTGGTCGAGAGTGCGACGGCCCCGATCAGCAGGATCACCCCGGACAGGGTGAAGAACCAGCGGCTGGCGCCCATGAAGTCGAAGTGCCATTTGCGGCCCTCGCCGCCGGCGCCGAGCGCGCTCGGCGAGCGCAGCACTTTCGAGTTGCTCATCGTGCCGAGCAATGCCTGGGTGAACACGACCGCGGTCAGCAGCGAGGTGATCGTGCCGACGCCGAGCGTGAAGGCGAAGCCCTTGACCCCGGCGGTCGCGAGGACGAACAGGATGAAGGCGGTGAGGATGGTGACGACGTTCGCGTCGACGATCGTCGAGATCCCGCGTTTGTAACCGGCGGCGATCGCGCTGGACATACCTCTCCCGGCGCGCACCTCCTCCTTTATTCGCTCGAAGATGACGATGTTGGCGTCGGCGGCGACGCCGATCGTTAAGACCAGCCCCGCGATCCCCGGCAGCGTCAGGGTGATCGGGATCAGTTTGATCAGGGCGAAGAAGATCGTCCCGTAGGCGACCAGCCCGATCACGGCGATCACGCCGAGGATGCGGTAGTAGAGGAGCAGGAAGAGGACGACGAGCGCGAGGCCGATGATCCCGGCCTTGATCCCGTCGTGGAGGGCCTGCGAGCCGAGCGTCGCCGAGACCTGCGTCTCGGAGATCAGGTGCAGGTTGATCGGCAGCGCGCCGATCTGCAGCGTCGTCGCCAGTTCCTGCGCGGTCTGGAGGCCGTGTTCGCCGTTGAACCCACCGGAGATCTGGGCTCCCTGGCGGCCGTCGATGCCGTCAGGGTTTTCCTGGAAGTTGATGATCGGGCGGCTCTGGACTTCGTTGTCGAGGATGACCGCGAAGTGGCCCGAGAGTGCCGCCGCTTCTTCGGCGCCGACCGGGCCGATCGCCGATGCCGCGCCGCGCAGCGCGATTTCGCGCGTGACCTGCTGGAAGTTGTCACGCCCGTTGTCGGTGAATTTGAACGAGACGTTCGGTTCGCCCGAGCCCTGCGTGTATTCCTGCTTCGGTTCGGTGATTTCCGAGCCGGAGAGCGACGGGTTGTCTTTCAGCGCGAACCAGCCCGGCTGGGCGGTTTCGTCGAGCTTGCCGCTTTCTTCCGTCGGCAGTTCGGAGACGAGGATCGTGCCGGGCGGGACTTCGATGACGAGCCCGTCTTTCGGCAGCGTTTCGCCGGTCGGGCTTTCGTAGAGGTCTTCCTTGGACTGCTCGGGGCCGGCGAGAAGTTTGTGCGGCGCGTCTTTTTCGAAGAGGTAGTACTGCGTCTTGCCGCTCGAGCAGTTTTCGCAGTCTTCGTCCGGTTCCTGTTCGGCGGCGAGCAGGGCGGCCGAATAGGCGTTCGGGAAGGCGCCCGAGGCGATCAGCGAGCCGTTCTCGAAGCTTTCCGGGTTGCGCCCCGCCGCTTTCCATTCTCTTTCGAGTTTTTTGACCGCTGCGGGAGGCGCCTGCTGGCCGGGATGGCCGCCGATCGTCCGCTCCTGGCCGATCAGGTTCGGCTCCCAGTCGAAGAAGTAGAGCTGCGCCGTCGTCCCCACCTGTTCGGCGGCGCGGTTGGCGTCGGTGACGCCCGGCAGGCCGACGGTGATGTTCTTTTCACCGAGTCGAGCGACTTCGGCCTCGGACACGCCGAGGCTGTTGATGCGCTTTTCGATGATGTTGATCGAGTCTTCGATGTCTTCACCGGAGACTTCGGTGTTGGTGCCGGTCGGCTGGCCTTCGTAGACCAGCTGCAGGCCGCCCTGGAGTTCGAGCCCGAGCTTCGTTTCCTTGCTCGCGATGATCACCGCGGAGACCGCGACGAGCGCCAGCACGAAGAGCAGGACGAAGAGGTGCTGCCGCCTTGAACCCATCGCTGCCTAGCCCTCCGGGGTCAGGACAAGCAAGAGCCCGCCGTCGTCGTCATAGGCGGGGAAGACGTCGGCGACCGCTTTCGCCGGGAGATCGCCCTCGGCGTTGACCTGGACGCGCTTGCCGAGGGAGCGCACGCCCCACTCGAGCGAGGTCTCGATCGGATCGGTTTTGCCGTCGCCATTGGTGTCGGCCTCGGGACCGCCGTCGCCGGGGTCGACCCAGTCGAGGCCTAGGACCTCGCGCACCGGTCGCCCGATCACGTCCTCGTCAGTCAACCCCGTCAACTCGTAGCTCCCTTTGCCCGCATCGATGATCCGCCCCTGTTGATCGCAGACGAAGAACGCCGCGTTCGGAGCCGGATAATAATCGTCGAGTAGTTCGAATACGAATCCGAATCCACATTTCGAGCAACCTTTGGGGCGACGGCTGAAACCTTCGGTCCGCGAGCCGTGGACCTCGCGGTGTCCGCAGTTGGGGCAGATGAAAAACGGCATGGTCGGCTCAGCCTAGATGAAAGTCTTATGCGGCGAGTTAACGCGTGCGAGCGCTCTAAAAGAGGCTCGCCGCGCCTTCCGGAGCGGCCAGGCCGAGGTGGTCGTAGGCGCGCTGGGTGAGCACCCGTCCGCGCGGGGTCCGTTTGAGCAGGCCTTGCTGAAGCAGGTAGGGCTCGAGCACGTCCTCGATCGTATCCGCCTCCTCGCCGACGGCGATCGCAAGGGTCGAAAGGCCGACCGGTCCGCCGCCGAATTTGGTCGCGACGGCGTCGAGCAAGGCGCGGTCGGCGCGGTCGAGGCCGGCCTCGTCGACCTCGAGCATCCGCAGCGCGTCGGCCGCGAGGGAGGCGTCGATCGTCCCCGTCCCCCGCACCTCTGAGTAATCGCGGACCCGCTTCAGCAGCCGGTTGGCGACCCGCGGCGTGCCGCGCGAGCGCGAGGCGATCGTGTGCGCGCCGGCGGCGTCGATCTCGACTTCGAGGATCCCCGCGGAGCGCTCGACGATCAGGGCGAGGTGCTCGGGCGCGTAGTGCTCGAGGCGGTGGCTGACGCCGAAGCGGTCCCTCAGCGGCGTCGTCAGCAAGCCGGCGCGGGTGGTCGCGCCGATCAGCGTGAACGGCGGCAGCGGCAGCGTGACGGTGCGGGCGCCGGCGCCCTGGCCGAGCACCACCGGCAGCTCGCCGTCCTCCATCGCCGGATAGAGCGTCTCCTCGACCGCGCGGCCGAGCCGGTGGATCTCGTCGATGAAGAAGACGCTGCCGGGCTCCAGCGCGGTGAGGAAGGAGGCGACGTCGGCCTTGCGCTCGAGCGCCGGGCCGGCGGTCTGGACCAGCGGCACGCCGAGCTCGGCGGCGACGATGTTGGCGAGCGAGGTCTTGCCCAACCCCGGCGGGCCGGCGAGCAGGACGTGGTCGAGCGGCTCGCCGCGGCGGCGGGCGGCCTCGATGAAGATCCCGAGCTGCTCGGTGACCTGGACCTGGTTGACGAAGTCGGCGAGGGTCGGCGGGCGCAGCGACCGGTCGAGGTCCTCGACGTCGGCGCGGGCGTCGTGGACGCGCACCTCGGCGTCGACCGGGATCGGGTCGTCGTCGATGCCGGGGGTGCGGATGCGGTTGGCGGCGATCGGGTCGTCGCCGGTCGGATCGAAGTCGTCGCTCATCTACTGGTCCCGGCTTTGCGCAGGGCGCCGGCGAGGAGCGCCTCGGCGTCGTCGCCCTCGAGGCCGTCGAGCAGCTGCTCGGCCTCGAGCGGCTGGTAGCCGAGGTTGACGAGGCCGTCGCGGGCGAGCGACCGGGCGTCGCCTTCCTCGGCGACGGCGATCGCGCCGGAGGTGGCTTCGAGCGCGCCGGCGACTTTCTCGCGGAGCTCGACGAGGATCCGCTCTGCCGTCCGTTTGCCGATCCCCGGGACGGCCTGGAAGCGTTTGGCGTCGCCCGCGGCGATCGCCCGGAGGAGCTCACGAGAGCTGCCACCGGAGAGCGCCGCGATCGCCATTTTGGGCCCGACGCCGCTGACCGAGATCAGCATGCGGAAGAGGTCGCGCTCGTCTTCGGAGGCGAAGCCGTAGAGGGTGAGCGAGTCCTCGCGGGCGATCAGCTCGGCGTGGAGGAAGGTGTCGGAGCCGGCGGCGGGGACCGACTTCAGGGTCTCGGCCGAGACCGCGAGCCGGTAGCCGACGCCGTGGGCGTCGATGACGACGTGGTCGGGGCGGCGGACCAGGACCTCGCCGCGGACGGCGGCGATCATCCGGGCACCCGTGCGGTGAAGTGCGGCCGAGGGCCTCCCTTGACGGGGATGCCGGCCGCTAGGGCGGCCGCGGCGCCACTGCGGGCGACGGCCTCGCGGCGTCCTTCGCCGCCGCCGTGGCAGATCGCGACGGCGAGGGCGTCGGCGGCATGGTCGGGGTGCGGCGGCTCCGGCAGCCCGAGCAAGGTGCCGACCATCCGCTGGACCTGGTCCTTGCCCGCCGCGCCGGAGCCGCAGACCGCCATCTTGATCGCCTGCGGCGTGTAGGCGAAGCAGGCGATGCCGCGCTGGGCGGCGGCCAGCATCGCTACGCCGCTCGCCTGCCCGACCATCATCGCCGAGCCGACGTTGCGGCCGAAGTAGACCTGCTCGATCGCCAAGGCCCGCGGCTGGTGAGCCGACATCAGCTCGCCGACGGCGGCGTGGATCCGCTCCAACCGCCGCTCCATCGGCATCTCCGGCCCGGTCGCGACGACGCCGCCGTCGAGCGCGACCATGCGGTTGCCGTCCACACGGACCACGCCGAAGCCAAGATTTGCCGCACCAGGGTCGATCCCCATCACTACCTGCATAAGCACTTGATTCTGGGAGGAGCCTCGGATGCCTCCCCCGAAGCGGCTTCGGGAGCGAGGTTCGGGGTCCGCGCTGCCCTCCTCCGGCCGTCCGAGGATGCGTCCCGGGCGTCTCGTGGCGGCCCG